>JAGDMS010000418.1 GCA_017860575.1 Deltaproteobacteria bacterium | reverse complement strand
ATGGTTACGGTCCACAGAATCTGCAATCGGAGCAATACACTCCGAAGCAAATTCTCTTGCCTTGTCTCGGCGAAAACGCTGGGCAGCTGAGAGCTCGAAATCGATCACCCCACGGCCTCTCCGCTAAGTTCCTCCCCAGCATACGAACGCGCAAGGGGAGCAACGCATCCTAACCCCCACCGCACCGACTGTGGCCGCGCCAAATCCACCATCACACCCATCTCGCACGGACGTTAGCGATTTGCCGAAGAGAAGGTAACGAAGCGCGGTATCAAATGGATCGTGTCAGGGAGACCATTTGTCTCCGTACGGCTGTCGTGGACCTCTTCGATCAGAGGCCTAACGTCGGACGAGCGGTCGTGCGATGGACCCAGAGCTTCGCTGTATGGTGTCGTGATGCTGACTAGGCTCCTCCTAACAACTCCCGCCATTTCGGGCAGCCCCTGCGTGCGCCGTAACATCCTACCGAGATTTTGTTGGTCGCAAATGCTTCTCCGATTCACTGCGAGACCAGCCTCATCTGCCCAAACTCCTGGGCCCGCACGATCAACCCGGACGGTCGCGGCACCCGTACGGCGGGTGACCTCAATGCCCCCAGCACCTCCGCGGCAGCGCGTGACTCCTGGGCACGGGGGATGTTGCCTAGCGGCGGCGCGGTCCACCGGCGTCGAGTTCACGGCCGGTGTCGGCGACGGCGGCAAGGAAGTCATCGTTGCGTTGGATCGACGCCCGCGCGATGAGCGCGTTGAAGAATTGTTCGAGCACCTGTGACTTCGCCCGGTCCTCCGCCTGCTTCATCAATGTGTCCTTCTCGCCGCTGAACTTGGCGTCGTCAGCCGGGATGCCCTCCTTGAGCGCCACCACGACGGCGCCGCCCATCACCGGGTAGACGGCGGGCGCCACCGGCTTTTCCGTCGTCAGCTGGAAGGCCGCCTTCCTCAGGTCCGGCAAGGCGCCGATCTTGGGAATCGACGTTGCCGACCGGGGGAAGGCCCCCGTTTCTTCGACCGTGAGTCGCTGCGCCTTGGCGACCGCATCGAGATCCGGTTGCTTCTGCAGCTCCGCCAGCGCCGACTCCGCGGCGCTCTTCGCCAGCGCCGCCGCTCGCTCATTGCGGGCCGCGATCTCGACCCGGTCACGGATCGCCGTGAGCTCGGGCACATGCGACGGCAACCGCTCGGCCACGCGGAACAACACAAAACCCGTTGGGGTGTCGATGACGGGACCGACGTCGCCGGCCGCGGATGCAAACGCCGCCTTGGTAATGTCCGCATTGCGCCCGATCCCGGCGATCGCATCATGCTGCCCGAACGGCGGCGGCGCCGCCACACTCAGGCCGTTCGCCTCGGCAACCGCCGCAAGCGTCGCACCACCGGCGACTTTGACGCGTGCCGCATCGGCACGGTCGGACGCCAGGGCACGCGTTTTCTCCTGCGTCACCTTGGCGACAATCTGCGGCCGCACTTCGTCCAGCGTCTGCGTCCGCGCCGCCTCTTTGCCTTCCACTTTGATGATGTGAAAACCAAACTCCGACTCGACCAGGTCGCTGATCTGTCCCGGAGCCAGGGTAAACGCCGCGGCTTCAAACGGCGGCACCATCTTGCCCCGCCCGAACGTTCCCAGATCACCACCCTGAGCGGCGGAGGCGTCCTCCGAGTACTGCTTGGCCAGCGTCGCAAAGTCCGCACCCGCTTTCAGCTTCGCCAGCACCTCCTCGGCACGTGTGCGGACCTTGGCTTTCTCGTCCGCGGTCGGTTCCGGAGCCAGACGGAAGAGGATGTGTCGGGCATGTACCTCCTCCGGCTTCTCATATTCCGCGGCGTGCTCGTCGTAGTAGGTCTTGACCTCGGCATCCGACACCGGCGCCTGTCCGGCGAACTTCTCCGCATCGAATGACACGTACTCGATGCGCACCTTCTCGGGCTCGCGGAAGTTTTCGCGGTTCTTCTCGAAATACGTTTGCAGGTCTTGGTCCGTCAGCTGCACTTGGGACGCAAACGTGGCGTTGTCGAATTTGAGGAAGCGCAGGTTCACCTGCTCGTTGTCCAGCCGGTAGCGATCGCGGACTTCCGCTTCGCTCACGTTTACGCCACCGAGGATGAGGTTCTGCAGCTTGTCGACCAGCAGCTCCTCTTCCTTCGATTCCTCGTACTCGCCCGGGGTGATGCGATTCGAGCGCAGCACGCGCAGGTAGAGGTCCTTGCTGAAGGCGCCGTTCTGCTGGAAGGCGGGGACATGGGCGATGGCTTCCCGCACCTCGGCATCGCTGACGCTCAGGCCCAAGCGGTGAGCCTCCTGGCGCATGAGGTAGACGCGAATCAACTGATCCAGCGCCTTGCCCTTCAGATCGAGCGCCTTCATCAACTCGGGCCTGAAGTTGTCCTTGTAGATGTCCTGGTAGAGCCGCAGCAGATTGTTGTACGCGCGGTAATAGTCCGCCGGCGCGATGGTGTCCTGGTTGACCCGCGCGACGAACTGCGCCTTCTGCTCACGAACGAGCCCACCCATCCCCCAGAAGACGAAGACGATAACGATGGCAACGAAAATGAACTTGACCCACGCCGCGGAGGCGTTACGACGAATGACTTTCAGCACCCGGATTGTCCTCGGCGCGCAACCTTAGATGACCACCCCCGCAAAATCAATCGCCGTGTCATGCCGCGGTTGAGCAACACAAGGGGGCGCCGATTCTAAGCCCATGGAGTGGACTGTGGCCGCAGTTTCAACCGGCGGGCGTCAGCAACTCATACGAGCCCGTCTGCAGAATAACGCTGACCAGGCGAATGAATTCGCGGCAACGAAAGGCACGAAGTCGTCCGCCGGCGACTTCTGAGACCTCGTGCATCGCCGTCTGTCGGCGTGGGGCGGTCGGGAGCCCACGCAGGTGGGCTTGGTGCTCTTGTTGCCGCGGTTTCAACCGCCGAAGACGTGTGGGTGCAGCGGTCTCTCCAAGCCGGCGTCGCGCCGGTCGGTGATCTCAGGGTGAACGGAATTTGGCCTTTAAAAACAACAACAAGGCCGCTCGCCCTGACGAGCCGCCGCACTCGGAGCGAAGCGTCTCGAAGGATTCTGGCGACGTCTCGAAGCCTGTCCTGAGCCCTGTCGAAGGGGGCACCCGCTGGAGAAGACCGACAGTCTCTTGCACGAGGATGCCGCGGCTGCGGGCAACCTCGGGCGGCGGGCTCAGCTGCCCGCCGCGCCGCTCTTGCTGCTATGCACCAGGCCGACGAGCGCGGCAGCGCCCGCCACCGCAACAACGAGCGAGATCAACACACCGAGCGTCCCAGCGCCGAAAATCGCCGTGGCGATCCAGCCACCGACGAGGCCACCGAGAACACCCACGACGGTATCCGGAACGAGGCCATACGCCTCGCCGCTGAAGTATTTCCGCCCGAACATGCCGATGAGGCCACCAAGTATTAAGAAGATGACGTAGCGCATTGTTGTCCTCCTTGAAGAAGAACGTAGCTTGACCCGCCGGGCGTCCGTATACCATCACATCCCACCATGCGCAAACACTCGGCAGTCACTTGCAAGCCATAGCTGTCCAGTCTCATGTGTCGGAGATTCTGTGCAGGAACGGTTCGTCGTCCTGCCCGTGCAAGAGACTGTCGATAAACGAAGAAAACACCCTTCGGCAAGCTGCCCATGAACCGGCGTGTTCCCTTAGGTCCGTCATGCCCGCAATCTCCCAGCGGGCATCCAAGAGGGGGCGCGGTGGATTCCCGCTTAAAGATTGCGGGAATGACGAAATCCCGGAGTTCATGGCTACTCCAAGC
>JAGDMS010000417.1 GCA_017860575.1 Deltaproteobacteria bacterium | reverse complement strand
TCCGCCGACATGCGCGATACCACCTCGCCCCTGGCGATGGCGCATCTCGTCGGGCGGATCACGACCGGCGATCTATTGCAGAGTAGTTCCCGTGAACGCCTCCTGCAGTGGATGCAGGATACCGACACGGGCCGCTATCGGCTGCGTGCCGGTCTCCCCGCCGAGTGGCGTTCCGGGAACAAGACCGGGACCGGACGCACTGAGGGAACGACGAACAAGTGCAATGATGTCGCGATTACGTTCCCTCCCGGCAGGCCCCCCATCATCATCGCTGCGTATTTCGACAGCGGCGAATACACCGCGCAGACCGAGCGTCGGCATGAAGCTGTGCTCGCTGAAGTGGGGCGAATCGCTGCCCAATGGGCCATTGGCTAGTTGCGCCGAAGACTCGATCGAGCCACAGCCTCGACGACTGCGACCTGGCGCCGAAATCGAGCTAGCCGAGGGGCATCTTCGGAAGGCCGGCCAGCAGTGCAGCTACCTGTGCCTGACGGTGAGTGCCGGTCTTTGCAAAGACGGCCTTGGCTTGAGCGCGAACCGTATCAATGGTGACCGAGTGCAGAGCGGCCAACTGGTTGAGGCTGACCCCTTCCGCAATGCCTTCCGCCACCCGGGCCTCAGAGGGTGTCAGGTCAAAAAGCGCTTGGAGTATCTTCCCGCCGGGCGCGCTGGAGCCGGACACCGGCGTAATCACCAGGATTCCAAGTGCACCGTTGAAGAGATCGCGCGCTCTTCCAGTAGCCGGGACCAGGTGGACTACCGCTGCGTCCGATGTCGTGCTAGCCCTGATCGGGATCGATCGAACCGACGAAGCAACGGGATTGTCGAGTTCGCGAAAGGCGCGATGCAGCAATTCGTTGGCGGTCGTGTCGATGAGCGCAGCCCGGTCGCCGGGTAGCCAGACGATCCACGTCGACATGTGTTCGATCAGTGCGTTGGCCGCCAGGACCCGGCCACGGGCATCGACGATCGCTGCAGGCAGCCCGACGAGCGCCAGCGCTTCCGACGCGGCGTGCAGTTTCTCGAGCCGCCAGCGCGCGGCCAGCATGGCCGCTCGCGCCAGATGCGGCCGCACGGCGTCCAGCCTCGCCAAGTCGTCGGCATCAAACCTCGGTAGTCCAGTCCGTCGATGCAGGTGAATGACGATCAAATCGCCATTCGGAACGTGGATGGCGGTGG
This sequence comes from Deltaproteobacteria bacterium, assembly GCA_017860575.1. Classification (GTDB taxonomy): domain Bacteria; phylum Desulfobacterota; class Binatia; order HRBIN30; family HRBIN30; genus JAGDMS01. The sequence continues at coordinate 2,606 of JAGDMS010000417.1, read as the reverse complement.
CCGCGGCGTGGTGCAGGCCAGCCGGGGACGCAAACTCGGCCATCAACGGGTCTGCCAGCCATGCTTCTTCCGCGAGCACGTCCTCATCTGGCACGAAGCCAGCCCGATTCGCCTGGACCAGCCGAGTCGTGATCTGGCTGCGGGTCGGAGCGTCGGAACGCAGGTAACTGTCGAATTCGGGCGGCGTACCGGGAGAACAGCGCCACCCGACCCATCTGTCACTGCGTGCCGCGGCCAACGCCGCACCGACGGCATCTACAGATCGTCCAATGTCATGCAGCACGGACGGCCAGGTATCAGGCTCAACTGCCGCTTCATAGATGCGGCCGACGAGTTCTTCAAGACTGGTCAACTTCTCGTCCCGCGAATCGTCTGGTCGGTGCGGTCAGCCCCACCGACACCACGGGCGCAGGTGGAGGCGATTTTGTAAGCATACCGCCTTTTCCACCGACCGCGACCACCGGCCTCATTGCCCGGGCAGTACGCCCTTTTCTGCGTCGCATTACCCATTTGGGCGATGCGGCGACAAGGGCACGCCAGTAGCTTCATGCGTGCGTAGCTCAGCACGACCGACAACCGGTGCCGGTACCCATCAGGAGAGGTTGCGACGATGTCGTCAATCACACCGATCGCCAGGAAGTTCTTCGAGGCCTGCGAAACCGGAAAAGGCTGGGCTGTCTGTCGTGAATGGTGCATGCCAGAGGCAACCTTTGCTGCACAGGCCGAGCCGCTCGCTGACGTGCGCACGCTGCAGCAATACACCGAGTGGATGAAGGGACTGCTGACGTTCATTCCTGACGGGCGCTTCGATCTGAAGTCGTTCGCCACCGATGACGAGAGAAACACCGTCGCAGCCTATGCAGTTTTCAGGGGCACACATACCGGAGAGGGCGGCCCGTGCCCGCCAACGGGCAGGACGGTCACGACGGACTACGTGTATGTGATGCACTTCGAAGGTGACAGGATCGCGCACATGCAGAAGATCTGGCATGCCGGCCTGGCGATGAAGGAACTCGGCTGGGTTTGAATATCGCGTCTACGGGCGCCGGGGGGAATGGCGAGGCCCTTGGAAGGGGCCGACATCTACCGCATCAAGCCGAATGGATCGGGCAAGGCGAGCAACTTGACCGGCCAGCAAACCGGCAGTTTCCGCCCCCCGCCTGGCGGCGTTGAGGACACAAAGGGCCTGGACTGGAAGTGAGAATTCCAACCATCACCCGCTGGAGAGAACCATGCAGAAACTACTGATCGCCATCACGCTGCTGGTGTGTGCGGCGCAAGTTCAGGCGCAAACCCCGCCCGGGCGCTATTGGCACGGTGTCACGTCGAACGGCGGCACGACCGCCACCACCAGCCGAATCTACGCTTTCGGCGGGACCGGCGGCATCCAGTCGAACTACTCGTTTTTCAATGACCTCTGGTACTACCGAGTAGACAAGTTCGCGTGGACGCTGGCGCCCACCGGACGTGCGATTCCGACGGGTCGAGGCCACATCGCCTGGGCCTGCGGCGGCGGCAAGTGCGTCGCCGCCGGTGGTACGAACGGCGTCGGGATGCTCGGCGAGACCTGGTACTACACCGAGGCCACGGGAACCTGGACCAAAGTGAGTTGCAGCAGGAAGTCGCCATGCCCCTCGGCGCGGGTGATGTCGACCATGGCCTACGATCCCACTCGCGGCTACTACGTGCTCTTCGGTGGCGTCGGAGCAGACAATGCCAACCTGAACGACACCTTCACGTTCAATGGCTCGGCCTGGATGCCGAACACGCCTGCCACGGTGCCTCCGGCGCGCCGATCGGCCTCCGCGGTTTTCGTGCCCACGCATGTCTCCAATGGCGCCAGTATCTCCATGGACCGCGTTGTGCTCTTCGGCGGCCAGAAGCAGAACGTCTCAACGCTGTGCGATCTTTACTCGTGGAGTGGGAGCAACTGGGTGAAGATCACCGCGACCAATCAGGGTCCCTGTGTGCACAGCGCCAGCATGGCCTGGGACACCAGGAGTGCCGTGAACCCCCGCTTGATGGTGGTCAATGGCTTCGTCGACACCAACGACACCCACAACACCGATGTCTGGTACTTCACGTTCAGCAGCGCGACCTCAGGCACCTGGACGCTGGCGAGCCCAAGTCCCTGCGCCCCGCTGCGTGACGCCATGGGAGCTTTCGATCTGCCGAGCAGGAAGATGGTGTTCTTCGGTGGCGGCAGCGCATCGACCAACTCCTTCAATGACACGTTCGTCTGCCTGTAGTCACGCACAAGGACCGGAAATGAAATAGCGGTACCGTCAGGGCGGTCATGCCTGCGCGCGGAGCCTGGCCGCAGTGCGCTTGTAGATCATGGATCGCATGCCGCCGCGTCAACCGCCGCCTTAGTCCGGTTTGGCCGCTTCACGTGGTTGCTGACACGTCACAGGGCCCTGGTCGGTAACCGTCGACCTCTACCTGGTCGGCGACCTCCGGTCTCTGTCCCAGACGGCCCGCAAGCGCCGGGGAAACCCGTCGGCGATGCCGCGCGACGCAGCATCCCTTCGCGATAGGCCTTCGGCGTCACGCCGAACCAGCGCTTGCAGGCCACGATGAACGTCGACTGGCCGGAGTATCCGACC
>JAGDMS010000416.1 GCA_017860575.1 Deltaproteobacteria bacterium | reverse complement strand
CGACGTGCGCACCGGTGGGGATGCGGGCAAGCCGATTGTCGTCGATCGGCCGGACCATCCTGTCAGCCGCCTGTTCGTCGATATTGCGCGCCGGGTGCTCGAGGCCATCGCAGCGGAACGTCTGCGCGCGGCGCCGCCGACGATTGTGGTCTAGCGGCGACAGCAGCGCTTCCCGCAATGGCGCGTGACCATGCCCGCCCGTGTGGCGGCCTGCCCATGTGGGCGGTTTCGACTTTCGGTTTCCCGTATGCTACCGGTGGCTGAGTTTTGCTGAGGAGGTAGGAGGAATATGGCGACGATCATCACGGAAGAATGCATCAATTGTGGTGCCTGCGAGCCCGAGTGCCCGAACACGGCGATCTATGAGGGCGGCGCCGGCTGGGAACTCGATGGTGCGACGCACGCGGCCATCAAAGATGACATCTATTACATCGTTCCCGATAAGTGCAGTGAATGTGTCGGCTTTTTCGACGAGGAGCAGTGCAAGGCAGTGTGTCCGGTGGACTGCTGCATACCCGATCCGAACAACCCGGAGACCGAAGAGGTGCTGATCGAGCGGGCGAGGAAAATGCACCCCGACCGCGAGTTCGCCGCCGAGTTCCCGTCCCGCTTCCGCAAGTAGCCGCGCGCGTTGTGCACCCAAGCAGGGCCTGATTGCGGTGCCCCAGCGAGTGTCGGAGAGGCGCGGTACTACCTCCTGCGTGTCTGGTGGACTACTACCCATCCATACTCGAACAGGCGTTTGCACTGGCCCTGCTCGTGTTCATTCTCGGCACCGCCGTGGTGAGCATCCGTGCGTATCTGCAACGGCCGCACGATCTCTCCGGCGTGCGCGGCTCGGCGGTGCTCAGCGCCGGCATTCGCGGCTGGTACATCGAGAATCTCGCGCCAATTGAGGAATTCTTTGTGCGCTGGCGTGTGGCGCCGGCGTACTTGTCGTACGCGCAACTGGTCGGCAGCGTGCTGGTGACCGTTTGCTACGCCTGCGGCATGGTGTTCACGGCCGGCTGGCTATTGTTGTGCACCGGAACGCTCGACATCATCGATGGCCGCGTGGCGCGGCGCACGCATGGAGGTAGTGCCCGCGGGGCGTTCCTGGACTCGGTGGTCGATCGCTACGCCGACTCGCTTGCGTACCTTGGCTTGGCGATCTTTTTTCGCTCCTCCTGGATGCTGTGGGTCGTGCTCTTCGCCTTTCTGGGGACGCTGATGGTGAGCTACGTCCGCGCTCGCGCCGAGGCGCTCGGGGCGGAATGCAAGGTCGGTCTTCTCCAGCGCCCCGAACGTTACGTCATTCTGGGCTTCGGGTGCGTTTTCGGTGCGCTGGTCGAGCACATGACGCCCTGGCTCCACGCGCCACATTACTGGTTGGTGATTCTGACCGTCGTGGTTCTCGCCGCGCTCAGCAATGCGTCGGCCGTGCAACGCGTGGTGCATGTTCTGGGCGTGTTGGGGGAGCGTTCCGATGCCTGACCCGGCGCCGCCCGAATTGGTCTCGCGGGCAAAGCGGGTCATTGGCATGTTCGTCGCCATGGTGGGCAGCGGCATCGCTCTGGAGAGTGCCGCTGTCTGGACGGGGACGGGGATCATGCTGGCTGGTCTCGGGTTGATGATCTGGGGCCTCGCCGAGCGGGCGCCAACGACGCCGTGGGTTGTGCCCGAACCGGGGGGCGATGTTTCGGCGGCACCGCGCGCACCGGAAAGTGCGCCGTGAATCGAAGCCTGCGTATTGGCTTGAGCATCGCCATCTCGGCGGTGTTTCTGGCGTTGGCCGTGCGGGGCGTCAAGTGGAGCGAGGCGGCGGACGCCCTGGCCCGAGCCCAGTACCTGTACGTGGTGCCCATGGTCGGGATCACGTGGTGGACCCTGCTCATCCGCGCGCAGCGCTGGCGGCTGCTGCTGCGACCGGTGGGCACGCCCGCAATGGCGACGCTGGTGGCTGCTACCAACATCGGATTCATGGCGAACATGCTGCTCCCCCTGCGCATCGGCGAGGTGATTCGTCCGGTGCTGGTCAGCCGCAAGGAGCGGGAACCCCTGAGCGGGATTCTGGCCACCGTGGTGCTCGAGCGGATCTTTGACATGTTCACCATCCTCTTCCTCTTTGGTGTCTCGGCGTCCGCGGTCGCGGTCTCCGACGACGTACGCCAGTGGGGGTATCGCCTCTTCGGGTTGGCGGTGGTCGTGGGCGGAGTGGTCGCCCTGGTGCGCTGGCAGGAATCCCTGGCGTTGCGGGCCATCCGTACGTTGCTCCGCCCGCTGCCACACCAGGTGGCGGAGCCTGTGGATCATTTCTTGGAAGGCTTCGTGCAGGCACTTGAGATCCTCGACAGTCCGCTGACGTTTCTGCAGCTTCTCGGGTGGTCATTGTATTTGTGGATGGTCATTGCCTTGATCTACCTGTGTGGCTTGCTGGCATTCCAGCTGCCGGTGCCGCTCATCGTCGGCTCCGTGGTGGTGACCGCCGTCATCGCCATCGCGGTGTCGGCGCCGTCGGCGCCCGGCTACATCGGCGCGTTTCAGGTGGGCTGCACGCTGTCCCTGGCGATATTCGGTGTCTCGAAGAGCGATGCGTTTGCCTATTCCATCATTCTGCATGTCACCCAATTTGTCGGCGTGGTCGCGGCGGGACTCTATTCGCTGGCGCGCGAGGGTATGACGATGCGGCAACTCGAGGAGGTCTCCGAGTCCGATGCGGGAGCGGCTGAAGGGTAAGACCGTCGTCCTGGGATTGACCGGCGGCATTGCTTGTTACAAGGCCGCCGAATTGACGCGCGTGCTGACGCGTGCCGGCGCCGTCGTTCGCGTGATGATGAGCCGTGGAGCGCAACAATTCATCACCCCGCTGACGCTGCAGACCCTGTCGGGGCACCCGGTTGCCACCGACACCTTCGATCTGACACAGGAATCCGAGATCGGACACATCCGGTTGGCCGATTCCGCCGACGTCATCGTCATCGCACCGGCAACGGCCAACGTCATTGGCAAGATCGCCGCCGGCATCGGCGACGATCTGATCACGACCGTTTTGCTGGCCACCCGCGCGCCGGTCGTCCTGGCGCCCGCGATGAACGTGCACATGTACGAAAACCCGATCGTGCAGGCCAATCTCGATCGCCTCCGGCAGTTCGGGTTGCGGATCGTCGAGCCGGGGGAGGGTTTTCTTGCCTGCGGCTACGAGGGCAAGGGCCGGCTGCCGGACACCGACGTTCTGCTGGCGGAGATCGAGCGTGCCGTCACTCCGCAGGACCTGGCCGGCGAGCGCGTGCTGGTCACGGCGGGCCCCAATCGGGAAGCGCTCGATCCGGTGCGGTTCATCTCGAATCGCTCCACCGGGAAGATGGGGTTCGCGCTCGCCGAGGCTGCGTGGCGGCGCGGCGCGGAGGTTCGCCTCGTCGCCGGGCCGACGGCGCTGCCGACCCCGCACGGGGTCTGGCGCCACGATGTCATTACGGCGGAGGACATGCGCCAGGCGGTCCTGGCGGAAGCGGCGTCGGCCACCATCATTCTCATGGCTGCGGCGGTGGCCGATTACCGCCCCGCCACGGTCGCGCAACAGAAGCTGAAAAAAGGTGAGGGACCGATGGTGCTGGAGTTGGAGCGCACCACCGATATCCTGGCGGAGTTGGCGGTGCGCAAGACCACGCAAATCCTCGTCGGGTTCGCCGCGGAAACGGAGCAGGTCACCGCGAACGCGGAACGGAAACTGATTGCCAAGAACCTCGACCTGATCGTGGCCAATGACGTGGCGGCGAGCAACACCGGCTTTGCGGTCGATACCAACGC
>JAGDMS010000415.1 GCA_017860575.1 Deltaproteobacteria bacterium | reverse complement strand
GTGTATTTTCAGACCCTGGAAGGCGATTTTTCCCTGCCCGAAGGATTCCAGCCTTTGCAGGTGCGCGTGCGGGCCGAGATCAAGGCGGGGAGACCGCAGCAGGCGGAACGAACCTTCGATTGGACTGTGGTGGAGGACTGACATGATGTGGAAAGGCTTCGGTTCGTCGGGCGAGCATGGGGAAACGACGCTGATTGCGCCGGGAGCCGTGATTGACGGCACCATCACGTTCGCGGGGGTCCTGGAGATCGAGGGCCGGGTGAACGGCAACATATTTGCCGTCGGAGACGAGCAGGCCGTGGTGAGGGTTTTGCAGGGGGGGCATGTTCACGGCAACGTCTCGGCGCCGTTGATCGTGGTGAATGGAACCGTAACCGGGAATGTCCACTCGACAGATCACGCAGAGCTTGCGCCGCGCGCGGTGATCAATGGTGACGTGCGCTACAACCTGCTCGAGATGTCGAAGGGGGCGCAAGTCAACGGCCGGCTGCTGTTCAACGGTGGATTACCCGAGCCCGGTACGGCTGCCGGCGAGTCGGCGGATGGTGAATCGGAATTTTCAAATAGTTGACTTGTTTGCTAGGTTAAATGAAAATTGCCCGAGTAGTCATCCAGGTGCCAGATGTGAACCTAGCGCAGACATTTACCCCGTCGGTCCTGCTGGTCACCGAGCGCGCGGCGACGAAAGTGCGCGCGTTGATCGAGGACGAAGGCAACCCGCGACTGAAGCTGCGCGTGTTCGTCACGGGAGGCGGATGTTCTGGATTCCAGTACGGTTTCAGCTTCGAGGAAACCATCGAAGAGGATGACACCGTCGTCGAGAAGGACGGGATAGGGGTCGTGGTGGATGCGCTCAGCTATCCGTATCTGGTTGGTTCCGAGATTGATTATACGGAAGGACTGGACGGGTCCAAGTTCGTCGTAAGAAACCCCAACGCCACTGCAACGTGCGGGTGTGGCTCTTCATTTTCAGTCTGATCGCAGGCCGCTGCGTCCGGGATGAATTGCGCCCAGCGCGACCGGGTGTCCGGCTCCGGTGACGCACGGGAGATTCCCGGGCAGGCCGCTCAGAGTCTGTCTTGCCAGCCAGGCAAACAGCCCCGCTTCCACCCAGTCCGGCTCGATGCCAAGCGCCGCGGTGCTCTCTACCCGGCGGGGTTGAAGCCGCTCCCGTAGTTTTCCCATCAGGCAGGCATTGTGGATCCCGCCGCCACAGACGAATACCTCGCCGGATTCCGGCAAGTTGTCGAGTATCGCGTCGGCGATGGTTGTCACCGTGAAGTTCAGCAGGGTCGCCTGCACGTCATGATCCGCGACGTCCAACCCGCTCAACAGCCCATCCAGCCAGGCAAGATTGAACTCTTCTCGCCCGGTGCTCTTGGGGGCTGCCAGGCTGAAATAGGGGTGTGCGAGCAGCCGCGCGAGAAGCAGGGGGTCGCTGCTGCCGCAACGGGCCCAATTGCCGTCGCGGTCGTAATCGCCCTTGCCATGTCTTCGGTTCCATCCGTCCAGCAGCGCGTTTCCGGGCCCGGTATCGAATCCTTGCACGGGATGGGCGGCAGAGGGATGCAGCACCGAAATGTTCGCCATGCCCCCAATATTCAGTATCACCCGCTCCCGGGTGTCGGAACCGAAAGCCCAGAGATGGAACGCCGGAACCAGCGGTGCCCCTTGGCCGCCGGCTGCAACGTCGCGTCGGCGGAAGTCCGCGACCGTGCATATTCCGGTCGCCTCCGCGATCGTGTTCGGATCCCCGATCTGCCAGGTGAACCCGGGCGTTATGGTTCCCGCCCTGGCAGGGCGATGGCGGATGGTCTGGCCGTGGCTGCCTATGGCGCGGATCGCCTCCGGCGGCTCGCCGGCGCTGGCCAGCAGTTGCAGCACCGCGTTTGCCAGGCATGCGCCGAAGCGCCGATCGATCAGTCCGATCCGGTCTGGCGAGACGGTTTCGCATTCGGTGAGATACAGGAGTTCGGACTTGATGGGCGATTCGATCGGCATCGCCATGGCGCTGAGCATCCGGATCGAATGCCCTTCGATCAGAAAGAGTGCGGCGTCGATGGCGTCGATGCTGGTGCCGGACAGCAGGCCTACAAACAAACCGTCGACCGGCGACATTCAGTACGGCTTCACTCGGCGGCGCCGACCACCGCCATCTCCCAGGCGTTCGTGTAAGTCGCTAGCTGCGTTTGCACGCCTGAAATGTTCGCGCGGAACGACGCGAGTTCCTTGCCCGCCAGCGTCCTGGCGCGCGGCAATGACTCGAGCGCTGTGCGCGGATTCTTGTGCACGCCATCGACCAGGAATTCGTAGTGCAGGTGAGGACCCGTCGCCAGGCCCGTCGCGCCAACCGTGCCAATGGTCTGGCCCTGCTTCACGCGCTCGCCCGGTTTGACCGTTCGCTTGTGAAGGTGCAGGTACCGCGTCATGTAGCGGCCTTCGTGCTGGATGTAGACGTAGTTGCCGTTGGAGCGGCTGTAGCCCGAAGCCGTGACCTTGCCATCACCCGAGGCGTACACCGGCGTACCGGTAGAGGCAGAGTAATCCACCCCGCGGTGCGGACGAATCACCTTCATGATGGGGTGCATCCGGCGCATGTTGAAGTTGGAGCTCACCCGCGTGAAATCCAGCGGTGCCAGCATGAAAGCCTTGCGCATGCTCACGCCGTCTGCGCTGAAGTAGCCTTGGTCGCCGTTGGAATCTGTGTAGCGGAATGCCGAGAAACGTTTGCCGTCGTTGACATACTCCGCCGCGATGATCGCTCCCTCACCGATTTTTTCACCGTCGAGATACTGCTCTTCGTAGAGGATGCTGAACGAGTCACCGGCGCGCGGGTCGAGTACGAAGTCGATAACTCCGCCGAATACGTTTGCGAGTTCGAGGACAAGGCGGCCCGACAAGCCGGCTTCCTTCCCCGCTTCGAATAGCGAGCTCTTGAGGCTGGCATGCCTGAATGCTTTGCGAACCTCGGGGGAGCGGGTCTCTTCGGTTGCGGAGAAGCCTTCGTTCGTGCGGGTGAATATGCGGGTCTCGAGCGGAGACTTGGCATAGCGCATTTCGCTCAGCCGTCCCGCGCTGTCGAGCTTGACCGACACCGTTTGGCCCGGGTAGATGTTGCGAAGGGATTTGGTGCTGGCGTCGGCGTCCAGTACCGCTTGCAGGTCAGCGCCATTCAACCCCGCACGTCCAAAGATAAGCGAAAGGTTGTCGCCCCTGCGCACCTCCATGTCTCGCCATGAGGTGGTATCCCCGGCTTGCTGCCGCTCTGCAGTCGCTCCCGACGGTGAGGATGGAGCAAGATCCGCGGTGTTCGTGGTGGCCACGGAGGGTGCGATATCGAGCGCAACGGCAACCGGCATCGGTGCCCGGTTTGCCTCCACCTGGTCACTGCCGACCAGTCCGGCCAGTATGAGAACTGCGCCCAGTGTGAGAGTTAATACCCCCAAGCTATGCCCCAATACGGATTTGAAAACGGCGTGCAATTCGGTCAGGAACGGTTTGATCACTGGCTAGGCTCGGTCAAAAAGCTGTCTTTGGGTCATGTCTTCTGCGGGGCAGTATAACAAATATTCACATAGTGACCTCCCCTTGTTGGTCTCCTGCGGCTTTCGGGTCCTGTGATGCGGTGGCAAATTGATGTAACTTTGCGCCCTCGTCGGACAGGCCCCTCCATGCCTCGGGCAGGGGAGGGTGGGAATTTGCAGAGCGCCTGCTTTTTTATACATGCAAACGGATTCATCGTTGTTGTCTGACTTGGGGGGGCGCGGTTTGGTGGTGCAGACCACCGATC
>JAGDMS010000414.1 GCA_017860575.1 Deltaproteobacteria bacterium | reverse complement strand
TTGAGCTGCGCATTGATCGGGTACTCGTGACCCAGCTTCTCCCGTACGAACCGGCGGAAGGCCTCGACGTGCCGCGCTTCGTCCATCACCTGCGAGGCGCCATACTGCTTGGCCTCGAACCAGGGCACGGCATCGACGATCTGCGCGGTGGCGAGCAAGGCCCCCTGCTCGCCGTGCAGGAACTGGCAGAGCTGCCAGGTGATCGCCTCGTGCCGCAGGCGCTCCCGCTCTGGCATGGTCAGCCGGTCCCACATCTCGGTGCCGAAGATGCCCAGGGCCATGTCAGGCACGAGTTCGCTGTGCGGATCCACGTCGATCGACCAGTCCAGCCGCGACGTGGCGTTCCATTGATCGCGCTTGGCGTTCTCGTACAAGCGCATGAGCTGGCGGCGGGTGGTGTCGTACTGCCAGTTGTAGACGATGTCCAAATCCACGTGAAGATGTTCCACAGGATGCTCGGGCTGCGAACGGTCCATGCTGGTCACCCTTCAATGGTCCTCGCCACGATGGCTCCAAACGGTATAAAACGAACGGGGATTCGTGTGTCCATTATGAAGGCGAGCGGGAACGTGTCAATCGGGGTGGCACGCGGGAATTTCACGGCCGACACTGGGGGCGTGAGGGAGAGCCAAACGGGACGGGCTTGAACCGGAAAAGGAGGGAGGCATGGGAAGGCTGACTGGCAAGGTCGCCGTCGTCACCGGTGCAACGCTGGTTGACGAAGGCGTTGGTATCGGCGGTGCGGCGGCGTTGCTGATGGCACGCGAGGGCGCACGGGTGGTGGTCGCCGACGTCTTGCAGGAGCCGGTCGAACGGCTGGCTGCGCGGATCAGAAGCGAAGGTGGCGAGGCGGTCGCTTGCCACGTCGATCTCCGCAGTGAAAGCGAAATTGTGGCGATGGTCGAAACCGCGCTGCGCGTGTTCGGGAAGCTCGACATCCTGCACAACAATGCCGCCGCCATACCGCGAGCCGACGCTGACATTGTGACGATGGATACGGCCGTCTGGGACTTGGTGATGGAGATAAACGTCCGCGGCACCATGCTCGCCTGCAAGTACGCCATCCCGCACATGATCAAGGGCGGCGGTGGTGCCATCGTGAATACCTCGTCCGGCTCGGGCCTGGCCGGCGACCTGGTGCGTGCTGCCTATGGGGTGTCCAAGGCGGCAATCAATACGCTGACGAAGTACATCGCGACCCAGTACGGCAAGCAGGGTATCCGTTGCAACGCGGTCTGTCCGGGAGGCACACAGACGCCCACGTTCAAGGCCAGCATGACGCCGGAACTCGAGCAGATGCTGCTACGGCACACGTTGACCACGCGCATCTGCCGGCCGGAAGACCTGGCCAATGTCGTCGTGTTTCTCGCGTCCGATGATGCCGCCATGATCACCGGCGAGGTGATTGCGGTGGACGGCGGGCTGCTCGCGCACCTGCCGTTCTTTGCGGATTTCATGCAGCTCGGGGCGCCGACAGCGGGCAATATGTAAGTGGAGCAGTCCGCCCCACGACACACAACTGGAAGCTGCGGTGGGCGTGGGGCACGGTATCGTGCAACACCGGCGCCGCAAGGCGGCCGGCTGGTGGCACAAGTCGAGGTTATTCCGGCACGACGGTGTACGATCCATCGTTGTCGTATGGCGCCGGCCGCTCGCGACTTTCGCGGAATACCGCCGGGGTCATGGTGGACAGCCGGAGCGATAGGCCCGGCGAAAGGTAAACAGAGGTCCCTTTGGCGACTGATCTGAATCAAAAACCTCCGCATCCTCTCGCCGGGCCCTTCGCTGTAAGCCGTTGCTCCACCGTGCGGCGGTATTCCGCAACGCCGCACTCGGCCGGTGCCGACACACGGCTACACGTGCGGCGCGGTGGCGGCCTGCCGCGTTCACCCGGAGCGTCGCGCGGGATCGGCCGCCGTGCGCAGCCGCGACCCCATGGGCCGGCGCAAGAGCGCGGAGATGGGAGCGCGACGGGAAGGACCACCGCTCTGTGGTCCTTTCCTCGCTGTATGCGCGGGCGCCGCGGCGCTCCGCAACACCGGCGCTGCCAACACGTGGGGCCGCGGCGGGCGGAGCAAGGCGAGAACCACCAGACGCCGTGGTTCCCGCCTCGCACTCCACCTTCCGGGCTGGCGCCGGGCCAGGGGAGCTGCTCCGCATGGCGGCCGGGTGGTGACGGAGGTCGAGGTCATTCCGACAAGCCGATGCACGAGCCATGGTTGTCGTGTGGCGGCACTGGCCGCTCGCGACAATTGCGAGAAGGCGGCGCGGCCATATTGCACCGCAGGCACGAGGGGCCCGGCGAAAGGTGAGAACAGGACCATTAGGAGGAAGGACTCATCTGAATCAGTGACCTCCGCATCCGTTCGCAAGCCCCAATTGGCGCAAGGCGTTGCGCAACGCTGCGCCGGTCTTCCGCGCTGCCGCACTTGGCCGTCGCCGACACTCGGCCACGGATCCTGCGCGGTAACGACTTGCCGTTTCCACTGCGAGCGTGACACGGGTCCGCCGCGAGGCCGGAACCGATCAAACGTCGAAGGGGCACTGGGGAATCGGGCAGGGGATTTGGAATTCGAGGCCGATTGTCTTACCTGACACCACGTCGCTTTTTCCTCTTCATTGCGCCGCGACCGAGGCGTCTTGTACGCGGGCGGCGAACCTGCTCCAAGGAATCCTTTGCACAATCCTGCGCCGGTCTTCCGCGTTGACGGACTCGGCCGGCGCCGACACACGGCTACGTGGGTAGCGCGGTAGCGGCCTGCTGCGTTCACCCGGAGCGCGGTGCGGGTCCGGCCGCCGGGCGCAGCCGGAACCCCTTGGGCCGGCGGAAAAGCGCGGAGAAGAGAGCGCGAGAGAAGGACCAGCGCTTTCTGGTCCTTCTCTCGCTGTGTGCGCGGGGCGTGCGGCGTCGCCAACAATCGTGACGGTTCAGCGCGGGGCCGCGGCGGGCCGGAGCGAGGAGGGCAAGTTGTGCGCGTCAAGTTCTGCAACGGTGCTAGTAAGCTGGCTGCGCGCTTGCGTGCGACCCATCCGCTGCTAGAGGTCTCACCATGGCACTGCCCCACCAACTCACACCGGCCGAGGTGAAAGCGCTACTCGACCGCGGCCAGCGCCTGCTCCTGCTCGATGTGCGCGAGCCGGAGGAGGTCGCGTGCGCGCGCTTGGAGGGGGCGGTGCATATCCCCATGGGCGAGATCCCCGCACGCTTGCACGAACTCGACCCGGATGCGGACATCGTTGTCTATTGCCACCACGGGGTGCGCAGCGCCAACGTCGCCGCGTTCCTCGCACATCGCGATTTCACCAGCGTGGCGAACTTGACCGGCGGAATCGACCGCTGGTCGCTGACCGTGGATCCGTCGCTGCCCCGGTACTGAGCGAACGTGGATCCGCAGATCCTTCCGTTGACAGTCAAGAGTCGAGAGCTGAGAGTTGTGGTCAACCCAAGCCGCCCGGCGGCATTGGGCTGCTGCCGCTGAGCGACGCCTTTTCGAAGTGCACCGGGTGTTGTCACGTCAGGGCGAACCACCCGCCAACTCGAGCTGACGAACGATCTCCACGAATTGCTCCACCGGTTTGAGCTGGTCGAGCGCCTCGATGACCCGGTCCATATCCAGAGCGACGTATTCGTGGATCAGCACGTTGCGAACTCCGGGCAAACGTTCGAGCGCCCGCACGAGTGCTGGCGAAAACCGTGGATCGACCGCCATTATGCGGACCGCTTCCGTGTCGTCCTCGAAGCGCTCCCCGCGGCGAGCCGATAGCTCGCCTGCAATGTCGATGACCAGTTGGCATACGGTGAGCAAGGAGAACAGGACGTCGTTGTG
>JAGDMS010000413.1 GCA_017860575.1 Deltaproteobacteria bacterium | reverse complement strand
GATCGCCCGGTCTTTCACCGCATTGTTGCACCCAACAAGAAAGTGCTGGGCGACAATCCCGATGCCATCTACTTCGGGGCGTACATCCGGCCCGATCGCGCCTATCGCGTGCGCGGTAACATCGCCGGGGCCGTGTTCACCTCCTTCAGCCAGGAATTGGGAACGGCCGACGGGCATTACTCCAAAGGGACGGTGAACGTCGTCAAGGACACGCAATTGCAGGTGGACCCTGACGGGAACTACGAATTCGTTCTCGCGCCTGAGCGGCGGCCCGGCAACTGGTTTCCACTCCATCCCGAGGCCGGGTTGATCAACACCCGGCACTTCTTCGAGGAGGAGAAACCGGTGGCTGCCGATCCCAACAAGCGGATTCCCTTGACCATCGAGCCCCTGGACCCGCCCGGCCCGCCGGCCCCGCTGAGTGATGCAGCGGTGGCGACCACCATCTGCCGCGTCATGAATTACATGCGCGGGATGACGCTGGAGAACCCGCCGACGGCGAGCGGGCCACAGCCGAACTGGATCTCCACCGTGCCGAACCAGTTCAACCCGCCGGCCGATCCACCGGCGGGAATGGGGTGGGCCAACATGGACGCGGTGTACGCCATGGCGCCCTACGAATTACAGCCGGACCAGGCACTCATCATCGAAGGGCGCTTCCCGAAGTGCCGCTTCTCAAGCGTCATGTTGTACAATCGCTATCTGCAGACGTTCGACTACGTGAACCGCCGTGTGTCGCTCAACCGCAAGCAGACCACGCTGGAGCCGGACGGCAGTTTCCGCATGGTGCTGGCGCACCGCGACCCGGGTGTGCCCAACTGGATCGATACGGATGGCCACGTGCGGGGACGGTTGTTCTGGCGCTTCCTGCTGCCGGAGGAACGCGTGCAGCCGTTGCGCACGCGCGTGGTGGCAGTGGCCGACGTCGCGAAGCACTGACCAACACTCCCACGTGAAAGGAGAGAAACGAACATGGCAGTCATCAATCCCGCGGTTACCTGGGCCAAGCTGGAGGAGCGGTTGGCGGCAGAAACCGATCCTGTCCGGCGGCACAACCTGCAGATGATAATCACGCACAGCAAGGCGGAATTGGCGGGCGACATCGACGCCACCGTCGCCACGTTGTCCGAAGATGTGGAGTACCACACCTACGGATCCGACGACCCGACCTGGAACCCGAAAGGCAAACCGCAGGTGGCGGCCTACTACGACAAGATGAAGAAGAACGACGCGCTGCGCTTGCAGATGGACTGCGACCGCCTGGTCGTCGACCGTCATTGCGTGTTGACCGAAGGCGTGCTGCGCATTGCGTACACGGGCCGCATGCTCCAAGGCATCGGCATTACGGTCGACGACCTCGATGCCGACTATCTCTTTGAGGCACGGATCGCCACCCTGTGGCCGTTCGATGACAAGGGTTTGATACTGGGCGAGCACAACTACATGGGCGGGGACGGGTTTGCCGGGATCGCGTCGCGCAAACTGCGGCCCGGGGACATTTTGACGGCACCGCCGTACAACCGGGAGTGAGATCGAAAACCTTCGGAGGGAAGCCATGGAGCGGGTACTGATTTACGACATGCGCGCGCCGTCTTTCGGCGTGCCGGCGCGCGAACTGTATCCCGTGGCACTCGACCAGGTGGCCTGGGCGGACGAGTTGGGGTTCGACGTGGTCGGGCTCGGTGAGCACCACTCGTCCGACGACGGTTACAATCCGTCGCCATTGCCGCTGGCCTGTGCCATGGCCGGCCGCACCAAGCACATCCGGTTCCGCACCTCGGTGCTGTTGGCACCGCTGTATGATCCAATCAAACTGGCCGAGGATGTAGCGGTGGCACAATTGGTATCGGGCGGACGGATCGTTCTGGCGCTCGGGTTCGGGTACCGGCCGCAGGAGTTTGCTATGTTCGGGCACCGCGTGGACGAGCGCTGGCGCCGCACCTGCGACGCGTGCCGCATCCTGAAGCAAGCCTGGACCGGCGAGCCCTTCACCTACCAGGGCCGCCCGTGCCGGGTGACGCCACGGCCCGAGCCGGTGCCGCCGGTCCTGCTCGGGGGTTCCGCGCCGGCGGCGGCGCGCAAAGCGGCCCACATCGCCGATGGCTGGTTCGTTCCCGGGCTCGATGCGACAGTGTGGGAGCCCTACCGCGAGGAATGTCTCAAGCTCGGCAAGCCCGACCCGGGGGATTACCCGAAGCAGGCGCCGATCTTCGTGTGGATCTCGCGGGATCCGCAGCGCGATTGGGAGTGGCTCCTCCCGCACATCCTCCATGTGCTCGATTCGTACAGCCGGTGGACGAGCGAGGCCTACGGCCGTCCGGTGGGCCCGTACGCGGGCGGCATGACCGCCGAGACGATTCGCAACAGCCCGGGGTACAAGGTCCTCACTCCCGAGCAGACCATCGCGCTGGCCGAAGGGCTCGGAGACAACAGCTCCTTCTACTTGACGCCGCTGTTCGCCGGTGTCGCGCCCGCGCGCTCGTGGGAAATGCTCCGCCTCTACGAGCGCGAGGTCCATCCGTACCTGCGCCGCAGCCCCGCACCAACGTGGGGCGTCGATCCGGCGGCTGCGCCATAACTTCAGGGGCGCGGGCGGTGCGCTGTGGCCTGCGGGTGGTCTCGCACGTCGGGTATCCCGGCGTCATGGACCGCGTGCAATTCGTTCCCGGCGGTCAGAGTTCAAGAGGCGATCGCGGCCACCAAAGGGGAGGAAAATATACGTCCCGTTCCTGGATAAGCTCCCCTTGGAAATGACGAATTCTACGCTCGATCCGGGTGCGCAACATGCCACCATTTGCGGTCTACCGCTATCCGGATCACACCCGTCTACTGGACTGATGCGCGAGCCGAGTATCGATGCGATGCACGTACCACCGCTGTGACGAAGGTCACAGGGGCCCGAGGTTGGGGGTTTGCAAACTTCATAGAGTGGTCCGAGAACCTGACTACGCGGCGCTAGTTGTCGGCTGCCGCGGCCCGCGCATAGACCACGAACCACCGTTGCGGCATTCCAGTCCCCGCTGGATTGTTCGCGCCCTCAAAGATGTCGTAATCCCCAATAAGATGGAACCCGACGTTGGCCATCCAGGATTTCACCTGGTCTTTCGTGATTCTGTCTTCGGGAAGATCCCACGTCTTTGCGATCGGATCATCGAATTCCTGTTCGATGATGGCGATGCGCCCACTGGGCTTGAGCTGGGAGACCAGCAGTTTCAGATACGCCTGGCGGTCATTCGTGTTGTGAAAAACATCGTGGAAAAAGGCTACGTCCACCTGGTTTGTCGGCAGCATCGGATCGTCTGGTTTGGCGAGAATCGCTTGGACGTTGCTCACGTTTTCTTTCTTTGCTTTCTCGTTGATGTAGTCTATGAGCCCGGCCCAGATATCGACCGCCAGGACTTTTCCCGAGGGCGCGACGGCCCTCGCAAACGGAATCGAAAACGCGCCGGTGCCCGCTCCAATGTCGGCCACTACGTCGCCTGCCTTCAGGTTCAGGCAGGCGATGACTTCATTGAACTTTAGACCAGGAATTCGCTCCGGCCTCTCGAGGCGCTGAATCCAGGTCTTCGCGTCGGTGAGATCCTGGTGACTGCCGGGCGCCTTGTTGCCGTGGTTTTGCGCCGTGCTCCCGCTTGTCCCGATCCACAGAGCGGCGGTACCAACCAGCACAATCAAGCATGATTTGTGAACGGCGGACATCGCACTCGGTGATCCGCTCAGAGATCCGGGATGTGCTTGTCGATCAGCTCGTGCTGTGCCAGGCCGTCGACCTCGAGGATCTTGCCCGTGACCCAAGCGGAAGCCGGTGACGCGAGGTAGAGGCACGCCA
>JAGDMS010000412.1 GCA_017860575.1 Deltaproteobacteria bacterium | reverse complement strand
CGGTCCGCCGTCACGACGATCTCGCGGAACTCGGTCTCGACATTGGGATGGGCGGCACCCGCCGCTCCGCAACCAAGCCCCGCTGCAACTCCCACTGCGCCCTGGATCACCGCGATCGGGTTGAGAGCAACGACCCCCAATGCGATCAGCGCAGCGGAACCAGCGCCGAAGGCCGCGCCCCCGGCGGGATTTGCGACTGGATTGGCCTGAATGTCGACTGCATTGAACTGCTCCTCGACAACGACCCGGCAAATCGCTTCGCGCTCGCCGGCACCGAGGAGCGTCGGGGTACAAGCGGAAGTGCCGCCAAGCGCAAGGAGCACCGTCCCGACCATGGCGGACCGACTCATGGCGTGCGTCCACGGACTGCGTACCACAGTCGGAACCTTTCTTTGGCACACCATCTTGTGCATGCTCGCCGAAAGCCACCGCGGCGAGCCGGCACGCCCCGGCGCGCATCGCTCGAGCCAGCACCTCGATGGACCGATTGGGCGCGCGATCCCGCGTCGCCGTCTTGACAGGCGTCAACGCTGCGGCCTGGAACGGCGCCCTTGGGGTCGACGGAGTGGCGAAACGGCAAGGCGCCTGGGTGTCGACGGTTTCGTGGGTGATCGCCGATGGAGCATGGGCACGCCGTGTCGATGCGATTCCAACTGGCAGGGCACGATACTGGTCGATGCGAACAACCCGCCCGCCCCGGGACTCGTGGGACGGTGTTCATGCCGGTCTGCGGTGATGATGCCGAGGCACGAACCCGGCTCATCGTGCCGGCCGCGCCGATCGGCCTCGATGCGGTGGACGGCGGGGACCTTGCGGCGCTCAAACCGCTGCTACCGGTGTTCTCAAGCTACGTGCTGAGCTTCGTCTACGTGGACATCTACTGGAACAACCACCATGACAAGCTGCATCCGTGCAGGCGCATCAGTGGCAGCCGTTCGCGCAGCTGCACACCGTCCCCATCCAGGCAAACGTTGCGAGGACCATACCTTTCGAACCCGGCCCAATCGCAATGGCACGCAGTCTGATCCCCAGCCCCCAATGTTGCGTACGACCTTGCAAAACATTCCCGCGTGGCGCAGCCTGCAGCGGTTGCGGGAGTGATTGGGCAACCACCGATCTCCTTGGTTCTTTCTCTACGACTCCTCCGGGCGCGCCCGAGACGGATGTTCCTTCGTCCCGCCCCTCCGCTCTGCGGCCGAGTGAATTGCCCACGCAGTTCTCGTAACGCGGCGCGATAGCGCGTTTCGCGGCACCTGCGCCTATTGTGCCGGGTCAGCGTTGTTCAATTCACAGGGAGGAGACCTCTATGGAACGCCAGTTGAAGAGCTTTGGCGCACGACGCACTTTCCTCAGGGCGACCGCGGCGACAGGCGCGTCACTACTGACCGGCGGATTCGGTTCAACGCTCGCGCGGGCAGCCGCTGCTGCCAAACCTGGCGACCCGATCTGGATTGAAAAGACGATTCCCGAGCTGCAGGCGCTGATGGGTTCCGGCGCACTCACCAGCCGTGAGCTGACCCGTGGCTACCTGGAGCGCATAGCCCAGTTCAATCCGTTGCTCCGCGCGATCATCGAGACCAACCCGAGGGCCGAGGCGATTGCCGCACAACTGGATAACGAACGCCGGCAGGGGCGAGGATTGCGCGGACCGCTTCACGGGATTCCCATTCTGGTCAAGGACAACATCGCCACTGACGACCAGATGCAGACGACGGCCGGTTCGCTGGCCCTCGTCAACAGCAAGGTAACGGCCGACGCGAGGGTGATCGAACGGCTCCGCGCTGCCGGTGCCGTCATTCTCGGAAAAGCCAATCTCGGCGAGTGGGCAAACTTCCGCGGGTTCAGTCCACTGGGTTTCTACGGGTGGACCGCCCGCGGCGGGCCAACGCACAATCCGTACTTGTTGGACCACACCGCGTTTGGTTCCAGTTCCGGGTCCGCCGTGGGAGTGGTGGCGAACCTGTGCGCCGCGGCCGTCGGCACCGAAACCGACGGCTCAATCGTCGGTCCCTGCAACGCGAATCTGGCCGTCGGACTCAAGCCCACGCTCGGGTTGATTTCGCAGACCGGCATTATCCCCATCAGCCACAACCAGGACACGGCCGGTCCGATAGGGCGTACGGTCACCGATGTCGCGGTAATGCTGGGCGTGCTGCAATCACCGTTCGGTCCGGTGGCGGGCCAACCGCTGCCGACCGGGTACACGCAGTTCCTACAGCGCGGTGGGCTGGATGGCGCGCGCATCGGCGTGGACCAGCGCTTCTTCACGGACTACGGTACGTACGGTTGGCCTGGTGACGAAGACACGCTTCCGTTCGTGCAGCAGGCACTCGACGCCATGGTCCATCTGGGTGCAACCCTCGTCCCCACCGACACCGGGGATGTCTATGCCTACGGAGGTGACGAGTTCATGGCGCTCCTGTTCGAGTTCAAGGTGCATATTGCCGAGTACCTCGCCGGGCTCACGCACACGAGCATGCGTACACTGGCGGACCTCATTGCTTTCAATCTTGCACATTGTCCGGCCGAACTTGCGTTCTATGGCCAGGAGATATTCGAGATCTCGGAATCGACGAGCGGTAACCTGGCCGATCCCGACTACCTCGCCGCGAGAGCGGCAGCGCTCCTCGCGGCGCGTACCGGCATCGACAACGCGCTGGCAGCGGACGACCTTGACGCCATCGTCGCACCGCACCTCACCAACACCACGGCGGCGGCCGTGGCCGGCTACCCGAACCTTGCGCTGCCTGTCGGCATCACGGCAGACGGCAAACCCGCCGGCTTGCTGATGTACAGCACGTTCCTGGAGGAGTCGACACTCATCAGTCTCGCCTACGATCTCGAGCAGGAACTGAACGTCCGCAGGCAGCCGCAGTTCCGCGGGACGGTGAACGATCCTCCGAACGCGGGGCTATGTGCCGCCGTCCCGACGCCTCACGTCTTCACCGGCAAGGCGCATCTGCCGCACGGTCGCCTCTTCCTGTGAAGCGAGGACGGTCGCTGGATCGTGGCGGCCGAACTCTCGGGGGCCCGGTTGGCTTTGGAGCTTGGCCTGCTACGACTGCAGTTGGCCCCGGCCGGACCTTCCTCGATGTGATCGGTTCAAGTAGTTCGCTACGACAATCTCCGATCTCTGCCGTCGCTCCGCCTGCGCGATCGTCGCCTCGGCCAGCGCCCCGGCGCGCCCGTCCACGTCGCTTGTGAGCAGGTCGATGAACGTGGCCTCGCAAACTGGCGTTCGACGCCCATCGGGTAGCGGCACGGTGGACATCGACCCGCCGCTCTCCTGATCCGCAGCTCGGCTGTCGGGTGCCATCGGCGGCAACGTGCCGTTCGGCTACCAGACCCAACACCGACGTCAGCTGCCGTCATCGGCCGACCCGGGCCGGCGTCAAGGCGAGGGAATGCAGGCGAAGACCCCGGTGGCACCGTCGCCCTCGGGGATCCATCGTCCCGCTGTCATGATGTCGACGATGCGCGTGGACGTAGTGTATCGGTGGTTCGGCGATCCTCCCTGACCGCCGTTGTAGAGTCGGTAGAGAGCGCGCGTACCGGCGGGGCACGCTGCTGCGCCCGGGCGGCCCTCCGGAAGGCGTGCGTGGAACTCGGTCCCTTCGGCTGTCCATGCGGATCCGGCCATCAGCGCGGCACACTCGTCTGCGTATGGCGTGTAGAAGTGCGCCGACGCTGGAGCGAAGCTCGCGCGCCGAGGTTCGCATCGGGCACTCCGTTGCGGTCGAAACGAGCGATGATGATGCGCCAGTCGCAAAGTGCATCGACACAGTCGCACGCCAAGCCTGTCCAAGGTTCGCAGGGGTTCGCGAGGCGTGC
>JAGDMS010000411.1 GCA_017860575.1 Deltaproteobacteria bacterium | reverse complement strand
CTTCTCCTTGAAGCGGGTTCCCAGACGCGAGAACTCCTGGCAATACACATATTCGCCATCCGGGCGCTTCGCGACCTTGAAGCCCGGAGGCGCCTTCGGTGGCTTGACCGCAGCCCGCGTCGCGGCCTCATCTGCCGGTGCGGCTTCGGCGAGTTTGGCCACCGGCTCGGCGGCGGAGGCTGGCGTTGCGGCGGGCCGTGGGGCGTCGGTCGTTTGTGCGCAGGGCGCGCCGGCGGCCAGTAGGGTCATGGCCAACAATGCAGGAATCTTTGACTTCATGTGACACCCCCTGGAGATGTAAGAAGCTCGATTCGCTTGCCCGCGTTTTATGGCTGGTGATTTTGGCGCCTAATGAGAGTCATTCTCATTGTATCAATGACCCGGTGGCACGTCGAAATCGGATTCAGTGCGGCGGCGCCACAATATGCAATCGACACCCCTCTGGCCGAACCTTCATTGGCGATCAAACACGTATGCGTTCGCAATCCCGGTGTCGGATGAATGCACCATGGCGATCATTTCCCCAGGCTCGGCCTCGTACGAGGCGAGACCCGTGAAGGTCAATCCGTCAAGCATGGAATCCACGCAACCGCTGGGAGGCCCCGGCACCGGGCCGGGGTCGTGTGTCTCGAGCGCGTCGCTCAGTAGCATCCGATGGCGGTCATGATCGCCTTCAATCCGCGTCTCATAGCGTACCGCCTCTCCACGGGGCTTGGGCGGCGACGAGTCATGGCCATCGACACTCAGCGCAAGGTACACATCGCCGAATACAAGACGACCCTGGACGTGCCGTCAGCGTCGACGGTCGCCACCGTTTGGCCAGATCGTCAGGATCACTACGCCGTCTTGGCCCAGAACATGCACCAGCCTTCCGGACTTACGCTCCCCTCCACCACCTTGCAGGTATTGGTCGCGGCGACGAACTGCTGGCAGTTGCTGCATTTCTGCTCGCCGTTGGGCCGCTCCTGGTATTTCGCCTGCGCTTTGGGAACGGTACCGCCTACCTGAGCGCTGGAGGTGCCGACGGATGCGGCCGGAGTGGGCGGACTCGCCGTGGCCCCGTTGCCGCCACTCGTGGGACCCTGGGGACGCTGGTCTTGGTCGCATGCGGACAGGATCGTGGGCACGGCCAGCACACAGCCTGTGCCCAATGCGACTCGGAGAACCATTCGGCGTTGTTGATCATGCATTCCGTTCCCTCCCGGGTTGGTGAGAACTTCCACGCGCGGCTGATTGATGTCATCGCGACATCCGGCGCTTTGCGATGCGCAGCACCAGCGCTTCCTCGATCTTCATCAGAATCAGGACGGGCAGCGCGATCAGGTATCTCATCCGCCTTTCCTCCGACGTGCTTGTATTGGGCGCCATAGGTCAATGACCAGCTCGCACGGCCCGAGTTCCTCCGAATCTCGATCGGGCACGATGATGCGGCGCACCAAAACCGATATCGGGTCGCATGACTGACGCGCGTGCGCTGCAACAAGAACCCCGGCGCACCGGGCCGGGGTTTCTACAACGCTGAGAACGTGTCAGTCCGTACGATCTACTCGGTCGGCAGCGCTGTCTTAGCGCACCCCGCCGGCGCGACAAGGGCCGCTGCGACAATCGCCGCTCTGCGCCGCAGGCTCAGCCGTCACTTCGCCGGACTTGGCGCGTCTGTGTCCACGCGAACGAGTAGATGGCAACGTGGGCAGGTGGCCCAGTGGACGGCTTCAACCTCAAACCAACTCCGCCCGCACTGGCAACGGACACGCAAGACCCACTGCCCGATGGCAAGCCCCATGCGTTGCTCGACGACTTCGATTCCGTCGGGCATGCGCCTGATTCCGGGCAGGTTTGCGGTATCGCCCGGGTCACGCCGTATGCGCTGATTCTCCTCCAGTATGCGAATGAGCTCAGCACCGTCGATCGCGTCCGACGACTCGTCCGTTGGTCGAACGTGTGCCGGCGGCCCGTCCGCTGGACGCACGTTGCCAGGCCGTTTCGGCGCTTGTCCGGAATTGATCACGTTACGGTATTTCACAGTCCTGGCGCCCAAGAGCCGAACAAAGTGCGGAATCCGAAGGTATGTTACGCCGAGGTAAACGAAGGGAGCGAGAAAGATGCTGACCCGCCGCTGCCTCTGCAGCGCTCCGCCAGCGACTATCGGTGCTTCGTGCTGACGGTTCCGCTTTCGATGGCACGGCCGTCCGCTCCGGAATGGCTGGATGCCATGAAGATCGGCCGCTGGTATCGCATTTCGGGTAATCGACCGGATCTCAGACTGCCCGCGACGAGAAGTGGTACGCGCTATCTACGTGACGGCGATCCGGCCGGCGATCCGGCCCTGAATCCTGCTCGGCGACCTTACGCAGTCCTGCGGCGGCTCACCGGACAGTACGTCAATGCGCCGTGGAGCGGCCGGGTCGGTTTCCCGGCGATCACCGAGGCATGGAACGGTGCCGTGCTCGCAACCCAGTACGGTCACTCCGGCTCGCTGATTGTCTTCGGTGGAGGCCACAACAACTACTTTGGCTCTGACATTCATGCTTTCGACCTCGCCACGAGGGAGTGGAAGCGAATCTCGGACGGCTTCGTCCAGGGTACCGCGGCGGATTACGGGGCCAGTGCGTTCTACCCGGATGCAGAGTATCCGGACGGCTCACCGCTGCCGCCGCACACCTACGGCTACGTGCAGTACGACCCGGTCGGCAACGACTATCTGATCTTGAAGGGCAACTGCGAGCTGGGCCCCAGGGTCAAGGCGGTTGCCGTACCGCACATGTTCAACCTGGATCGCCTCCAGTGGCGTCGGGGCCCATTGCACGCCTCGGCCATTCTGAATTCGGGAGGCTTTACGACCTGGGATGCATCGCGGCGCGTGTTGTGGGGCCACTCCGGTGACGACGGCGGCGGCAACGCCTTTATCGGCTATTCCCCAGACGGTGAGAATGCGAATGGCACGTGCGGCCGCTGGGGCCCGTTGCATCCCAGCAAGTTCCCGGGCGCTGCCAACCACAACGCGATGCAGATTGATCCGATGCGGGACATCGTGGTGGTGCTCGTGTATGCGCGCGACGCCCTGTTTGCGATCAATCCCGCCGACCCCGCGGCACCCGCCGCCGCCCTGCGTTCGAGTGGCACGCGACCGCGCATCGCCGAATACGCTGCGCTTGACTACGCACCGAACCTGGACCGGTTGATTTACTACTCCGCG
This sequence comes from Deltaproteobacteria bacterium, assembly GCA_017860575.1. Classification (GTDB taxonomy): domain Bacteria; phylum Desulfobacterota; class Binatia; order HRBIN30; family HRBIN30; genus JAGDMS01. The sequence goes on along the minus strand of JAGDMS010000411.1, from coordinate 638 downwards.
CAGGACGGGGCCACCGTCCATACGATCGCTGCCCCAAAGGGATCCGGCTGGTCGGCGCTCGTTGCCGGCGGATGGGACTGGGCGCGATGCGCGGGTGATGGCCTGGACCCGATTGCAGATGCCAGGGCCGGCTCGCCTCACGCCGGGAACTGGCGGCACACGTTCGGGAGGTTCCGTGTCGCAAGCTGGGGTTTGACAGACGTGGCGCTGCTCATCAGGCATGTCGATGCGCCGGTCTACGCAGCGCGACTCAACTGAACCGGCCAGTCATGGATCGCAGTCCCATTCAGCCGCAGTCCATTCTCCACCGCGGCACGTGCGCGGCGCTGGCGGCAATTGTCGGGCTGTTCGGGGTGACGGCCCACGGCGATCCCCTCCTCACCCGCAACCAGAACCCGCTGCTGGCGCCCTATGGCCTTCCCGCCCCTCTTCCGGCGCGGTTGCCCGTTGCAGGCAGCGGCCGCGTCGGTGCCACCGTGAACTGGGCAAATGCCGCTGTGGTCGAAAGCTCGGGCCCCTACGCCTTCACGCTGGACGCCGAGGTCCAGGAGGTGCGCATCCGGCTCGAGCGTGCTGTCGGGACGCAATTCGCGGCACTCGTGGAACTGCCGTGGCGACACCTGAGCGGCGGTTCGCTC
>JAGDMS010000410.1 GCA_017860575.1 Deltaproteobacteria bacterium | reverse complement strand
CCTCCGTTTCGTCATCCGGGCATGGGCGCGCTCTTTCTCAATCTCAATCGCAACAAGCGCAGCATCGTACTCGATCTCAAGCACACGCACGGCAGCGAGGTGCTGCGGCGCCTTGTCAATAACGGGGATGTGCTGGTCTCCAGCATCCGCCCGCAATCGATGCGTACATTGGGGCTCGACTACGAGACGCTGAACGACATCAACCCCCGCTTAATCTACTGCGGGGCGTACGGATTCTCCGAGGGAGGACCGTACGCCGGGCAGCCGGCGTTCGATGACGTCATCCAGGCCATGTCCGGACTGGCGGCCTTGCAAGGCGCCGGCGAATCCGACGGTCCGGCCTACGTGAAAAGCGTCGTGGCCGACAAGACGTGCGGGCTGCATATCGCCTGCGCTGTGGTGATGGCACTGTACGCCAGAGAGAAGACGGGCAGGGGCCAGCGCGTTGAGGTTCCCATGTTCGAGACCATGGTCTCGTTCATGCTCCCGGAACACTTGATGGGTCTGACGTTTTCACCGCCACTCGGTCCCGCTGGGTATGACCGCCTGCTGTCGCCGTTCCGGCGGCCGTACAAAACCAAGGACGGCTACCTGGCCGTGCTGCCCTATACGACTGCGCAGTGGCAGCGGTTCTTCGAGCTGGCGGGCCGCCCGGAGCTGGCGACTGATCCCCGCTTCTTGGAAATGTCGGCACGCCACGCCCACATTGACCAGCTCTATCAGTTGACCGCGGAGATCATCAGCACCAAAAGAACGGACGAGTGGCACCGGCTGTTGACCGGCGCCGATGTCCCCGTCGCACGCGTGCTTGGCCCAGACGACCTCCTCGCCGATCCGCATCTCTCGACGCGCGGTTTCTTCGAGCACCGCACCCATCCGTCGGAAGGCGACATCACGAACATTGGGATTCCGACGCGCTTTTCGGCCACGCCTGGTTCGGTGCGCCGGCTGGCTCCACGGCTGGGGGAACACAGCGACGAGATCCTCGCAGAGTTGGGCTTCGACGAACGCGAGCGGCAACGGTTGTATGACGACGGCGTTTCGTTCAAACCGGAGGGCCATTGAGGGAGGCGATGGCGGAAGAGACGGTGGATGTTCTCATCATCGGGTCCGGTCGGCGCCGCCCGTATGGGCACGGATCTCCGGACCTCGGTGGTCAACGAGTGGGGTCGCTGTCACGATGTCCGCAACCTGTTCATCATCGACGGCAGCATTTTCGTGACCGCCGGTGGGGTCAACCCGACGTGCACCATCCAAGCCTTGGCGCTCTACATCGCCGATGCGATGAAGAAGAACCTCGCCAACCTGTTCGACTGACACGCAGCGAAACCGAGCGGGTTCTTGTCTATTGAATTCCTCAACTCACCGCTCGTGCTGAGCTCGTCGAAGCACGATTCCTTGGTAGGCCCAGGATACTGAGAAAAGAGGTCGGAAAATGGCGGGACGACTCATCAGTGGGAAGCGGGAACTGTCGCAGCAGGAGTTCGAGTGCAACGCGGCACGGGCGGCGGCGGCGCTCACGTCGGCGGGCGTGCAACCGGGCGATGCCGTCGCGCTGATCCTGCGCAACGACTTTCCGTTCATCGAGGTGAGCCTGGCGGTGCGCATGATGGGGGCGTTTCCGGTACCGATCAATTGGCACGCCACCGCCGAGGAGGCCGGGTACATCCTGCGCGACTGCGGCGCCAAGCTCGTCCTCATTCACGCCGACCTGCTTCCCGGGGTGCGGGCCGGCGTCCCCGACGGCGTGCCCGTGTACGTGGTGGCAACCCCGCCGGAGATCGCCGCGGCGTACGGCATCGAGCCGAGCCGTTGTGTGGTTCCCCCGGGGGAAAAGGAATGGGCGCAGTGGATCGCCGCTTTCGAGCCGCAGCCGCTGGGCGAGATTCCGATGCCGGCCACCATGATCTACACGTCGGGCACGACGGGCCGACCCAAAGGGGTTCTCCGAAAGCCGCGCACACCCGAAGAGGACGTCATCGGTCGTTCCACCGTCGTGACCATGCTGGGGATGACGGGCGCGGTCACCACGGTGATCTGCGGCCCGATGTATCACTCCGCACCCAATGCGTACGCGCTGGTGGCGGCCATGATCGGCGGTGTCGTAATTCTGCAGCCGCGCTTCGATGCGGAGGAACTGCTGCAGCTCATCGCCACCTACCGCGTCACGCACCTCCAGATGGTTCCCACCATGTTCGTGCGCCTGCTCAAGCTCCCGGAAGAAGTGCGCAAGCGCTACGACGTGTCCTCGCTCCAGTGGGTGATCCACGGCGCCGCACCATGCCCCCCGGATGTGAAACGCAAGATGATCGAGTGGTGGGGGCCCGTCATCAATGAGTTCTACGGCGCGACGGAAATGGGCACCGTGTCGTTTTGCAACTCCGAGGAGTGGCTGGCGCATCCGGGTACGGTGGGGAAGGCCGCGCCGCACGCGGTGATCCGAATTCTCGACGCCGCGGGCAAAGAGTTGCCGCCGGGAGAGCCCGGTGAAGTCTACAGCTTTTTCGGCGGGATGGGCGATTTCACCTACATCGGCGACGAGCAGAAGCGGCGCGAGGTGGAACGTGATGGGCTCATCACCTGCGGCGATATCGGTTATCTCGATGCGGACGGCTACCTGTACCTGTGCGACCGCAAGCGGGACATGGTGATCTCCGGCGGGGTGAACATCTACCCGGCCGAAATCGAAGCGGAGCTTCTCAAGCACACTGGCGTCGCGGACTGTGCCGTCTTTGGCATCCCCGACGAGGAGTTCGGCGAAAGCCTGTGCGCCTTCGTCCAGCCCGAGCCGGGCGCGCAGCTTGATGCGGCCGAGGTGCGACGCTTCCTGCGCGAACACTTGGCGGCGTACAAGCTCCCCAAGGTGATCGAGTTCCGGGACGAGTTGCCGCGTGAAGACACGGGCAAAATTCTGAAACGGAAGTTGCGCGCGCCGTATTGGGAGCAAGCGGGGAGACGGATCTAGCGCGGCGCGAAGGCCTCGATGAATCGGATCATGGCGCGCAGGTCGTGGTAGTTGGCCTTCCAGTTGTGGGCTTTCGCCGGGTTCTTTGGTCGGCCGTCCGCGGTCACGGTATCCAGCCAGATGCCATCCGCCGGATCGATCTGGTACGTAACAAGGAAGTGTAGCAAACCTTCCAGCGCCTGCTCGTACTGCGCGTTGGCGCGATGTTGCAACGCAGTGCTCAGCGCGTCCAACAGCTCCGCCTGCACCCACCAGACCTTGTCGGTATCGGTCGCGGGCCGGTTATCGAGACCCCGATAGTACAGACCGCCGCGCTGCTTGTCGTAGCCGTACCGCAGCGCGTGGTCCAAGAGGACGTCGCAGTGCTTCCAGGATGGAATGCGGCCGAGTGCCTGTTCGGCGCGGACCATGAGCCACGCGAATTGAACATTATGCCCATAGGAAATCGACGCGCTTTCGGGATTCCGCACCGGCTGCCAGTCCCGTAGGCGGACGACGCTGGCGCGTTCGGGGTCCGGCGGGAAGAAGTACTGCTGGTTGATGCGGAGGACCTCGTCGAGCGATTTCTTCACATCGGGATCGTGGGTAGCGTCGTAGAGTTCCGTCAGTGCCTCCATCCAGTGGAGGTGGGCGTTCGCGCTCTTCAGGCCGATGACCCCGACCTCGTTGCGCCGGTCGTCGGAAGGCAACGGGCGCCAAGAGCGGTCGGCGTGTTCGATCCAACCGCCGTGCTGCCGATCGTGCAGGTTTTGCTGGATCGCGTGGTAGAGATCCATCGCGTGCCGCAACGCCTCCCGATCGCCGCTGGCCCGATAGTATTCGACGAAGGCATAGACCACGAAGCACTGGCCGTAGAGAAACTTGCCATCGGCCA
>JAGDMS010000409.1 GCA_017860575.1 Deltaproteobacteria bacterium | reverse complement strand
CGCCGCTGGCTACAACCGCTACCTGCGGGACACGGGCGTCAATAACCTTCCCGACCCCAGTTGTCGGGGTGCCGCCTGGGTGCGCGAGATCAGCGACATCGACTTCCGCCGCATCTCCCGCATGAATTTCTTCTACCCCTTCCTCCTGACGCAGATCGTCAGCGCAGCCCCGCCCGCGGCGTCCGCTTCGGCGTCGGGCTCGGGTCAGGCGCTGTCCGCGCAGCAGGAACGCCAGGTGGCGAGCGTGATGCATGCGCTCGAGTTGCTGCGCGACAAGGGCAGCAACGGCCTCGGCCTCGGCCGCGACGCCACGGTCGACGGCACCGGGATGCTGCTGATCAACCCCCATCTCAACTGGAGTGGGACCAACCGCTTTTACGCCTTCCACCAGACCATACCGGGCGAGATCGACGTCGCCGGCGCAAACGTGATGGGCCGACCGCAGGTGGGCTTCGGCGCCACCGGGAACATCGCGTTCACCAACACGGTGACGACCTCCCCGCTCAACACGTTCTACCGGCTGAACCTTGTTTCCGGGAAGCCGACGAAATACCTCTTCGACGGTGCGGAACGCGACATGCTCACCGAGACGGTCACTGTCCAGGTGGCCGACGGAAGCGGCGGGTTGCAAAGCCAATCGCACACCTTCTACTCGACGCACTTCGCCGCGCTCCTGCTGGGGGGGTTCCCGTGGACCACGTCTAACGCGTACGCCGTGCGGGCGACGGATGCCGGCTGGCGGAGCATTGAATCGCTGGTCTCGCAATACCAGGCGAAGACGGTGCGCGAACTCAAGGCCGTCCACGATCAATGGCAGTTCTGGACGGGCAACCTGATTGCGGCGGACTCGTCGGGTGAGACGCTCTACGCTGATCCGATTCCGTGCCCGAATCTCACCAGCGCCCAGGTTGCCGCGTGCGCCCTGCCAGGCGCGCTTGCCGGTGCGATTGATGGATCGCGTTCAGACTGCATGTGGAAAGACGACCCGGACGCCGTGATACCGGGCATCCTCGGCCCCAGCAAGCTTCCGTATGTTTACCGGACGGACTACGTGGACAATTCCAACGACAGCCCGTGGCTGTCGAACCCGAATGAGCCATTGACCTACGACGCCCCCTACCTCGGCTCGATCGGAACGCAGCGCACTCTGCGGACACGTTCGGCGCTCTCCATGGTGGAGAAGCGGCTGGACGGCACGGACGGCCAAGGCGCACCCAACAGATTCACGCTCGAACAGCTGCAAGGATTGATGATGAGGGACGAGGCCTACACGGGCCAGATTTTACGCGACGGGCTCGTGACCCTGTGCCAGAACAATCCGGTGGTGACGGTGAGCAACCCGACGGAGGAGGTCAACATCAGCGAGGCCTGCCCGGTGCTCGCGGCGTGGGACCTGCACGACAACCTGGACAGCAAGGGGGCGCACCTGTTCCGCGAGTTCATGCGTGCGGCGGGGTCCAGTGGCCTGCTGCCCACCAACTTCAACTACGACGTCCCCTTTGACGTGAACGATCCGGTGCACACGCCGCGCGGCCTGAATGCGGTGAATAACCCGAACGCCCTCGTGGCGCTGGCCTCGGCGGTGCGGACGCTGCGCAATGCCGGCATCGCGCTCGACGCCGAGCTTGGCGACATCCAGTACGTCACTCGCAACGGCGAGCGTATCCCGATCCACGGGGGGACCAACGCCTCGGGCCTGTTCAATATCATCGGCGCCCCGTTTTCCGCGGCCGCCGGCGGCTACCCCGACGTAACGTCCGGCTCGAGCTGGATCCAGGCGACCGAGTTCACGAGCAGCGGTCCCGTCATCCGGGGAATCCTCACCTACTCCGAGTCGACGAATCCCAACTCGCCGCACTACGCCGACCAGACGAAGCTGTTTTCTCAGAAGAAGTGGATCACCATCCCCTTCAATCAGCAGGATGTTGCCGCCGCGGCGACCGAGACCGTGCACCTCGAGGAGACGGTGGCGTTCACGCCAACGCCGACAGCGACGAGAACGGCCACGCCGACGGTGACCAAGACGCCCACGCCGATGCCGACAAGCAGCGAAGAGGATGACGGCGGTTGTACCGTGTCCGCTCCGGCGGAAGGCGGTCGCATGGGCGCGGCGTGGTGGTTGCTGATCCCGGTGGCCCTGGTGGTGCAGCGGCGTTTTCGTCGGCGGCGCCGGCGCGAGGAATACGGCGCCGCCTGCTTCGACCGCTAGCGCCGGCAGCGACTCCGGGTAACTCGGACAGCGGCAGAAGTAAGAGGCCTTCCTCGCCGTCGGCAGCAGATTCATTGCGGGCGCCCCGCGATTGCGGGGCGTTCACGTATTCCGGGAAGTCAGATGACGCGGAGTCGTGGCCGCGCGTGGCGAGTGAGACCCGACGGACGTGAACGCCCACCGGCTGTTGGCATCGCCTCGGTCGGTGGCGTGCTCAACCGTTGTAGATCCGCCCGCATCGCTGCCGATAGGCTTCGAACACGGTTCGTGCCTCGTCAGCCAGGACGCCGTGGACGACCTCGATGCCGCGGGCCTTCAAATACCGATACGAGGCGGGGAACACGGGTCCCTCCTCGAATCCCAATGCTACGGCATCGGCACGTCCGGCCCCGCACACGATCCGCCGGACACCGCTCCACAACGCCGCCCCCAGGCACATCGCGCACGGCGCGCACGATGTAATCAGTTCGTGCGCGGGCAAACGTGGGGCACGCAGCGTGTGCGAGCGCAGGCGCGTTTCCGCCAGCATGAGGGCGATGATCTCCGCATGCAGGACGGCATTGCGTAGCGGTTCGACCCGGTTGACTCCCACCGCCACGGGGCGATTGCCCGGTTGCTGAAAGATGGCGGCAGCGAACGGCCCGCCGGTTTCCCTCTCGACGTTCTCGCGTGCCAGCGTGATCACCAGCCGCATCTTGTCCTCGTCGGTTCGGCAGGGGGTGCACCGGCGGAGCACGCCGTGCACCCACCGCGGCAGCGTGATCCGGATGTCCGTGCGCCCGCTTCGCTGTGATGTCCTCATGTGACGACTGTCCTGATGCGCAGTCTTTCGATTGCATTCGCAAAGGTCAATAAAGCCGATTGTCAGGTGGGAGATGTTGCCGACAGGAAATGCCCGCTGCTGGAGCAGGCCGCTGCGGGGCACCAAGCCCACCAGCAGCGTCCGCCGTACCATTGATCACGAACCTGTTCGTACCGTATGGTGTGGCCCGGCGCGCATTTTCTGACGGGGCCCGAGAAATCAACTGCTCATGGAGGAGTCACGATGAAGATTGCCGGCGGCACCGCATTGACGCGCGAGGAAATCGAGCGGCTGATGAACGAGGCCTGGATCGCTCGCATTTCCACCCACGGCCCCGGCAAGCGAATCAATTTGACCCCGCTGTGGTTCTGTTGGGCGGGGGACAAAGTCTACGCCTACACCCGTGGCCAGAAGATCAGCAATCTGCGCCGCAATCCAGTCTGCAGTGTCACGGTCGACCGCAACGAGCGCTATCCCGAGCTGCAAGGCGTCATGTGGGAGGGGACGGCACGAGGGGTTCTCAAGAATTGCCGACAACAGACTTGCAGACGACAGACAACAGACGCAGGCGTGTGGTACCGTCGGAGTTGGATCTGTTATCTGTCCGTCTGTTGTGTGGTGTCTGGAAGGTTTTAAGGGAGTCTCTGACAGCGCGGGCAAGATGAGACGGTTCGGCGCGCATTCCACGACCGCGGACGTGCTGGCGGGGATCGATCTGCGCGGCAAGGTGGCCGTGGTCACCGGCGCGTCGGGTGGCCTCGGGCAGGAGACCGCACGCGCATTTGCCGCATGCGGCGCCCGGGTCGTGCTCACAGCCCGCAATTTGGAAAAGGGTAATGCCGCGGC
>JAGDMS010000408.1 GCA_017860575.1 Deltaproteobacteria bacterium | reverse complement strand
CCGCTGGAGAGCGTCCCATACCAAGCGCTGGTCGTGCATGGCATGCCCGCAGAGGAGATCATCCGGATGGCGGAGCACCACGAGGCGGACCTGATCGTGATCTCCACGCACGGTCGCGCGGGCATCACGCACTTCTTCCTCGGCAGCACGGCCGAACGGGTCATCCGTCACGTGCACTGCCCCGTCCTCGTCGTCCGCTAGGCGAGGAGCGGCGCCGCCCTTATTTCTGGCAGCGCGGGCAGTAAAAGCTGCTGCGGCCGGCGTGTACCACCCGGCGGATCGGCGTCTGGCAGCGGGCGCAGGGATGGCCGGCGCGGTCGTAGACCCGCAGGTGCAATTGAAAATAACCGGGCCTCCCTTCACTATCCCGATAATCGGAGATCGAGCTGCCGCCGAGACGAATGGCGCTCCGGAGCACGCTGCGGATGGCGTGCAGCAACGCCGTCAACTCACGACGGGTGAGCCGCCGGGATTGGCGGCCCGGTCGAATACCGGCGCGAAAGAGGATCTCGTTCGCGTAGATGTTGCCGATCCCACCGAGCGCGCGTTGATCCATCAACAGATTTTTCACCGGCCGCTTCCGCCCCCGCGCCAGCCGCACCAACTGATCCAGGGACATGGCGTCAGACGACGGATCGGGGCCGACGTTCCGCAGCTCGGCGAACTCGGATTCCGTGCCGACGCGCAACAGTCCGAAGCGGCGCGGATCGTTAAAGGTCAGTTGCTGACCGCCGGAAAGCTGGAGGCGGACGTGATCGTGGGGCCGCGCCGCCACTCCGCGCGACTGCAACAACAGCGCCCCGCTCATGCCAAGATGGGCAAGCAAACATCGACCATCGGACAAACGAAAGAGCAGATATTTGCCGCGCCGGTCGATGGAGGCGACGGTCCGCCCGATCAACGCATGCGCGAAATCGTCGTGGATACGCCGCCGCAATCGCGGTTCGCTGATCTCGACCGCTTCGATTCGCTGCCCCACAACGGGCCGGAGCGAACGCCGCACGGTTTCCACTTCGGGGAGTTCGGGCATGGGAAGACAGGTGAGCGTCGTCAGTCGAGAGTCACTAGTTTCCGGACGACTGATGGCGGCCCTCCACCGTCCGGTCCAGGGGTTTCGAGATTGTCTGAAAACTCACAGACAGGAGACTTGGAGACGACAGACAACAGACGCAACCCTTTGATCACCTTGGATTTGGATCTGTTGTCTGTCTGTCTGTTGTCTGTTGTCCCGCAGGCTTTGCAACAGCCTCTTTCTCTGCCAGTGCGTTGCTCAAGGTGGCAAACTCGCCGAGGCTCAAGGTCTCGGGGCGGCGCGCGGGTTCGATTCCGGCACCCAGCAACAGGGCGGCGGCATCGGCACACAGCGCCCGCATACTGTTGCTCAATTGCTTGCGCCGCTGGGTGAACACGGTCTTGATCAGGCGACGGAACAGCTTCGGGTCGGACACCGCCACCGGCGGCTGGCGGTAGGGTTCGACGATGGCGACTTCGGATTCCACTTTGGGTCGCGGCACGAAGGCCTCCGGTCCCACGCGCAGCGCTGGGCGCACGTGCGCCGCGTACTGGGTCAGCACCGACAGCGCCGCGTACGCCTTGCTCCCGGGCGACGCCACCAGCCGCTGCACCACCTCACGCTGCAGCATCAGCACCATGCGGGCAAAGCACTCTGACTGGCGCAACAACGCGGCCAGCACCGGCGTCGCAACGTTGTACGGGAGATTGGCGACAACCACGGCGGGGGCACCAGGCCCGAGCAGCGCCGCGAAATCGACCACCAGGGCATCGGCCTCGACGACATGAACGTGTGGCGAGGCCGCGTACCTGGATCGCAGCCGCTCCGCCAGGTCGCTGTCGACTTCGACGAGCCACAGCGCCCCCACGCGCTCGACCAGCAGGTCCGACAGCGCGCCTAGTCCCGGACCGATTTCGACCGCTCGGTCCATTGGCTGCAATGCCGCCAGATCGACAATCCGGCGGGCGATCTGGGCGTCAGCCAAGAAGTGCTGACCGAGCCGCTTGCGCGGCAGCCGCCCGAGGGCTGCCAACTCGCGGCGAATGGACGCGGTTGGGCGCTGAGGTATCGGTCTATCGGTCTTCTCGCGCATGCGGAACCGTGCTCGTTGCCACTGGACTTAGCACACAAATTCGACCGAGGCGTTAGGGTCGTACCTGTTCGACATGCCACCGGCAAGGCGAACGCACGCGCGTGTCCGGGAATCTCCGTCGCTCCTTCTACGCGCGGCCCGGCGTGGACTGGTCGAGCCGCACATTGACCGCAAGGCTCAACCGGATACTATGGCAGAGAGTCATGCGAATCCTGCGACACCTCATCGTGTGGTCGTTGCTGACGGCCACGGCAGGCGGGTGGATTGCTTCGATCCCCCGCTCCGGCGACGCGTCGCAGACGGCAGCCGCCGCCCCCCCACGGGAGTGCGCGTATGACAGCGACGAACCGGTGATTCCGCCGGCCCCTTCCCTCGTTTTCGCCCGTCCCTATGTCGGCGCCTCCGCTCTGAGCGTCGTGACCAGCAGTCACCATGCACGTCCGCCGCAGCCCCCGATGCGTGGCATCGTTGCGCGGTCCGCGGTTCCCCGCCACCGGTGGGTCCCCCTTTACGGTCTCTTCCGCGTCTACCGCATTTAGGTTCACACGCCTCCCCCACCCGTCCCCGATTTTCCCCTGCGGGCCGACGGCCACGCAGGGAAAGCGTGTCGATGCACGGACAGAAGGAGACTCGGAATGGATAATCTCTACACTCGATGGCTCGCAATCGTTGCCCTCGTGGCCCTGTCGCTGCTTGCGCTCTATCCGTCGTTCGATTGGTATCGCCGTGCCGCAAGCGACCGCGATCGCGCTGATGGCTTCCGTTCCGCACGGACGGGGGTTTTGAACCTGGGCCTCGACCTCACCGGCGGAACGCAATTGTTAATGGAGGTCGAGACAGAGAAATTGCCCCCGGACATCAAGGTTCCAGACGCCATCAACCAGGCGATCGAGGTGATCCGCAATCGCGTCGATCATTTCGGCATCGCGGAGCCGCACATCGCTCGCCAAGGAGAACGCTGGATTGTACTGCAACTGCCGGGGATCAGCGACTCTGCACAAGCGAAGGAGCTGGTCGGCAGAACCGCGTTGCTGGAGTTCCGGATCGTGGATGATTCCGCGGCGGCCCGTAATGCAATGCAAACGATCCTTGCATTGGACCGGCCCTTCGAAAACGGGAAGGCAACGTTGGAGGCAACGGCCGCCTTGCCGCCCGGCACCCTCCTGCTGCCTGGGCGTGAGGACGCGGCCTACATCGTTCGCGGCACGGCCCCACTGACAGGCGCGGCGCTCGAGACGGCGCGGGTCGAGACGGACGAGTACAGCCAGCTGGTCGTCGCGTTCCGGTTCAATCGCGACGGGGGACGGGTCTTCGACGAGCTCACCGCCGCCAACGTCGGCAAGCAACTCGCGATCGTGTTGGATGGCGTGGTGTACTCGGCGCCAGTGATCCGGAGCCGCATTTCTGGTGGCTCCGGTATCATCGAGGGCAATTTCGAGATGAAGGAGGCGCGCCATCTCGCCATCGTCCTGCGCGCGGGCGCGCTGCCGGCGCCGGTGCGCATCGTCGAGGAGCGCACGGTCGGCGCCAGCCTGGGCGAGGACTCCATACGCGCCGGACTGACGGCCTGCGCCATCGGTATCGGACTGGTGTTCGTCTTCTTCGCTGTGTACTACAAGCTGCTCGGCCTGTTCGCCGTGGCAGCGCTCGCCTTGAACCTGTTGTTGCTACTGGCCGCGATGGCTTACTTCGGCGGAACCTTGACGCTCCCAGGGATCGCGGGAATCAGCTTGAACGTCGCGATGGCCGTCGACGC
>JAGDMS010000033.1 GCA_017860575.1 Deltaproteobacteria bacterium | reverse complement strand
GCGGTGGCGGAGGCACTGCCATGAAGGCAATTGCAGCGAATGGCTACATGCTTCGGCATGCGAAGCTCGAGGTGCGCTTGGTGTACACGGGCTTCCTCTTCCTGGCGCTGGTCGGGATGGTCACCATGGGGGCCTTTGAGTTGTATCACATTGGGCCATCGCCGAGCCGTGTGGAGGCGTACTACCGGGGCGGCGAGAGCGCCGGCCAGATGACCTTTGCGAAGACCTTTCGCGAATTGGTCGAGGTCACCCATTTCCACTCGTTCATCATGGGGGTGGTGTATCTGGTTCTGGCGCACCTGTTCCTGGCGACAGGGGTGAGCGCTAGCGTCAAGCGGTCAGTCATCGTCGCCGCGTTTGCCGGCCTGGCCAGTGACATGGTGTCCCCATGGTTGATCCGCTACGTCGCGGGCGAACTGGCTTACCTCCAGATCGCTGCCTGGATTGCGGAATGGATTGGTTTCGGTGGGATGGTCGGCGTGCCGCTTGTGGAGATGTGGTTCAGCAACCTGCGCGAGGCGTTCCCGCCGGAGTGAGCGCCCACGGCGCGGCCACTGCTGAAGGAGGATCGTGAGGATGATGCTGAAACGGATTGCCGGTGTGGTGGTGGCCGCGTTCTGCGTGTGCGGGCGCGTCGGCCTCGTGCACGCCGAGGATCTGTCCGAGAGGATTCAGCGCATGGAGCAAGAGTTGGCCGAGATGAAGCAGGAGTTGCGGCGCCAAAAGGAAGCGCAGGAAAGAGCCCAGGCGCAGCAGCAGGCGAAGGATCAGGCGAAAGAACAGGCGCCAGCGTCTGTCACCGCGGCGTCGTCGCTGCGGGAGCTGACGGACCGGGTCAAGGTCGGCGGGTACGGCTCGTTTCGCTTCGAGCACTCGAGCCTGGACGACGTGAACAACACCTTTACCTTCCGCCGTTTCGTCCTGACCACCGATGCCAGCATTGCTCCCCGGCTGCGTGCCGGCTTTGAACTGGAGTTCGAGCGTTTCCGTAAGCTCGAACTGGAGAAGAGCCTGGAGCCGGACGCTGGCGGCCTCCGATATGAGCAGGCCGTTGAGGGGACCAACGATTCGGAGATCTCCTTGGAGCAAGCGTGGGTGCAGTACGACATTGAGGATTGGCTGAAGTTCCGCGGCGGAGGCGTCCTTGTGCCCCTTGGGCGTTTCAACATCAATCACGATGACAACCGCTGGGATCTGCCGCGGCGTTCGCTCGTCGACCGCGGGGTGCCGGTGCTGCCTTCGACCGCAGCCTGGGATGAATTGGGCGTTGGCTTCCTCGGTGACGTGACGCTGAGTGACAATGCCTTGCTCAACTACCAAGTCTACGTCATGAACGGCGTGTCCCTCGATTCCGAATTCGAGCAGATCGCACAGACACGTGATCCCCGGCGTGACAAAGCCGCTTTTGAGGTGAAACTGAGTCCTGAGACCGGTAGTTTTGCTTCCGACGTGAAAGACGCGAAGGCCGTTGCGGGTCGGGTGTCGGTCAGCCCTGCGCTCGGGCACGAGGTTGCGGGGTCGTGGTACTACGGGCAGTACACGCCGGATTTCCTTGGCAAAGAAGATCTGTGGGCGGCCAGCGTCGATGGACGCACGGGCTACGGACCCTTCGAGCTGGAAGGCGAGTGGGTGTTTACGCGGTTTGATGGCACACGCAATGTGGCCACGAATCTGGCGCGGGTTGCGCGTGATCAAGCCGCAGAGACGAGCGACCCGGGACTCGAGACCGAAGTGGAATTCGAGCTGGCAAACCTTGCACGAAGCAAATACGGTTACTGGCTGGAAACGCGCTACCGTTTTTGGCCTGCATTCCTGAACGACACATTCCTGGGCCGCAGCTTCGCGAATCCGCAATTGGTGGGAGTGATCCGCGGCGAGCAGGCGTGGCTCGATGACCTTGTGGAAGAGGTGGCGTTCGAAGGGCAGACGCTCACGTCCTTTGAGACGGACAACAGGCGCGTCGATCGCATCTCGATCGGGCTCGCGTATCGGCCTGTTCCTCTGGTCGTGTTTCAGTTGGCGTATGAGTACACTCAAACCAACAGCGGCAAGAGCTTAGCGGGCGTGACGAACTTCTTGCCGGCGGGACCTGACGAGAACGACGCGCACAGCATTCTGACCGGGGTGGCGTTCGGGTTCTAGGACTCCTGCAGCGGAGGTTCCAGTCAAGCCAAGCAGCGGACGGGGATGGCATTCCACGCAGCGGAACTGATGTCATCGTGCATGCGTTGCCTGTTCAGTATGGCGGCGGCCGCTGGGTTCGCCGTGAGCACCGTGCGGGCACGGGCGAATCGGTGTGAGGGAGACTGCAATATATGATTCTCTGCCAATGTACGGGGGTAACCGACACGACCATCTGTCAACTCATAGAGGCCGGCGCTGCCAGCGTGGCCGAGATCACCCGCCGCTGCGGGGCCGGCCGCTGCTGTGCCCCCTGTCGCAAGGAAATCGCCGCCATGCTTTACAGAACGTGCGATTCTTCACATACTGGTCATGCAGAGGCTCTTGACCAGCAAGCTGGGTGCGGCAGCCCGTAACCGCACGTGGCATTCCGCCGTCGGAAGGGAGGCGAAAAGATGAAGGGTAACGCGAAACTCATCGAGGCGTGCAACGAAGTGCTCACCGCTGAGCTCACCGCGATCAATCAATACTTCATCCATGCGAAGATGTGCCAGAACTGGGGCTACAAGCGCTTGGAGCAGGCCAATCGCGAGGAGGCCATCGACGAAATGAAACACGCCGATGCGCTCATCGAACGCATTCTGTTCTTGGACGGTGTGCCCAACGTACAGCGGCTGAACAAGGTGAAAGTGGGGGAGACGGCTCCCGAGCAACTCCAGCTCGACCACGCATTGGAGTTGGAAGCCGTGGCTCGCTTGAATAAGGCGATCGCGCTTGCGGTGGACGTGCACGACAATGCCACGCGCGAGCTGATGGAGAAGATTCTGGTATCAGAAGAGGAGCACATCGACTGGCTCGAAGCGCAACTCGATCTGATCAAACAAGTCGGTGAGCAGAATTACCTTGCGCAGCAGATCCACAAGTAGCGAACGGCCGCTGGCATATGGCCGATGGAATCTGGTCGGGGACCAGCCGCCGCGGGCCGACAGCCATATGCCGCGGATGTGCTTGGAATCGGTCAGCCGCTGTGGTTCAAGCATAGCCATGCCGAGCCGTCCGCAGCATCAGGAGGATGTCGTCCGGATTGCCGAGCGACCACTCAAGACGCCGATCGGTACCCTGCAGGTGGGGGCGTCTGAAGAGGCGGTCCTGTACGTGGAGCTACCACGCCGGCGTGGTGCCGAGCCGCGGTTCGAGCGGTGGCTCCACGACCATCTGCTCAGTCGCGGCGAGACGCCGGTCTTGCGCGCGGCCCTGACACAGCTGCGGGAATACTTCGCCGGCAAGCGCCGGACCTTCGACGTGCCGGTTGAGCCTGTGGGGACGGCGTTTCAGCAGCGGGTGTGGAAGATCGTGGCTGCCATTCCGTTCGGCGAAACCGTTGCGTACGGTGGCATCGCGGAGCAGCTCGGGAGCCCGGAGAAGGCGCGGGCGGTGGGGGCCGCGGTTGGTGCCAATCCGATTCCAATCATCATCCCGTGCCACCGCGTGATCGGTGCCGATGGTTCGCTGGTTGGCTACGGAGGTGGTTTGCGGACGAAGATCTGGCTGCTGCGTCACGAGCAGGCGTTGCTGGCGTGAATGCGGCGGTAACGCCGTCGCTTTCCTCAGCCCTGTCTCTCTCCCCTCACGCCAACGTGCCGCCGCAGCTCGAGCCGGCGCCGGCCGTGCAGCCGAAGCAGTGATGGCCGGTAGTGATCTCCACGTCGGTCAGCTCGTCCGCGCTGTGCAGGTCCCAGACTGTTGACGCCTGCTGGCCGCCGCGTGTCTGAATCGGCACCTCCAACATTTGATTGAAATCGCAATCGTAGAGCCTCCCGTCCCAGCCGACGCTCACCAGATGCCGGCACATGAGGTTGGGGAGGGTTTGCGGGTTGAAATGGTTGACGAGCAGCCCCATGTACTCGCCGTATTTTCCCCAGCGGTGCAACTGTTCGGCGAACCGCCGGATGGGCATGTTCGTAATCGTGAGCACCTGATGGAACTCGATGCCGAACAATCGTCCCAGTTCCTCCCGGTAGCGGGCTTCGAGCGTGTGCTGCGGCGGCGGCAGGAACGCCCCGAGCGGATTGTAGACCAGGTTGAGCACGAGGGGTGAGTTAGGACGGCCGTAGCCCAGTTGGTTCAGGTTCCTAAGCGCACGGATGCTGCGGTCGAACACGCCGCGGCCGCGCTGTTGGTCGGTATTCGCCGCGGTGTAACAGGGCAAGGAGCAGATCAACTCCACACCCTGGTCACGATAAAACCGCGGCAGGTACTCCATCCCAGGTTCGAGGGTGATGGTCAGGTTGCAGCGCACGATAACGCGCCGTCCCAACCGACGTGCGTGCTCCACCAGGAAGGAGAAGCTTGGGTTCAATTCCGGCGCGCCGCCCGTGAGGTCCAGCGTGTCGACCTTGGGGCTGTCCGCCAGCAGCGCGACAACGCGCTCCGCGGTCGTATGCGCCATGACCTCGGTGCGCTGCGGGCCGGCATCAACATGACAGTGATGGCACGCTTGATTGCAGCGCTTGCCGACATTGACCTGCAGCGTGCGTGGCCGTTCCCGTCGCGGCGGCTCATGGCCACCGGACCGTAACACGTCCTGGAAGTCGGGGATATCGTTGCGTTCGCCGGCCGCCATCATGCGAGCGCCGGGGTCAGCATCGACAACCGTCCTGCCGCGCACGGGGCACTGTGCGAACGTTCAGGGGCCCGTGATGCCGGGTACGAAGTACACCACGATCGACAGCGCCGAGAGAATGATGATGATCCATTCAAGCACTTCCATGCGCCAGTTGGCTGCTGCGTCCGACATTTTCGCGGAGATGCTGTCGAGGGTTTCGAGTTTGCGCAGAATGCTGGCGTCCCATTCCGCCAAGTGAAAGCGGACAGACGCCAGGCGATACACGCGCGCAAGATACTGATCCCCCAGAAGCTTGAGTGCATTGTTCACCCCTTCAAACAGAATCGCGTTGTCGACTTGGAGGCGTGCGATGCGGCGCAGGTCGCCGCGCCGCGCGCCCGGCAGACGCATCCTGCGCCACGTGTACCGGAACAACGCCTGATAGGCCTGGTCGAGGGCATCGTCGAGTTGTTGATCGAGGTACCGCATCTCCAGCAACTCGACGTTGGCGAACTCCACCACGGCGCGGACATCCTCCGCCTCCCGCTCGAACAGCAGTGTCGCGTCCCAGTCAATGATGGTCACGTCGTTCGCACCGTAGGAGATATGATGTGTCGTCGCATCGCGAATCTCGTCGGCCGGCAAGGCATCGCGTTCCGAACGAAGAATCTTGGCCACGGTGCCGGCGAACGGGGTGCCATCGGCGACCGATATCGCCCCGAAATCGTAGAGTACGAGGTCGACACTGTCAGCGGTCTGATATGGACCGACAACCAGGTCATGCACGTCCTGCGTAATGCGTAGCGGTGCCGGCCGGTATTCGAAAAACGCCGGGGCCCGGTGTTTGTGGCGCAGGCGCTCGCGCTGTGTCAGCGAGGTGATGCGGCGCGCGCACAGATCGAGGTCGATCGGACAGCCCCGCCTCGTACGCAAACAGGGCGTAGCAGGTGCCCCTGCGCACGTGCGGGTGGCATATGGGTGTCGGGCCGTCCACGTCGGTTTCCATGGTGACAGATTTCCGCCCCACCGCAATCCGGGCGTGCGACGGGCCCGCAGATGGGCCATCAAGCAGTGTGCCGTGTAATGCTACTGTAACACTTGTGCGCTAGAGTGGAACGAATCGGACGAAGGGGATGCATGAGGCATGTGGCGACGAGCGCGCAATCAGGCCAAGCGACAAATCCACGCGGGCTCCTCGCGGGGTTGCCCCCCGGAGGATTCGCCGGTAGTGGTTCGACCAGTCCGAGTGGCGCAGGTTCGCGCGATGGTGTGAGGCTTGGATGGGGAACAAGCTGGAAGTGCAAGATCTGAAAGCGTGGTTCGGGGCACACCAGGTGCTGAAGGGGATTGATCTGGCGATCTCCACGGGGGCGGTGACCGCGATCATTGGTCCGTCGGGGTGCGGCAAGTCGACCTTGGTCAGGTGTCTGAACCGCATGCACGAAGTGGTGCCCGGGGCGCGGGTGAGCGGCCGGGTATTACTCGACGGTGAGGACATCTACGCTGCCGGGGTCGATCCTGTCCAAGTTCGTGCACGAGTCGGCATGGTGTTCCAACGGCCGAACCCGTTTCCCACGATGTCGATATTCGACAACGTGGCGGCGGGGTTCAGGTTGACCGCCGGGCGGCGGTCCCGCGCGGAAATCGCGGCGATAGTGGAACGCAGCCTGCGCCAGGCCGCACTGTGGGATGAGGTGCGGGAGAGCTTGCACGCATCGGGGGTGAGCATTTCCGGGGGACAACAACAGCGGCTCTGCATCGCTCGGGCTCTGGCGGTGCAGCCCGAGGTGATTTTGATGGACGAGCCCTGTTCCGCCCTCGATCCCATCGCCACGGCGAAGATCGAGGAGTTGATTCGGGAACTCAAACACGAGTACACGATCGTCATTGTGACCCACAACATGCAGCAAGCGGCACGCGTGTCCGACTATACCGCTTTCCTCTACCTGGGTGCCCTGGTGGAATTCGGTCCCACGGACAAGATCTTCACCGCGCCTGACAGAAAAGAGACGGAAGATTATATTACCGGCCGCTTCGGCTAGGAGGTTGCGTGGAAGGACGTGGACATACGGATCGGCACTACGAAGCCGAACTCAAGAACCTGCACATCAAAATCCTCGAAATGGGCGGCTTGGTGGAAAAGCAAATCGGCGGCGCTGTGGCGGCCGTGATCAACCGTGACGACGCACTGGCGCGGCAGGTGATCGAACGCGACCACACCGTCAACCGTATGGATGTCGAGGTGGACGAGTTGTGCCTGCGATTGCTGGCACTGCACCAGCCGGCGGCGCGGGATCTGCGGTTGATCACGACTGGCTTGAAGATTACCACCGATCTCGAGCGCGTTGGCGACATGGCCGTGAACATCTGTGAGCGGGCCGTGGAGCTGAACCGCGAGCCACAACTGAAGCCGTTCATCGACATCCCGCGCATGGCCGAGATCGCACAGCGCATGTTGCACGACAGCCTCGATAGTTTCGTGCGCGAGGATACCGCTCTGGCCCTTGCCGTGTGCCGGGAGGACGACGTCATCGATGGCCTCACCTCGCAGTTGTTCAACGAATTACTGGCGTTCATGATCCAGGAACCGCGGACCATCGGTCGTGCGGTTCCGCTGCTGTTCATCGGCAAATACCTGGAACGCATCGCTGACCATGCGACCAACATCGCGGAAATGGTGGTGTTCATGGTGAAAGGGAAGAGCATCCGGCACATGGATCAGCTTCCCACTGCGCTCTGACGTGTGTGATCATGTCCTCGGACCTCGCCGTTGCGCAACGGCCCCTGATCTTGGTCGTCGAAGACGAACGCGACATTGCCGCGCTGGTCCGCTTCAATCTGGAGCAGGAGGGCTTCGCGGTGGTGACCGCTGCCGATGGGGAGGAGGGACTCGCGGCGGTGCGCCAGCACCGGCCGTCGTTGTTGATTCTCGACTTGATGTTACCCGTGATGCCGGGGGTGGAGGTCTGTCGCCGTTTGCGCGGTGATTCGGCGACGGCCCGGCTGCCGATCGTCATGCTCACCGCCAAGGCTGCAGAAGTCGATCGCGTCCTTGGTCTGGAGATGGGTGCGGATGACTATGTGACGAAACCCTTCAGTCCGCGGGAACTGGTGGCACGGGTGCGGGCGGTCCTGCGTCGGGCATCTGCCGACGCGGGCGATCGGCCGCACGCCGTCTACGCGAAAGGCCGCCTCCGAATCGACTTCGATACCTACGAGGTGCACTTGGATGGCAAGCCCCTCGTCCTGTCGCTCCGCGAGTTCGAGCTGCTCCGGTTCTTTGTCCAATCGCCAAATCGGGTCTTCGATCGTCTGCAGATCCTCGACCTGGTATGGGGCCAGGACACCTACGTGGAGCCACGCACGGTGGACGTCCACGTGCGGCGCTTGCGCGCGCGTATCGAGCGCGACGACGCCCACCCGGAGTTGATACTGACCGTGCGGGGTGTCGGTTACAAATTCAACGATCGTGCCTTAGCAGGATGCTGAAAAAGGGTCTGAACACCCTTCGACAAGCTCAGGGTGAGCGGAAAAGGATAATGAAATTGGGGAGGGGATCCGCTCATGCTGAGCCTGTCGAAGCATGGGGTGGGGTTTTTCAGCAGGCTGTTAGAAGAGAAGCAAGGATGACGAGGGCGGGCTGACGGAGGATGACGAACGCGTCTCGTGTGGGCCGGTCGGCCGGGTTGTTGGTGCGGCTGCTTGCGCCCTACCTGTTTGCCTTGGCGGCGGTCGCGGTCAGCGTTTACACGTACAGTGACCGGGTCGTTGAGAACCTTTACGTCGCGACAATGTCGGACAATGTATTGCGTCAGGCTCAATTGCTTGGCGCATTGCTGCCGTGGGATCTGCAGGGCGACGCGATGGACCAGCGCTGTGCGGCGCTGGCGGGGACCATCGGTGCTCGCGTGACGGTCATTGCGGCGGACGGGACGGTGTTGGGCGATTCGGACGCGCCGTCGGCGACGCTCGTCAACCATGACGACCGGCCCGAAGTGGTGGCTGCGTTTGCGGAGGGAGAGGGGCAAGCAGCACGTGTCAGCACCAGCGTGAATCGGCGGCTGCTCTACCGTGCGTGGCGGCAGACGCATGGCGATGCGACAACCGCGGAAACACGGGTGGTTCGCC
Organism: Deltaproteobacteria bacterium; assembly: GCA_017860575.1. Taxonomy (GTDB): domain Bacteria; phylum Desulfobacterota; class Binatia; order HRBIN30; family HRBIN30; genus JAGDMS01. Next base: position 13,642 of record JAGDMS010000033.1, on the reverse strand, counting down.
TTGCGGTTGCGATGAGCACGGTCGATCACGCCCGCGGCCGCATCCGAGCGGCGATATGGGGCGGCGTGGTCGCGGCCGCCCTGGCGGCCTTGTGGCCGGCGTTGCTGTTGTCCCGCCGGTTGTCGCGCCGCATCGCTCGTCTGACGGACTTCGCTGGGGCGGTTGCGGCCGGTGTGCCGCCGCCGCTGCTGCGATCGGAGGCGGACGACGTCATCGGCCGATTGGAGGCGCACCTGCTTGCCATGGCCGACAGCCTCAGCGCCCGCCTCCAGGCGGCGCGGGAGGAGCGTGGCAAGCTCGAAGCGGTGCTTGCCGGCATGGTTGAGGGGGTGCTTGTGATCGACCGCTCGGGCACGATTCGACTCGCCAATCAGCGTGCCGAGCATCTGTTCGATCGGTCGCCCAGCGGCACCCTGGTCGGGCAGCATTTGATCAATGTCTCACGTGACCCGGATTTGCAGGAGCTCGTACGGGAGGTCACCCGCGGCGAGCCCGGGCGGCGTCTGGTGCGCGAGATCTCGCTCGGGAATGCCGGCCGGGGAGAGAGTCTGCAGGCGACCGCCACCCCGATGCCTGAGCCGACCGGTGACCCGCGCCTCTTCATCCTGGTCTTTCACGACGTTACCGAACTGAAAAAACTGGAGACCACCCGGCGTGATTTCGTGGCCAATGTCTCCCATGAACTGCGCACACCCCTGACGGCGATCCGGGGATACGCTGAGACGTTGCGCGAACGGGCGCTTCGGGACCCGGAGCAGGCGCAACAATTTCTTGGCATCATCGAGCGGCATGCGGAACGGTTGACCCGTTTGACCGAGGACCTGCTGACGATCTCTGACCTCGAACTCGGTCGCGCGGCGTTGCAGCGCGTGTCGATGCCACTCGCCCCGGCAATCGACGCGGCCATCGAGGTCGTGCGTGACAAGGCAGAGCAGGGCGGCGTCGAAATCCACTTGGAGTCGGAACCGGGTCTTCTGGTGTACGGCGATCCGGACCGCATCCAACAAGTGCTCGTGAATCTCATGGACAATGCGGTCAAGTTCACGCCGCGCGGCGGCCGGGTAACGGTCAGCGCGCACCCGGCAGAGCCGCCGGAGCATGAGGGGGGGCCAGCGATGCCGCGAGACGCAGGGCGTCGCTGGATGGTCATCTCCGTGGCGGATAGCGGACCGGGGGTGCCGACCCACCATCTGCAGCGTCTGACCGAGCGGTTCTACCGCGTGGACCAGGCGCGCTCCCGTGAACTCGGGGGGACGGGTTTGGGCCTCGCGATTGTCAAGCACATCGTCCAGGCGCATGGCGGTGTCTTGCGCATCGAGAGCGAGGTGGGTCGCGGCACTCAGGTCTACGTCTACTTGCCGGCTGATGCCGCTGCGGTGAACTGAGCGGGGGGGGCCGGTGGCACCGCGTCACCGCATGTGCGGTCGGCACACTCAAGCGGCTGCCTCGGGCGGAAGCGGCCGCGTCAATACATTGTGCTCAAGATGACGCAGGTTCCGGCGGCGATGTGCGAGAACGCGTAGGCGGTCAGGCCCCCGTACGGGTCGTCTCTGAGACGAAACAACATGACGCCGAGCGTGATGTCGAGAACGGCGCCGATGCCGATCGCCAGAGACAGTGCGGCAAGCCCGAACGGCGTCCCACGCCAATGTGGGAGCAGGAGATTCATTGCGCAAAAGAAGGCGCCAAAGGCAATCCACCAGGCGATGATAGAGTCCGCCGGCCGAAAACTGGACCGGCCCTTCAGCATGCGGCGTAACGCGAGAAACAAATAGACGCCCAATGCGGCGTCCACAACTTGCAACGTCGCGTGCAGCATGTGTGCGCCCCCGCTCAGCGTGCTGAGCACAACCTCAAACGTGAGTCGCGGGACACTGGTGGCGACCGCAACGATGGAGACCCAGCCAGCAAACGAGAGGTCACCAGACGCAAACTGTTGCCGCGGAAGACTCCGCTCCCTCATGAGCCCTGCCCCCCAGCCCCCCACCGTGCCGAATTCCATTCGTATGCTCCTAGACACAGAGATGCCGGGAAGTGCGGTTTTGTTGCCCGTGGGGCGCGGCGGTTCGTCATAGTCATGCGGCGCACGCGGAGGTGAATCGCCGTTAAAGGGCTGCGGGACAGCCGTTGAGGGACTGTCGCACGGCGGTCACGATCTCGTCGACGGTGACCACTCCGTCGTGGTTCGCGTCACCATTTCGGCATGCCGCGGGCGGGTCATTGGCCAAGCTGATGGCCACCATCTTGAGAATCTCATCCACGGTTACGATTCCGTCGTCGCCGCAGTCGCCGGTACAAGGCGGCGACGGAGCGGCCGTAACCGTGCTCGACGGCGTTGCCGTGGGGGTCGCGGATGGGTAGGTACCCGTTGGCGAAGCGGTAGGCGTTAACGCGAACGACGGCGTGTACGTAGCCGAAGGATTGGCGGTTGCCGTCGCTTCGGGTGCCGTTCTCGTTGCGGTGGCGAATGGGGTACGCGACGCGGTAGCCGTGAACGTGGGCAGAGGCGTGGTCGGGCGCGCGGTGGCCGTGGTGGTGGCGGACGCCGTCGGGGTCGCGGTGGCGGATGGCGTCGGCGACGCGGTGGCCGTGAACGTGGGCGGGGGCGTGGTCGGGCGCGCGGTGGCGGTGGTGGTGGCGGTAGATGTCGCGGTGACTGACGCAGCGGAGGCCGGAGTTGCGCTAGGCGTCGCAGTGCTGCTCGTCGGCACCCCGGTCGCCGAGGGGCTAGCCGTCGCTGTCAATGACGGAGAGGGCGACGGGCTGGAACTCGCGACGGGCGTTAAGGTTGCCGTTAGGGTGGACGTGATCGTCGGTGAGGGCGGCGGGGTGGGAGAGGAGGTCGACGTGATGGTGGGCGTCGCCGTCCGCGGGGCGGTCGGTGTGCCCGTAGCCGAGGCGGTCGTGGTCGGCGAAGCTGTCCGAGAGGGTGTGCGCGAGGCTGTGGGGGAAGCTGGAATCGGCGTCGCTGTTGCGGTTGGCGTCGCTGTCGGCGTGCTGGGTACCTGCGTTGGTAATGCGGTTCGCGTAGGGGTGGGTGTGCCACTCCCCGCTGGAGGGAGAATGGTGATCGAATAATCGACCGCCTTTGTGTCACAGGTGTCAATCAGCACGGTATGCACACCGGCGGACACCTCCACCTCGGCAGAGGCCTGGCGCTGGCAAAGGGGCTCTTTGGTGAGACGCTCGCCCGATGGACTGTAGACGCGAATCTCCAACCCAATCGTCTGCGTCTCGTTCGTGCTAGCGATGACGCGGAGGCGTCCGGGCGCAGTGGTGACTTTGTGCGCCTTAACCAAGCCGGCGTCGATGTGTGCGGAGGCCGTCAGCGCTTCCGAAGCGCAGTTTGCGCCCCCGTTGAACGTCGCACTGATGCCATTGAGGGTGAGCGCATACGTGCCGGAGCCAGATCCAAAACAGTCGGAGACCAGTAGGAGATACGAACCGGCTTGGAGATCGTCCATTTCGATGCGACCCTCGCAGGTGCCGCCGCCATTCAACGGGGTGCCGTTTGGACCGAACACCTGCATCTTCACAAAGGTCGTGCCCGAGATACCGACCCCGTCGATCGCGACGGCGTCATCCGACGCCACGCTGAATTGGAATTGGTGGACGGCCCCCGCGTCCAGGTAGGTGGTGAGGCTGCTGCCACACGTGATCGACACCTGTGCGGACGCGGCCGAGCCGATGGATGCGGCGAGGAGCGAGCCGAGCCCGGCGACGAATGCGCGAAGCAAACGTGCAGCACGGAGTGGGGCGCCGGCTGCCGTTGTTGGGCGCACATCGAGAGCGCGGGCGGCCCGAAGCCCGCGACAGGGCCTACTCATTCGAATGCGCGGCCCTCCATCCATCCCGCTCTGCCGTCGGGGAGCTCGATGCGATACCACTCGCCCTCGCGGCTGAGGATCTGGACGGGCGTCCCGCGCCGTAGCGTGGCAAGCACCGGGGTATTGGTTGCAGGCTCGCTTCGAACCGACGCCTCGGGCGCGCTCACACGTAGCCTCTGATGCATCGGGATCGATCGGCTCAGTAGACCCTGTTGGGCCGGCTTGATCCAGTTCGAATGTGTCACCAGCACGAGGAGCGCCGTCGCCGCCACTGCACCGGGAACGACAAAGGAGAAACGCGGGACCATGGCCAGCTGGTCCCGCAGCCACGCAATCCATCCAAGAGGTTGCCGCGATGCAGGGGCCGTCACGAAGGCCGCTACCGTGGCACTGACATCGGCGGCCGCCGCTAGTGCGGCGGCCCGGTCCCGCACGCCTACTGGCACCGGGATGGCGACCGCCGCGGCCATGCGCAGCCGGTGCTGTATCATCGCCACGGTATGCACGCATTGATCGCAGTCGCGCAGGTGCGTGTTCACCTGACGGTGTTCCTGCAGCGACAGTCCTGTGGTCAGATAGGCCACAAGCCATTCGTCATTAGGATGTCCGGTTGCCGCCTCAGTCATGGTTCTCCCTCGCCCCGACTTCACGATGGTGCAATGTCGCCTTGCCGCTACCGGTCCTGGACAGCAGCTCTTGGCGCAGGCGTGAGATCTGCGATCCCACGTTGCCGACGGTGGTGTTCAAGATGGCCGCGATTTCCTTGTACGGCGCCGTAACCTTGCGGCGCTGGCGGTGCGTGAGAAGTTTCGCGCGCTGCTGCTGGCGGCGGTGGATCTTCCGTTCCAACTCCGCCTGTTCTTCGCGAAGGCGAGCGGCCGCCAGCGAGGCCGGAGGCAGGGCGGCGAGTTCGTCGGCAAGCCGCCAAAGCCGCCGTTCATAGAGCTGGATCCAGGCATGAACGGCATCCAGCTTGTCGTCGATACCTCTGGCGGCGGCCTCGCGCTGGTGCACCGAGGCGCGCAGCTGTTCGACCGCTTGGACCACCCCCGCGATGTCACGGCCTGACACCTCCGCCACGTAGCGAATTTCGGCCGGGCTCAATTCGCAGTCTTCGACGTGCAAGAGTTTGAGCACCACCGCTTTGGGAGGATCAACCGTCTGCAAAAACTCCCCGAGCAGATCAGGGTCCATTAGCGCTCCCTCGTCCTCATCCTGTTGCAAGGCGTCCGGCGCAGCGGGGGCGGGGACACGCTGGTCGGGGCTTTGGGCCCTGTCGGCATCCGAAGGACTCTCGTCGGACAACCAACCGACCTCTTCGAGGGACACGGTGTCGAGGCTACGCTGGCCGCGCTTCCACTCCAGTACCAAGTGGTCCAGAACAGAACCCAGGAGGTAAGCCCGAAAGGGTGCGCGTCCCTCGAAGGTGCGGACACGCCGGAAGATCCGCCCGTCCTCGAAGGCAAACAGGTAGAAATCTCCCGCGTCTTCCGCGGCGGTGCGATAGGCCCGCATCGGGAAGCCGTAGATGAGTTCCCCAAATTCCTGTTGGAACCGCGTGATCGCCGCGCGGTCGCCTTCCAGGCATCTACGGATGAGTTCTCGGACCTCTTGCGCCTCGCGGAGTGTGTCCACTCCCGGCCCTCCAAATATTCCCCTGTGCGCACGGTACGCCTCGCTCTGTTGCCGTCCTGCACAGAGGGATGCAGCAATATGTCGGTTTCTTGCACGCGGCGCAACGCGGTCCCGGGTGCGACCCCGTCGGTTGCGGCGCAATGAATTGCTCCGCTCGCCCGCGGTGGTCGTCGCAGCCGTACGACGCAAGTGGCGTAAGGCCTCGCGGTATTTGTTGCGGGCGAATGCCTTGCAACCCGTCTGCGTTCCGGGCAAGAATCGACGGAACACAAACGCGAAATGGGGACAACCGAAGACCACTGGTGCGGCAGAGCCGCAGTAAGAACAACGAATTACGACCCTGTCCCGGCCTTCGGAAAGCTATCCTGATCGCTGCTCAATCGAAATGAGTGATCGTACACGACGCGCGTTGCGAGTCGGAGCCGTATCGGTCCTGCTAGTGGTCTCGGTGGCCGCCTACTACTACCACTTCGGCCGCAATCGTTCCGGGCCTACCGGCTCCTACGCGCCCGCTCCAGCAAGCCAGTCCACGCTCGAGGCCACGCCCAGCATGGCGCGGCCGACCTTGTGGGTGTTGTCGATCGGCGTCAGCCGGTACAAGGAATCCGGGATCGCGTTGCAGTTTGCGGATGCCGATGCGCGCGCAATGGCCGAAACCCTCAAAGCGCAGGAAAAGGGACCGCTCTATAACGAAGTCAAGTCGTTGGTGTTGACCAACGAGGAGGTGACGCGCGAGAGCATTATCAACGGGATCCAAAGTTTTCTCGGCGAGGCCGGACCAGACGACGTAGCGGCGATCTTCATGGCCGGTCACGGGGTCCAGGATCACGCGACGGGCAGTTACTATTTCCTGCCGGCCCCGGCATCGGCCGCGAACCTGCTGACCGACGGCCTGCGCATGTCGGACTTCGACGAGATGATGCGTGTCCTGCGACGGAACATCCGCCGCGTGGTCGTGATGCTCGACACCTGTCACGCGGGGGCCCTGCAGCTTTCCGCGCGCGCCGTCATGTCGGGTGACACGCTGGCCGCGCGGATCGAGGCGGGTGAGGGCCTGTTTCTGCTGGCCGCGGCGAAGCCGGGTGAAGAGTCGAAGGAAGATCCGCAGTTGGGGCACGGGACGTTTACCTACGCGCTGCTCGAAGGATTGCGCGGTGCGGCGGATACGACCGGTGAGGGCCTCGTGTCGGTCTCGGACCTGTTCGGTTACGTCGCACGGCGGGTGCCGCGCCTGACCGCGGGGGCGCAACACCCCTACAACAAGATGGAAGGTACGGACCTGACGCTTGCCGCCGTGCCGAAACAAGGCGTCGCGGAACGTGCCCCACGCGCGGAGGCGGTGGAGCAGAACGCACCGGAGCCGACAGGCACGCCCGTTGCCAATGCCATCGAAGTCACCGATTTCCGCAACTTGCGCGCCGACCCTGAAAACGACTGGCGCGGAAGCATGCTGCGTGTCGCGCTCTGTACCGAGTTGAGCAAGATTCGGGCGCTTCGAGTCTACTCATCGGAGTTCATTGGCCGCGCCAGCAAGGCGGAGGGATCCGAGGAACTGCGGTTGGCGCGCCAGTTGGGGATCAGCAAGGTCATCCGGGGCTCGTTCGTTGTCCAAGGCGACATGATCCGGATCGACGCCGGGATCTGGGACACCGGTACCGGGGTTAACCAGGGTTCCGAGGCAGTCCAGGGCAACGTCGATGACTTTTTCGATCTCGAAAAGGAACTGGTCATGAAAATTCTGCGGCGTCTGCCGGTAGAGGTCTCCGCGGAGGAAGGGCAATCTATCGAGGAAGAAACCAATACCAGCGTCAACGCGTACAAGTTGTTGCTCGAGGCCGAGGGCATCTCCCGCGAGCCAACACCTGCGGCCTCGCCGACGAAATCGCCTCGCGCCCGGGGCGTTTCGCGTGGGCCGCAGCCGCCGCACCCGCCGGTCGACGCCCACAGCGGCAACACGATCGTCGGGCGATCCCTGGCCGGCCTTGTCCGTGCATGGTTCGTCGGCACCGCCCTTGCGACCGAACCGGTGCCCGATGTGAAGGCCGACGTGCTCCAATCGTTGGAGGACTATCGCCAAGCCCTGGAACAGAAGGACCTGGATCGGCTGGCGCAGTTGTACGAGGCATTCTCGGATCGCCAGCGTGAAGCGCTGCGTGCGTACCTCGAGAATGCGGTGAATCTTGAGGTAGAAATTGTTGATATTGTGGTGGAATCGCGCGACGGCCGCGTGGCCGTCTCGTTCACGCGCCGTGACAAGTTCATTGACCACGCGACCGGGAAGCAGACGCGGTTGGAGGTCCGTCTGACCAAGATCTTCGTCCGCGAGGGCGGGAAGTGGGTCATCGCTGCGGGGGCATGAAAGGCTGCCGAGCATGGGCGCGCCTCATGGCGGTCAGCGTGATCGCAGCCTGCAGCCTTGTGCCGGGTCGGCGTCTGGAGGCGAAGTCGCTCGACCAGTTCATCCCGGGCCTGTTTGGCGGTAGCCTCCGTACCACGATTTGTCCGCGCTGTACCGTCGAGGCGCAAGAGAATCCGGCGAGTCAGGTGTTCAGTTCGCTCAGTGCCGAGATCGCCACCGTGTTGTCCCAAGCGCCGGTACCGTCCGCCAGTGGCTCGTTCCGATTTGCGTGGGATCCTGATCTCGATACCTTTGTCCGCTACGATCAGAGTCTCGGCGCGATCCTCGCAAACCGCGTTGAGACGCTGGGCCGCGGGACGGCCGAGGTCAGCGTGTCGTACACGCACGCGGATTTCGACACATTGGAGGGCACGTCGCTGAGTGCCATGCGTTTCACGCAGCCGGCGCTGTCCAGCGCCTACTTGGCCAAGCTTCCGGAACCCGACCGTCTGCGTGCACAGTCGGACGTGTTACAGACACGCCTGAGCCTGTCGCTCTCGCTGGATCAGATTTTCTTGTCGGGTGCCTACGGGCTGACCGACTCACTCGATGTCAGTGCGGCGTTATCGCTGACACGCGTCCATATGCAGGCGAGCGCGCAGGCCGAGATCCTCCACCCCGGCACCGGCTACGGTGCCGTGTTCGCGACCGATCAGCCCGGCGTGTGCCTCGACACTCCGTTCCCATTTCGCTGCGCCCGCGACAGTTTCGATGAGTCAGCCTTCGGGACGGGCGATATCTTTCTGCGTGCGAAATGGCATTTCTATGACACGGAGTACGCCGACCTGGCCGTCGCCGGCGTGCTCACGATACCAACCGGCAACGCGGAGGACTTCCTGGGGTTCCACGACCCGACGTTTACGCCCTCGATCATCCTGTCTAAGAGCTTCGGTCGGATTTCGCCGCACCTCAACGTCGGCTACGCGTTTCGCAGTGGCAAAGACGTTAGCCAAGCCGAATGGGTCGCTGGAGCGGATTTCTTGGCCTTCAAGTGGCTAACGCTCAACGCCGACTTTATAGGGTTCCACGACGATCGGCGAGACGGCATCAACGATAACGTGGTGCAGTCCGCACTCGGGTTCAAGATCAACCCTATCGGTCGTCTCGTGATTGGGGGCGCCTTTCAGTTGCCACTCAACCGTGATGGCTTGCGGGCGGACGTCATCTATACGGGCCAGATCGCCTACACCTTCTGAAGCGCCATGGCGTTCAGCGGTGGACCGACCGACGCCGAGGCAGTCTCTGTTCACGGGCAGCCTTGGATTGCGCTGCTGACTGATGCCAGTACCTCGTCCACGGTCACGCTGCCGTCACCGTTGAGGTCGGCGTTCGGGCATCTGTCCGCTCGCTGCTGTCCAAGCGCGATCCCAATGCCGGTCAGCACCTCGTCTACCGTGGTCTGCACATCCCCATTACAGTCCCCGGTGCAGTGATCATTGCCCACCCGTATGACGATCTGTCGGGAGGAGCCGACGAACCCTTGGACGTCGCGGGTGCGCGCTTCGATCACAGTCAAGCCGCGTGGGAACGACCAGGCGTAGGCGATCTGCGCACAGAACTGCACGGTGCTGGTTGGATCGACGAAGTGATAGGTGACGTCCGGGAAGTAGGTGCAGGCGTCGCCGGTGCTGACCCCCTGCGGGCGGCCCGTTCCGTCGTCGACACGGCAACCGAAGTCGTTGGTCACGTTCGCCATCGCCTGGTCGTTGGTGTACTCGAGTGAAGGGCTCGCCGGGACCCCGCCTTGATTCGGCGGCATGGCGTCGCACACCGCCGCGCTGCCATTGCCCAGCGGACGCGACAGCAACACTTGGAGGTCCGGCAAGACGCTGGGGTCACTGGGATTGAACGTATAGGCGGAGCGTCCGACGGCCGCACCGCTGCGGCCGGGCCGCGACTCGATGACGACGAAAAAGCCCGATGGTGCGGCCAGGTAGATCGGCCGTCCGTCCTGATCATACGCTTCCGGGGACAACGGAGTGCCGTCGGCCAGCGCGACCCCAAAATAGCTGATTTCAGGTCCCGCCGGACATGCCAGGCTCGAGAAGCTCACGCTATACAGGCTGCTCGGCGTTAGGCCACACGGGCTGATGAGGACCGTGTAGGTTCCGGTGCTTTGCAGCTGCAGGTTCGCTACCGGACCGCAGGAGTCGCTCCCATTCACAAGGGTACCGCTCGGATCGAAGAGGCGTACGCGGACACTGCCGCTCACGCCGGAGATGCTCCCGGCGGCCAGAGTGATCGTCTCGTCCTGGCGTCCGCTAAAGGTATACGCGTCCGTCTCGCCGGCGACACCGAAGCGTCGCCCGTTTGGCACCAAGCCGCAGGGCATCGCCGAGACGCAGCTCTCGGCACCTGCGCCGACGAAATTAGCACTCAGGACGTAATCACCGGCGCCGCTTCCGTTACACGCGGAAACGGCAATGGTTACGGCGGTTGGGCCCACCAGCTGGAGTGTGCCGCTGCAGGTCTCTTGTCCCGCGCCGCTGAGCTTGAGTGCGCCGATTCCTCCGGCGACGTCCGCGGCATCGACTTGCATCTTTGAACCGGCGGCCACGATGACCTGGTAGGTGTTGACGGTACCAGCATCGAGGTGACCTCGCGCCGGCCACCCACAGGCAAGGAGCGGTTGCGCCGAGGCTCCCGCGCGTGCGGCCAGCATGGCGGCCAAACACGCTGCCAGTGCGTAGACGGCGCACTGCCTTTGCTGCCGTGGGTCCGTCATCCGCCGAAATGCCGCCCGTTCTGTGGTCCTACTAAGATGAGAAGCGGAAATATGTCACTTTGTTGCATCGCGGACCCTTTTGATGACGCGCCCTGAGCCCTGCTGGCTTGATCGAAACGCGGGCGGCACGCTAGAGATTCTGAGGCATGCAGTTCGGTGCCCCTGAATGGCAGCATGTTCACCTCAGGCCCTGGCCTATGATGTATCGCTTACCACGGATGACCTCGGAACGACATGCCAAAAGCGATGTGCCGAAGGCGTCAATGACGCCTCCCGGCTTCGCGATGGTGTCACGCCAACGTTTTCTGGAGCAATGCTGAACGCTTCGCTTGCCGCCCTGCTCGTTCTGGTCGCGATCGGTTTGTTGCTGTACCTGGCGGGCTTGCTGTTCAATGCCGCAAGTGTACCCATGGGTGGCTGGCTCGAGCGGCGCCGGTTTGAACGCCACGTGGCGCGCGCGCACCAGTTCGATGCGGCGATACGGAAAGGGCAGGCCGATACGGCGCTGCGGACCTTGCGGAGCGCGTTCTACTTGCACACGGTGAGCAGTTCCGGTCTGGCGATGTCGGTTGCCAATCACCACACCGGCCTACTCAGCCGGTTGATCGCCATCACTGCGGATGTGCAGCACGGGACCGTACGGCTCCTGTCCCTGGCGAAGGTCGACCGCCTGCTGACCGAGCGCAGCGCGCTCCAGCGCCGTTACCTCGCCGCGCGGCAGAGCCGGCATCCACGGCGGGCGCGGGAACTCCAGGGTCAGCTGCGAGCGAACAGCCGCGACCTGGCGGCGGCGTTGGAACAGTTGATCGCCGAGGCTGCCGCTGCACGGCAGCCCGCGCGCTACCACTGAGAAAGGGATCGGCAATCGGCTGTAAGGGGCGGGGGATCCCGGCCCCAGCCCCCGACACCCGCTCCCTGATTTGATTCGTGGGTGGCGTACCGCTAGGGATGGGCGCCGAGGACGAGGACTGCAGGAAGGAGATGTGACGTGGCGAGGTCCAAAACCCGGCTGGAAAGACATCCGCGCATTGATCCACGGCCGATCGACCAGCACATGACGCTGACGCAGTTGGTCGATCAGACCTTTCTGGCGTACAACGCCGCACGGCTGCGTGAAGCCTGTCAACTGTTCAGCCGCCGCATGCTGGCCGACGACGTGACCGTCGGGTTCAGCCTGACCGGCGCGATGACCCCGGCCGGGCTTGGCATGGCGGCGATCATTCCGCTGATTGAACACGGCTTCATCGACTGGATGGTCAGTACCGGCGCCAATCTCTACCACGATACCCACTTCGGGATCGGGCTGAACATGCATGTCGGCTCGCCGTTCGCCAATGATGTGGAATTGCGCAATCAGGGGATCGTGCGCATCTACGACATCATTTTCGATTATACCGTCTTGCTCGAGACCGATGCGTTCTTCCGCCAGGTCATCGCGGCCCCGGAGTTTCAGCGACCGATGGGGACGGCGGAATTCCATTACCGTGTCGGGGCCTACGTGCGGGAGCGCGAGCGGGTGCTGGGGCTGCAGCGCCGCTCCATCCTGGCCGCGGCACACGAATACGGCGTGCCGATCTTTACATCGTCGCCGGGGGACAGTTCCATCGGCATGAACGTCGCGGCCATGGCGTTGCAGGACAACAAGCTGGTGTTCGACGTGTCGCGCGACGTCAATGAAACCGCCGCCATCGTGCTCGCGGCCAAGGAATCGGGCGGCAAGAGCGGACTCCTGATGATCGGCGGCGGCTCGCCGAAGAATTTCGTGCTGCAAACGGAGCCGCAGATTCAGGAGGTGCTGGGCATTGCGGAGAAGGGGCACGACTACTACCTGCAGATTACCGACGCGCGCGCCGATACCGGCGGGCTGTCCGGCGCCACCCCCGGCGAAGCCGTGAGCTGGGGCAAGGTCGATCCCGCCGCGTTGCCGGACACCGTGGTGTGTTACCTCGACGGCACCGTGGGACTCCCCATCCTGACGGCGTACGCCGTTGCCAACCGCCCGGCGCGTACGCCCAAGCGGCTGTACGACCGGCGCGACGAACTGATGACAACGCTAAAGCGCCGTTTTCAGGAAGCGTTGGATAAGAAGTAGGCCGCGCATGGCATATTGCTTTTGGCGTATGGTGCCGCGAGGAGAATCCGACCACAAGCCATAGGCTATTTGAGGCTGTCTCAAAACCCTTGCTCCAGGCACGGAGGCCTGCAGCCACTGAGGAAGTCTTCCCGTGTTAATCAGGTTCAGTGGTGGCAGCCCTCCGTGGCTGCCGGAGTACTGAGACACTCTCTATTTGCCATCGGTGCGCGGCGAAGCCTTGCCGCTTACTGCTCCTCGATACTCTCCACTGCGAATCCCGTCTCCTCGATCATCTGCCGTGCCGCCTCCGCTGCCTGGCCCGGTGTCGTGAGATAGCCTTCGACGAAGATCGAGTTGGCGGGGTAGAGCGCGAGTGATTGGAACCATCCGAGGTTGAGCTCGCGCCCGCCAGCGACACGGATCTCGGCGGCAGGATTGGTGAAGCGAAACAGGCACAGGGCACGCAGGCAGTCCGCCGGTGTCAGGTCGTGGCGCTGCGCTAGCGGTGTACCCTCGATCGGGTGCAGGAAGTTGACCGGAAGCGAGTCGACCTTGAGATCCCGCAACGCGAAGGCGAGGTCGACGACATCGGCGCGGGTTTCACCCATGCCGATGATGCCACCGCAACACGCTGCGAGCCCGGCGCGGTGCACGGCGCGCACGGTTTCGACTCGATCCTCGTACGAATGCGTGGTGCAGATCTCCGGGTAGAAGCGCCGACTGGTGTTCAGATTGTGGTTCACCCAGCCGATGCCGGCCGCCTTGAGTTCACGGGCCGTTGCCTCGCCCATGAGGCCGAGGGACACGCAGAGTTCGAGCTGAGGGAATTCGGTCTTGATCGCCCGTGCGGCGGTGGTGAAGCGGGTAACGTCCGCTCGACCGGGACCACGGCCACTGGTGACCATACAGTACCGCCGAGCCCCGGTGGCGACGGCGCGTCGCGCTCCCTCGACCAGTTCCGTCACCGGGTCGAGGCGGTAACG
>JAGDMS010000032.1 GCA_017860575.1 Deltaproteobacteria bacterium | reverse complement strand
CGGTTACCGCGCCGGTCAATTGATCGATGCGGTCGGTCTAAAAGGCTACCGGCACGGTGGGGCCAAGGTGTCGGAACAACACGCCAACTTCATTGTGAATACCGGCGGGGCGACTGCGGCGGACGTGCGCAGAGTGATGCACGAGGTCGAACGCCGCGTCTACGACAGGCATGGCATTCGGCTGGAGCCGGAAATCCGACTGCTGGGTGATTGGAGCGAGGCGTGACGAGCAGCGGTCGGGCGCGGAAGAATCGGCTGTGGTGGTCGCGACGGCTTGTCGGCCGTTGGCTGTCGCGGGCCCGCTTCTCTATGCTCGCAGCCGTTTGCGGATGCGGCTTGGCTGCCGTGCTTTGGTACGGCGTCCCAGGCGCGCTCCACCTGGCCCGGGGGCATGCCTATTTCTCTATATCGAACATTGAGTTGGAGGGTAACCGGCGCCTCAGCCGGCGCGAGGTCCTCCACTGGGCGGGGATAACTGTGCACACGAGCGTTTGGGACGCGCCTCCCGACCTCGTGAGGACGCGTCTGCTTAGCCATCCCTGGATTCGGAATGTGAAGGTCCAACGTGAGTTTCCGAATCGACTGAGCATCAGCGTGGAAGAGCGCCGCCCGGTCGCCATCGTCCGGCTGGAGGAGCTCAACTACGTGGATCGCGGAGGCCACGTCCTTGGGCCGTTGCGCGAAGGCGATAGCCCGGACTTTCCCTTGATCACCGGACTGGACAGTCCGGCGGCTGCCGAATTTGTCTCCGTCGGCGTCCATCGTGCTCTGCGCTTCCTCCGCCTGTGTGAACGTTTTCGGGGATTCGATGCGATCTCGGAGGTGCGCGTCGACCGGGAGCGTGGCCTGACGGTATTTCCCCAGCGGCGGACGGTGGCCGTGGTGTTGGGATGGGGTGGCTGGCGAGAGAAACTGGCGCGTTCGGCGCGGGTGCTTGCCGTCTGGGAAGGGCAGATGAATCGCGTCGCCGCGGTGGATGTGTCCTTCCGGGGCATGGCCGTCGTGAAGCTGCATGAGGAACCGCCCCCGGCCACGCTACGTGCGAAGAAAGGGCTGCGGGTGTAGCGAAAGAAAATCGTCGATTGTGCACGGAGCAACGTGAAGTATGCTGGCAAATCATGCTATAGAGATGGGCACGTACAGCGGTGGACACGCGGCGACCAGAAAGCCCGTAGACGCGCGTGAGTGGTGAGGGGTGGCTTGGGGAATGGCGAAGAAGTCGGAACTGCTCGTCGGGCTCGACATCGGCACATCAAAAGTCGCGGCGGTCGTAGGTGAGTGCACTGACGGTGTGCTGTCAGTTGTCGGTGCCGGCTCCGCCCCGTCCGACGGATTGCGTAAGGGCGTCGTGGTCAACATCGAGGCGACGGTCCACGCCATCGAGCATGCGCTGAAGGAAGCGGAGGTCACCGCTGGTTGCGAGATCCACAGCGTGTTTGCCGGGGTTGGGGGCGGGCATATCAAGGGTTTCAACAGCCACGGTGTTGTCGGCGTCAAGAATCCCGAGGTCACTCAGGCGGATGTTGACCGGGTGCTCGACGCGGCGCGTGCGGTGGCGTTGCCTGCCGATCGCGATATCCTGCACGTGCTGCCCCAGGATTTCGTTCTGGACGGCCAGGACGGGATCCGTACCCCCGTGGGCATGTCCGGTGTGCGGTTGGAGGCGCGCGTCCACATCGTGACGACCGCCACCACGTCGGCCCAGAACGTGATCAAGTGCTGTGAGCGGACCGGTCTGCACGTTGCGGACCTGGTGCTTGGCGCCCTGGCGGCGGCCGAGGCTGTCCTGACGCCCGAGGAGAAGGAACTCGGGGTTGCCTTGGTGGATCTTGGTGCGGGGACTACCGACGTGCTGGTATTCCATCAAGGCGCCGTGCGGCATACCGCGGTCCTCTCGCTCGGTGGCAACCACGTCACCAACGACATTGCCGCCGGTCTACGGACCCCGTTCCGCGATGCGGAGATCCTCAAGCAGCGGAGCGGCTGCGCGTTGACGCGTTCGGTCGGTCGCGAGCAGACCGTCGAGGTTCCCAGTCTTGGCGGGCGTGCGCCGCGGCTGCTCTCGCGCCACATGTTGAGTCAAATCATCGAAGCGCGGGCCGAGGAAATCCTGACGCTTGCGCGCCATCAGATCGCCAAGTGCGGATTCGACGAGGGCTTGGGCTCGGGGGTCGTGCTCACCGGTGGCACGGCGCTGCTTGAAGGGGTGGTACCGCTGGCCGAGCAGGTGTTCCAGAGCCCCGTGCGCATCGGGACGCCCTTGAATCTCAGCGGCGACGGGCAGGTGGGCGGCGTTGTGCTGGCGACCGACGCCAGCTTCGCGGCGGCGGTCGGTCTGGTGCAATACGGCGCTCGCCCGCGCGATCATGTGCCGGTTCGGACCGAGGACGCACGCTTCGTCGGCAAAGTGCGTCAGCGGCTCAAGGACTGGGTGGAAGCGTTTTTTTAAGCGTGACTCGCGTTCGGCAATCGTGTTACAAGCGCAATGATCGAGCACAAGTGGCGCGCGATGACGGTTGTGTGGAGGAGGGGACGATGATCGAGCTGGTCGGAGGAAAAGAAGTGCTGGGAGCGCGGATCAAGGTCATAGGCATCGGAGGCGGTGGGGGCAACGCCGTTAACACCATGATCTCCTCGGGACTGCCGGGTGTCGAGTTCATTGCCGCGAACACCGATTCGCAGGCACTGGGCGTCAACCTGGCGTCGACCAAGGTGCAGATGGGCGCGCAGTTGACCAAGGGCTTGGGTGCAGGGGCCAACCCGGATATTGGGCGGCAGGCCGCGATCGACGACACCGAACTCATCCGGGAACAGATCGCCGGTGCCGACATGGTGTTCATCACCGCGGGCATGGGTGGTGGCACCGGAACCGGTGGCGCCCCGGTCGTCGCCCGTATCGCGCGTGAGCAAGGTGCGCTGACGGTTGCCGTGGTGACCAAGCCGTTTCAATTTGAGGGTAAGAAACGCATGCGGCAGGCCGATGAAGGCATGCAGGAACTCAAGGAGGCCGTCGACACCCTCATCGCCATCCCCAACCAACGCCTGCTCGCTGTCGCGGCGCGCAATACCTCGTTGCTGGACACCTTCAAGAAGGCGGACGACATCCTGCTGCAGGCCGTCCGTGGCATCTCCGACCTGATCACCGTCCACGGTCTAATCAATCTCGATTTTGCGGATGTGCGGACGATCATGGCGGAGATGGGCATGGCCATGATGGGTGCCGGCGTCGCCAGCGGTGAGACCCGCGCTGTCGAAGCGGCACAGAAGGCGATTTCCAGCCCGTTGCTTGAGGATATCTCGATCCACGGTGCCAAGGGTGTGCTCATCAACATCACTGGGAGTCACGACTTATCGTTGCACGAGGTGAACGAGGCTGCGACCCTGATCCAGGAAGAGGCGCATGAGGATGCCAACATCATCTTCGGTGCGGTGATCGATGAGCAGATGGGCGATGAGATTCGGATCACCGTCATCGCGACCGGCTTCGGCGACCCACAGCGCGATGTGAAGCGGCCCGGTTTCAGCCTCAGCCAAGAGCCGGCCAGCAGTCCAGTGCGTCCGTTGCCGACGACGGCGACCCCGTCGCGAGCCATGGCGCGTGAGCGCGATGGCAGCCGGCCGGTGGTGCATCTCGGCACGATCATCGACGATCTGGAGTCGCCGACGTTCCAGCGCTACAAGCCGGGCACGGAGCGCATGAACGGCAGCGATATGCCCGCCGACGAATTCACCATCTCTTCCGAGGAAAACGAGGATCAGTACGAGATTCCTGCCTTCCTGCGGAAGAACGCGGTCTAACACCTGGTTTCTGTCTTCGGCCGCAGGGCCCGTGCGGGACACGTGCCTATGAGCGCGCGCCCCGCGCCGGCGCCAGCCGACTTCCCGCAGCTTGCTTGAGCCGCCTCTGCCCGGGGGCTATCCTCGCGGGTGGAGATCCGATTGACTCGTTGGTTGGTGGAAGAACGTGCTCGTGCCCGCCGCGCGCATGAGCAGACCCTGTTTGCCAAGAAGCAGGCGGGCGACATTCGTGTCTGCCTCATCTACCCCAATCGCTACAGTGTGGCGATGGGAAACCTGGGATTCCAGGCGGTGTACGAGATCTTCGATCGGCACCCCGGTGTCGCCTGCGAGCGCGCATTCCTCCCCGACCCCGAGGATGCGCCACTGGTCACCGCCGGCGCGTTACGCAGCTTCGAATCGCACACGCTAGTGCGAGACTTCGATCTGATCGCCTTTTCGATCTCGTTTGAAACGGATTATTGGCACGTCGTCCGCTTGCTCGACCTCATCGGCCTACCTCTGACCAGCGACGAGCGTGCGGCCCGGGGGCCGTTGATCATCGCCGGCGGGCCTGCCGTCTTCCTCAACCCCGAACCACTGGCCGAGTTCATCGACCTGTTTCTCATCGGCGAAGCAGAGGAGATGCTGCCGGAATTCCTTGCATTGCTTTCGGCAGAGCGGCGCCAAGCCCGTGCGCGGGATCGTACGCGTGGTCGCGGAAGCGGGACGCACGTCGATGAGCGCGCGGAATTCCTCTCCGAGTGCGCTCGGACCGTTGGCGGAACATACGTGCCGGCGCTGTACGAGCCAATATACGATGGCGCGACGCTGGCGGACCTTGGCTACCATGGTCCGGGAGCAGGTGGTGTCGAACGGCGCCTGGTCCGGGATCTGAACACGTTCGGGACAGTGACGCGGGTGCTGAGCGACGAAGCCGTGTTCGGTGACATGATCCTTGTGGAGGCCAGTCGCGGGTGTCAGTGGGGCTGCCGGTTCTGCGCTGCCGGCTACATGTATCGTCCCATTCGCACGCGCGGGTTGGAGCAGTTGCAGGAATCGGTGCGTGCCGGGTTGGCCCATCGACAAACCATTGGTCTCGTCGGTGCGGAGATGGCCAGTTTGCCTGGCCTGGACGCGCTCTCGGAGATGGTTGCTGACGCAGGGGGGCGGTTGTCGCCGTCGTCGCTGAAAGCCGATTGTGTGACGCCGCGCGTGGCCGCGGCGTTGGCGCGCGGCCGAAACCGCAGTGTCACCGTCGCGCCGGAAGCCGGGTCTGAACGCCTGCGCCGGGTCATCAACAAGAATCTGTCCGAGGCGGACATCCTCCGTGCCGCGGACCTACTGGTGGGCGAAGGGGTGCAGGATCTGAAGCTCTATTTCATGGTGGGACTGCCAACCGAGGCGCCGGAGGATGTCCTCGCCGTTGCGGAATTGACCGCCGGGATTCGGAGGCGGCTGTGTGCTGCTGAGCGAGCCCGCCGCCGTGTGGCCAACATCACGGTGTCGGTGAACCCGTTCGTTCCCAAGCCGTGGACCCCATTTCAGTGGGAGCCCATGGAGCGGATCCCCCATCTCAAGCAGAAAATTGCGCAATTGCGGCAGGCACTGTCGCGCATTGCCAACGTGCAGCTGCATGCCGAATCGCCGCGGGAGGCCTATTTGCAGACGCTGCTGTCCCGCGGCGACCGTCGCGTGGGACGGGCTGTGCGCGTCATCCATGAAGCGAACGGCGATTGGTGGGCGGTCATTCGGGCCTGGCGGCGCGACGGCCTGCCCGGCGTACCGCACCCGGACGACTACGTGTACCGCGCGTACGGCGAGCACGAGCGCCTGCCGTGGGATTTCATCGACCATCGGATCGCCAAGGCCTTCCTGTGGATCGAGCGGCGTAAGGGATTGGCATCGCGCCAGACGGCCCCGTGTGATACGGCGACGTGCACGTCGTGCGGGGCATGCTGATTGCCGGATCATCAGGGCGGTATGATCGTTGGCGTGGGAGTCGACATCGTTGCGGTCGCGCGCATCCGCGCGGCGCTGGAGAGGGCGCGCACCGGGGCACGGTTTTGCGCGCGTGTGTTCACGCCGGAAGAGGTGGCGTATTGCGGTGGACGCCGGAACGCGTATGAGAGTTACGCGGCGCGGTTTGCCGCAAAGGAGGCGACGATGAAGGCGCTCGGGCGCGGGTTCGGCGAGGGTCTGGCTTGGCACGACATTGAGGTTGCCCGCGGCACGGGTGCCCCCACCGTCCGGCTCGCCGGCGGTGCACTGGCGCGGGCGCAGGCGTTGGGGGTGAACCGCCTCCACCTGTCACTGAGCCACACCGGCGACCTCGCGGTCGCGTATGTCATTGCCGAGTCCTAAAAGGGCGCACAACGGCAGACACAGGGCTTGAGCGTGGCAACGGCACGCGAGATGATGGCCACAGCCGTGGTCACGGCAGAGGAGGAATGTGGGAATGAGTGATGCGCTTCGAGGTTTGCAGCCATCGATGGGATGGTCCGTCATGCATCTGTTCTATCGCGTGGACCGGAGGCGCTGGCGCGGCTTGGCTGCGGCGGAGCGCGCCGGCGCGATCGACGAATTCTCCACGTGGTTGGCGGCGCGCGCCCAGGAGGACGGTCTCCAACTCATCCCGTTTGCGGGCGTGACCAAATTCGACGTTGGCTTCATGGCTATCCACCCGGACCTGTGGCGCGTACAGCAATTGAGCCAGGAGATTGTGGCCACGACCCTCGGTGCCTGCTTCAAGCCGGTGTATTCATTCCTCTCCCTCACGGAAGCCAGTGAATATATCACCAACGAGGTTGACTGGGCGAAGCTGCTGATTGTCGACCAGAAGCTCGATCCCGCGGCACCAGAGTTCACCACGCGCTTCACAGCCTTGCGCAAGCGGACGACGATGTACGCGGAATCCCGCGTGCACCCGCAGTTGCCCGATGCTTACCCGATCCTGTGCTTCTATCCAATGTCGAAGTCGCGACAAGAACCGAACAACTGGTACCGTCTCGGATTCGAGGAGCGCAAGCGCTACATGGTCCGCCATGGCGAAGGGGGACGGCGTTTCGCCGACCGCGTCAGCCAGCTGATCACCACGTGCACCGGTATCGATGACTGGGAGTGGGGCGTGACGCTGTTCTCACCTGATTTACGCGCCATTCGCGACATCGTCTACGAACTGCGCTACGATCCCGCGAGCGCCCTCTATGGCCTGTTCGGCTCGTTCTACATCGGCATCCGGTTCGCTCCCGCGCAGTTGGCGGCTGTACTGAAGCTGTGACGCAGCCTGAACGATCACCGAGTCGAGAGTCGATCGCTCACGGGTAGCAGTGGTTCGAGGCCCTGCCGCGCTACTCCGTCGGCGGTGGGGCGCCGCCTGCGGCACCCCGGCCCGGGCGGCCCCCAGCGCCGCGCCGGTTTTGCAGGGCGCGCCGGATCTCGGTCTGCAACTCGCGCCGGAACAGCATCAATTGGGCCTGCTGCTCCACCGTGAGGATTTTCTGCAGCTCGCGAAAGCTTTCTTCCGGGACCATCGCCAGCTTCTGGTCGATCTCGTTGCCTTCAGCGATGAGCTTGCTCAGCGCAACCGTATCCGGCTGCTGCTTTGCCAGCGTCTCACGCAGTTTTTGCTCGAGCACCCGCCGCTCTTGCGCCAGCCCTTGACGGCGCTCGTCCGATCGCCGAATGACCTGGCTGACCTTGAGCGCCTCCTGCTCGTTGAGCTTCAGGGCGTCGGCGATGCGCAAGACGAGAAAGGCGCGTGCGCGATCGCGCCACGGCGCGTCCGGCGCGGCTTGCGCTGCAGCGCGCAGGGGGACGAGTACCAGACCTGTAAGCACCATCACCAATGTGATCCGTTTCATGCTCCCTCCAGTATTCAACACAAAAGAACCTCTCAGCCGATTCCGCCGACAAGGGCGCCGAGGCCGTCCAGTTCTTCGTCACTCAAATCGCGTGCCTGCGGGGCGTCTGGCAGGACGCTGGCATCGATGACGTCCTCCACCGGCAGCGCTGCCAACACGGTTTCGTCGTCTGGCGCGGCTGATGCGAGGGAGTCGTCGTGCGGGACCAGCGACTCCATGAACTCGCGCAACGCGACCAGCGATTGCGGGTCGAGGGTCGCCACCGCTGCCGCGGTGTCCTCAGCTGCCGGCGGTGGCGGAGGCCGCTCCGTCATCCGGTACGCGAGGACGGCCAGCAGCAGCGCCACGGTGGCTGCGAGTGGATAGCGCCACGCACTCCGCTGCAGGCCGGCAAATTGCCAAGCGGGCTCCCGCTGCGTACCGGGCTCGGGAAGGTTGCGGATGGCGCGCCCGATAGCCTGACGCTGGTGTCGCCAGAACTCTTCACCGGGATCGGGCATCGGCGCCGTCTTGAGCGCGGTGGGGAGGTGACGCAAGCCCTCCAACTCGTCCGCACACGCCGGGCACTGCGCCAGATGGCGTTCCAGGCGCGCCCGCTGCCGCCCGCGCAGCGTGCCCTCGGCGCAGTCCACGGCCAGGGCACGGTATCCGCGGCACCGCCAGCGCATCATCGGTCTGCCTCGCGCAGCCAGGCACGCAAGCGCGTGATGGCATGGTGGTAGTTCACCTTGGCGGCGTTCTCACTAGTGCCCGTGGCCAGTGCGATGTCGGCGAACGGTAGGTCGCTGAAGATGCGCAAGGCGACCACCGTCCGCTGGCGGAAGGGGAGGCGTGCCACCAGCCTTTCCAGCACCGGTCGCCAGCCCGAGCCACCGGGTCCGCCGTCGGCGGCGGGATCCGTGCCGCCGCTGTGACCAGCGTCCACCCGAGCCCGATGCACGCTGGCTTCGCTCATCTCGTCCAGTGACACGGTTTGCCGCCCACGGCGATGGGCGGCCCGACATTCGTTCTGCGCAATCTGATGCAACCAGGTCTTGAAACTGGCGCGTCCCGCAAATTGCCCGAGGTGGGTATAAGCGTGGAGAAATGTCATCTGCACAATGTCCGCTGTCTGGGCGTCATCCCGTACGAGGCGATGGACGAAGCCGTACAGCGGCTTTTGGTAGCGCTCGACCAGGATCTCGAAATCCTCCCGCCGTCCGGCCAGCGTCCCGCGAATGAGTGCCGCATCGTCCACAACCGTGGTCCGCTCCTCCTCGTCAGGTAACCGTAGCGTGTCGCTGTGCCCTGATTGATGAACGCTGATCGCGCGTCAGGCGTCTGCTCATGGACCGGCTTCCCGCCGGTGGATAGGCGGAAAACGTTATCGTATGTGTTCCAGAACGAGCTCGCCTTAACCGGATTCCACACGGGTTGCAACCGCCTTACGGGGATGGCGGCACCGCCCGCTCGTTGTGTTTTAGGCGGTAGATGTCTCGGCCGGCGTAATTTTGTGCCTGGTCCAGTCTGGCGCGTTCCTTGGGTCCCAGGTCGCCGTCCGCCAGCGCATGCTCGCGCATGATCTCAATGTGGCGCTGCTCACGCTGGAGCACGGTGGTCTCGCCCCGTGTCAACTGTCCGCTGGTGACGCCCTGGTGAATGCGGGCGCGCTGCCGCGCCTCACGGTGGGCCGCCTGGCCTGCATGCACCGCCGGTGCGGTGAGCGCCAGCGCCAACCCGGTGATTCCAAGCCTCGGAATGAGCCCCGTTTGCATCGTACGCCTCCTCTGACACTGAGAGGCAGGAGCGATGCGAAAGGTTAAATTCGCTTACTGCATATCGCGAGTCGCGTATCGCTCCTGACAATAGGCGATACGCGATATGCCATTCGCGCGCGGCAACGTCGCCTCGGTCTGCGGCGTTGCCGCGCTAGTCATGCACAATGATGCTGCGGACGACCTCACCCTTTTCCATGGCTTCGAAGGCGGTGTTGACCTCGGCGAGTTTGATGCGACGGGAGATCAGTTCGTCCAGTTTCAGTCGCTTGTGCATGTACAGCGAGACGAGCGCGGGGATGTCGCGGCGCATGTTGGCGGAACCGTAGAGCGAGCCGAGGATGGCCTTCTCCTCGAGCGGGATCATGGCCGCCGGGAACGCGATGTCCATGCCGACGGGTGGGGCCCCGACGATGACGACGGCACCGCCGCGCTTGATGGACATGAAGGCTTGATTGATCGGGGCGGCCGCACCGACGACTTCAAAGGCGTAATCGACCCCGAGGCCGGCGGTCAGGCTGCGCACCGCGTCAACGGCATCGACGTCCTTTCCATTGACCACGTCGGTGGCGCCGAATTCCTTTGCCCAATTCAGCTTCTGTTCGGCCAGGTCGACGGCGATAATCCGGCCGGCCCCGCACAGCACGGCACCTTGGATCACATTGAGTCCGACCCCACCGCAGCCGTAGACGGCGACGGTTTGCCCGGGGCGGACCTTGGCTGTGTTGATCGCGGCGCCGACACCGGTCATGACGCCGCAGCCCACCAGGCAGGCCCGATCCAAGGGCGCGTCGTCCTGGATCTTGATGGCCGCGGCGGCGCGCACCACGGTACGTTCGGCAAATGACCCGACGCCGGTGAAGCGAAAGATCTCCATACCATCTTTCAGGAACACGGCCTCCCGGCCTTCGGCCATGCCCTGGTGCGCTGAGACGCACAGGTGGGGTTTACCGTTGATGCAGTGGTCGCACTT
Source organism: Deltaproteobacteria bacterium (assembly GCA_017860575.1). Lineage (GTDB taxonomy): Bacteria > Desulfobacterota > Binatia > HRBIN30 > HRBIN30 > JAGDMS01. The sequence continues at coordinate 12,162 of JAGDMS010000032.1, read as the reverse complement.
GCCACAGTCCTGTACCCATGACAGCACGACGTGATCACCCGGCTTGAGGTCCGTCACCCCTTTGCCCACTTCCTCGACGATGCCGGCGCCCTCGTGGCCGAGAACGACCGGCGGTGGGAAGGGCAGCGCACACTGCGTGACCAGCAGGTCGGTGTGGCACACCCCGCTGGCCGCGACCTTGACGACAACTTCGTCCTCCCGCGGCGGTTTGAGCTCGACCGACTCGACCTTCAGCGGCTCGTTGTAATTGTACATCACTGCGGCTTTGGTCATGTCCCCCTCCGTTCTCTGGGAGGCAGAGTTTTGCCTCACGGACGCCTACCTATGCCGGGGAGGGAACGGCGTCAAGCCGGCAGTGGGGTGTCGAGCAGCACGCACCGATGCGGCGGTTGGGCGGCGTGACGAAACACGGGCCCGCCACGAACGCTTGGCGGCGTTGCGTCAAGGGGGGGCGCGAGACGCCTGCATCTCGCGCCCCGGAGCGGTTCAATCGAACATGATGACGCTGCGCGCTACCTCGCCCTTCTCCATGGCTTCGAACGCGGCGTTGACCTCGTCCAGTTTGATGCGGCGGGAGATCAATTCGTCGAGCTTGAGACGCTTCTGCATGTAAAGTCCGATGAGATTCGGAATGTCGCGGCGCATGTTGGCGGAACCGTAGAGCGATCCCAGCAGGGACTTTTCCTCCAGCGGAATCATGGCTGCCGGTAGGGAAATCTCTTGTCCGAAGGGTGGGACGCCAACCAAAACCGCGGCGCCGCCGCGTTTGATCGACATGAACGCTTGCGTAATCGGGGCGGGTGCGCCGATGACCTCGAAGGCGTAATCCACACCCAGGCCGTTGGTCAGGCTGCGGATGGCGTCGACCGCGTCCACGTCCTTGCCGTTCACCACGTCAGTCGCACCGAATTCCTTGGCCCACTGGAGCTTTTGGTCGACCAGGTCGACAGCGATGATCTTGCCGGCGGCGCACAGCGCCGCCCCTTGAATCACATTCAAGCCTACCCCTCCGCAGCCAAACACGGCAACCGTTTGTCCGGGGCGGACCTTGGCCGTGTTGATGGCGGCGCCGACACCGGTCATCACACCGCAACCGACGAGGCAGGCCCGGTCCAGCGGCGCGTCGTCTTGAATTTTGATGCAGGCGTCTTCGCGGACGAGCGTGCGCTCGGAGAAGGAGCTGACACTGTTGAAGCGCAGGATCTCCATCCCGTCCTTGAGGAAGACGCCCTCGCGGCCTTCCATCATGACCAGATACAGCCGCTCGCACAGATGGGGTTTACCCGCAACGCAGAAATGGCATCTCCCACAGTCCGGCACCCACGAGAGCACGACGTGATCGCCGGGTGTCACGTTCGTCACGGCTTTCCCGACTTCCTCGACGATGCCGGCGCCTTCGTGCCCGAGGATGGTTGGCGGCAGCATCGGCAGGTTGCCTTTGATCACCGACAGGTCCGAGTGGCAGATGCCGCTGGCCACGACCTTGACCACCACCTCGTCTTCACGTGGTGGTTTCAGGTCGACCGACTCGATCTTCAGCGGCTCGTTGTAATTGTACATGACTGCGGCTTTGAACATGGGCCCCTCCCTTATGTGGTATGCCGGCTTTATCGGCGAGACTCAGTACGTATGCTCCAACCCGCGTTGCGTCAACCGGGGCAGGCGTCGCCCGCCGTCCAAAGTCCAAGGTCCAAAGTCCGAAGTGGTTGGTGAGCTTCGTCGCACAGCGGGCACGACAACAGACAACCGACGGGCAGACAACAGATCAAACTGCAAGGTTGACTACGATGGCTTCTGTCTGTTGTCTGTCGTCTCCAAGTCTGTCGTCTGTGAGTTTCCAGACAAGCACTATCAGCCCAACCAGGTGGCGATTCGATCGGCGGTCGACGGCGTCAACGGTAGGTGAAGGACGCGGGGCTGCGCGTCGACGACCTCCATGCATCGTGGCACCGCTCGCTCGGCGATGATGAGTAAGAGCGCAACGGTCTGAAAGTGTAATCGGCGCAGGTGCGTGACCCAACGCCGCACCTCCCGGGCGTAGGCTGCGAGTCCGCGATCGAGGGCGAACAGGGACTGCGCGGCCGCGAGATCGACGGCCGTTCCCTCCTCGAGCACGAGCACCAGCGCCCGGCCGGAGAATCGGCTGAACCATGAGCGTGCGACGCCCTCGATCGGCTCGCCAGCGCGTAAGGCGCAGTGCGTGATCGCGAACGCTCGTCCCCTTGGAGCAAGGTGCCCTTCCCAGCCGGCGATGATCCGTCGCAGCACCCGGTCCCCGCGGCCGCCGCCGGCGTGGTAGGCGGGACCGTTGGAATAGGGCGAGGCCACAAAAGGTGGGTTGGCGATGATCAAGTCGAACCGCTCGCCGCGCACGGGGGCGTAAAGGTCGCCGCGGCGGACGTCCACGCGGTCGGCACCGTTGAAGGCGGCGTTGAGGCGGGCCATCGCGGTAGCACGTGGATTAAGATCCACAGCCGTGATGTGTTCGGCGGTAGGGAGGTGACGCAGCGCCTGAACGCCAGAGCCGGTGCAGAGGTCCAGTACCCGCCGTGCCGTGGGCGCGTTCACCGCTTCGCGCAGCAGAAGCGAATCGCTGCTAGGCGGGTACACTGGATCGCCGCCAGACAGGCGCAGGGCGGAAACGGCGATGCGTTGGAACCGCCGGTCAGCCAGGAAGTACTGATCCTCGACGGCATCGATGCGCAACTGGGCTGTGAGCTGCCCGTTGCGCTTTCGCAGGAGCCCGAAGGTGACGAGTTCCGCGCACAGCGTGGGCGTGAGAGCCGAAGCGATCCGCGCCGCGGTTTCCGGTTCTTCGAGGAAGAACAAGCGGACCAGCGTTGCTGCGGAGCCTCGGTCGCTCCGGATACGCTCGCAGGCCGGTGCATGATTCAGCGGGCCGACGTCATCAGGCCGCGTAATGCCCAACAGCCGCTGCAGCGTGTCGGGTGTGTACCCGCCGGCCTGCAATCCCGTGTGCAAACGGCGCAATGAGGGTGCGGGGTCGTGATCCGGGTTCCGAGTTCCGGTGGCGATGACCATTGGCGTGCGGATCTATCGTCACCGCGGCGGCTTGTCCACTGCGCCATGTGCGGGGCGGGTGTCGATAAGCTGGCGCGCGGCGGAGAACACGCGATCGAACATGGCGTGGGTGAGCATGCCGGTCTGGGTGTTGCGCTGGCTTGGGTGGTAGGAGCCGATCAGGCAGATGTCGGTCAGGTCGTACGCCCGTGCGTGGGCGAACTGCGGGCGCGGTTGCGGCAGTGGCTGCCCGCGCAGCCGACGCACGCCGCAGTAGGCGTCGAACGCAAAGCGTCCGAGCGCGACGATGACGCGGACAGTCCGCAGTAGTTGTAGTTCGCGTGCGAGATACGACTGACACTGTGCCCGTTCGTCATTCGTCGGTTTGTTGTCGGGAGGCGCGCAACGGACCGCCGCGGTGACGTAGGCATCGGTCAGCCGCAGGCCGTCATCGCGATCTGTCGAGGTCGGCTGGTTCGCAAAGCCAAACCGGTGGAGGGTTTCGAACAGCCAATCACCGCTACGGTCGCCGGTGAAGATGCGCCCCGTGCGGTTGCCGCCGTGCGCCGCGGGTGCGAGCCCGATCACCAAGAGGCGGGCCGCCGGATCGCCGAAGCCAGGCAACGGCCGCCCCCAGTACTCCCACTCGCGAAAGGCGCGGCGCTTCTGCCGCGCCACCTGCTCGCGGTACTCGACCAAACGCGGGCAGCGCTGGCAGTCAATGACCTCCCGGCACAACGCATCCAGCGGGGATTGCGATGTGGTTGTCGCCGGCGCTTTCGGCTGCGGTCGCCCCATGCGCACCATTGCCGTCAACGCAGTTGGCGGCGCGGTCGCGGCCTGGGGTGGGCAGGCGCGTTCTGCGCCGCACGAAGAGGAACCGCTACCCGTGAACCGTCCACGTGCCGCACGGGAACAGGACGCGTGGTGACCGATCCGGGTTCAGTGGGTGGTTACGGCCCCGCCCGATTGCTCGCCGAGGACGTGGCTGATCGCGTCGTACGACGGGGTCATGGCGTTGTCCAGAATCTCCGTCAACAGATGTTCGATGTCGGCCAGATCGTCGACGGTGAGGGCGCTGAGGTCCTGATGCATCCCGTGAAGCGCCCAGATCACCGTCCGCAGACGGCTGCGCGCCTCGTCGAGCATGCGCAGGGCTTCCTGCGGGTCCAGCGCGGGGGATTGGTTGTCGTCGTCAGCCATGTCTCTCTCCTTTGCTACGGAGACCAGCGTTCAGAGTGTGCACGCGATGCCGCGCGAGTGCAAGTCCGCGGGCGGGCCGGGGACGGGGGCCTCAGGCATCCCCCAGTGTATCCCAGTGCACGTTCCAAAAATTGGGAACGGGCGGTGACAGCTCGAAGTGGCCGCCGAAACAGCCGAAGCTCGGCTGGTGCGAGAGGCGATCGAGCACGAACCGCAGGTATTCCTCCAACGGCTGCCCCACTGCCGGCTGACCGACATCCAGCCGTTTGCGCTGGCCGCACTTCTTGCAGCTGACGTCGACGAACACCGGTGCCGGCTGCCTTATTTCGGCTTGCGTGACGGCGCCTTGCTCTTCGACTGCGGGGTCTTCTTCAACGCCGGTGGCGTGATCGCCGGGGTCGGCGTCGCCGCGGACCCGGCAAATATGGAGTGGGTGCGGCGATCCTCCAGCAGGGCTTCCCGGACGCGTTCGACCAGCCGGGGTTGGCTTTGAATGCGTTGCTCCAGTTGGCGGAAGTCCTCGAGCGACATGTGGTATGGCTTGATTGCGCTGTCGATGACCAGGTCGTGGTCATCCTGCATTGCGGTGTAGACGCCGATGTACAATTTCAGTTCGGATTCGCTGACATTCGACGGTTCACCCTCTTCAACCTCTTCCGCAGCCGGATGAAAGACGGCGAACAACGTGGCGAGCAGGCCACAAGCGATCAACACGAGGATAAACCGTGTGCGGCTCATGATGGCTGACGGCGACTGGTGCGGATTCAGGCCTTGGAACCCACGCGTGAGGGATGAGGGACGACGGGACCGAGGAAGGCCAGTACAATCATAGGGTGATCCTACTGTCTCTTGCGCGACTGTCAAGCGCAGGCCTCGGCCATTGCGACGCGGGGGCGGCTTGAGTACAGTGCCTCGGTCAATATTGTGCCCGGTTGCGTGCCGGCCCGGTGGCCGGCCCGGGCAGTGGGGGATGTCGCGATGCGTGCCACAGCACACCCGCGTACAGGGAACGCGGAACGGGTCCAATCGATCATTGCGCGGCTCAAACGGGCACACCCGGATGCGCGACTGGCGCTGCAGTACTCCTCGCCCTTCGAACTGCTCATCGCGTTGATTCTGGCGGCGCAGTGCACGGACGAGAAGGTCAACGAGGTTACCAGCTCGCTGGTGTTCAAAAAGTATGGGACTCCGGCCGACTACGTCCGTGTCCCCGCGGCGGAATTGGAAGCGGACATCCGACCCACCGGCTTCTACCGCAACAAAACCAAGTCGATTCAACGGTGCTGTCAGCAGCTGATCGAGTGCTTCGGCGGCCAGGTGCCGGGGACATTGGATGCGCTGGTCTCACTGCCGGGCGTCGGACGGAAGACGGCCAACATCATCCTCGGAAACGCATTCGGACAGCCGGCCATCGGGGTCGACACGCACCTACTGCGGCTGTCGCAGAGGCTCGGTCTCACCCGTCACACCGACCCGGACAAGATCGAGGCGGATCTTACACCCGTGGTGCCGAAAAAGGAGCAGGTGCGGTTCTGCCATTTGCTCCAGTTCCACGGCCGCCGCGTGTGCGTGGCCCGCAAGCCCAAGTGTTACTCCTGCACGATTGCGGACCTCTGCCCGTATCCCGAGAAGACGCCGGCGCCCGCGCAACGGCCCGTGCGCCCCGCGTTCGGGCGCAAGCCGGGTGAACGCTAGGGGGGTCGTCATCGGGGTGGTGCTGCCGCTGTACTAGACGCGCTCGTGTGCAGCGCGCCGCCGCCCATCAGGCCGCCTGTCGAAGGAGGAATACATGGAGTTTTTCCGTGTGGAGCAGACCGATGGGATCGCGATCTGCACGATTGTCAACCCGCCGATGAACTACCTCGTCGGGGGGATGGCGGCCGAACTCGGGCAACTGATAGCCGAGCTTGCCGCCGACCGCGGTGTGCGGTCGGTGATCTTCACCGGTGGCGTTGCCGGAAAGTTCATCACCCACGCTAGCGTCGAGGAACTGGCGCCATTGACGGCCGATCCGGAGCAATTCCGGCAGACGGGCGCCGACGCACTGGCGGCCTATCACGCGTTGCTCTCCGGTCTGCAACGGCTTCCACAGCCCGTCGTTGCCGCCATCAACGGCGACTGCATGGGAGGCGGTTTCGAACTGGCCCTCGCCTGCGATTTCCGCCTGGCGGCCATGGGCCCGTACCTCATCGGCTTCCCGGAGAGCCGCATGGGGATTATCCCCGGGGCTGGCGGTACACAGCGGCTAACGAGACTGATCGGTGCGGCCCGGGCACTGGAGGTGATGCTCTTCGGTAATGTCTACGCGCCGGACGAGGCGGCCCGGCTCGGGTTGGTCCACCGCGTGGTGCCGGAACATGATCTCATGGGCATTGCCCTCGACTGGGTACGGCAACTGGCGAAGCAGCCACCCAAGGCGCTGGCCATGATCAAGCGCGCCGTGTACGAGGGGGGCGAGAGTGATCTGGAGCACGGCCTGGCCATTGAGCGCGAGTGTTTCGTCGAGGTAATGTGCACGCGCGACGCCCAGGTGGGATTGCAGGCCTACCTCGACATGGTCCGTCGCGACCCGATGGAGGCGCGCGACCGCTTCTTGAGCGGCCAGGCGCTACCGAGATACACAGGCGAGTAGTAGGAACGATAAGCGAAAGGACAGCGGCATGAGGCCACGCTCAACGCACTTCTTCAGCTGCGGGACACGGTGCGCGGCGGTACTGTGGTTGCCCGACAGTCCTAGCGCTGCGGCGGCTTGGCCCGGCATTGTCCTGTGCCACGGCTTCACCGGTATCAAGGAATGGCTGCTGCCGCCCTTCGCCGAGGCCTTCTGCGCCGCCGGCTTCGCGGTGCTGACGTTCGATTACCGGGGTTTCGGGGAAAGCGACGGGGCGCGCGGCCGCCTGGTGCCGCAGGACCAGGTCGAGGATATTCGCAACGCCATCACATTTCTCGGCGTGCAGCCGGGGGTCGACCCGGAACGCATGGGCTTGTGGGGCACCAGCTTCGGCTGCGCAAACGTGATCCAAACGGCGGGAATCGACGCGCGACCGCGGTGCGTCGTCGGGCAGGTGGGTTTTGGCAGCTTGCCGCGGATCATGCGGGAGAAAGCCGGCCCGGAGCAGGCGGAGGCGATGCGGCAGATGCTGGCTGCGGACGCCGCGCAACGCGTGCAGACGGGGGTGTCGATGCAGATCGACCCCGGCATGATGATGAACGACGAACAGTCCGTTGCGGCGTTTGCTGCGGGAGTGCAGGCCTTCCCGGGCTTGGCCACGCAGCTGCCGCTCGAGGCGGTGGAACGCATTATGGAGTACGAGCCCGAACGGGTGGTGTGGCAGATTGCGCCGCGGCCGCTCTTGCTGATTGGTGCGCGCTACGATGCGGCGGCGCCGGTCAGTGAGATGGAACATCTGTACAGAGCGGCCGGCCAGCCGAAGCGGCTCGAGATCCTGGATATTACCCACTATGAAATCTACGACCTGCCGCACCGCGCGACCGCTATCGCACTGGCGATCGAATGGTTTCGGACGTATTTGGGGCCGGTGACCACGCAGGGCTGAGGCTCACGAACAGCATCGGAGGTTTGCCATGTCGGGTACCATCGGGCCGCTTCTTCCCTCGGACGAGGGTTTCAACCACCAGATCGTCGACACCTTCGCAGCGGTGTCTCAGAGCGATTACTCATGGGCCGAAAAGGTCTGCGCCATGGCCGGGGCGCGCGACGGCTCGTTACAGCTCGACTTTGGCTTCGGAAAGTACGTCAACCGCAACGTGATGGATGCCTACGCCGGCGTGTCGCGTGGCGTGGAGCAGTGGACCGTGCGTGCGAGCCGTGCGCTCGCGTCCGATCCGGAGACGGTGTCCGTCGGACCGATCCACTATCGCGTCGCAAAGCCGTTACAGTCGGTCCACGTCTGGCTCGAACCGAACCCTGTGCAGCCCATCGCGTTTGACGTGCTCTTCGAGGGCATCGTGCCGGCCTTTCTGGAGGGACGGGAAGACCGCCGAGACGTCCACGGGTTCCGGCGCCAGGCGGACCAGATCCGCTATCACCAGACGGGCACCGCGACGGGTTGGATCGAAGTCGAGGGCAAGCGCCAGGCGATCACGCCCGACACGTGGGTGTCGACACGTGATCATTCGTGGGGGGTACGGCAAGAGGTAGGGGTGCCATTGACTGACATCGAGCCGGAAGTGCTCCGCGGCACCGCTGCGCTGCTCGCGATCTGGAACCCGCTGTTCTTCGAACGCCCCGATGGTTCCCGGTACGCCCTGCATCATTATTTCTTCAAGTACAGTGTCCCCGGCTTCAGCCACTTCCAGTTTCAGGGTCACTTCGAGTCGCCTAACGGCAATCGCGATCCCATCGCCTCGCTGCGGCCCGAGATCCGCTTCAACCCATCGAACAAGCGCTTGCTGGGTGGCCGGTTCGTCTTCACCATGCCCGACGGCACCGAACGACCGATCGAGATTGCCGCCATTAGCGACACCGGTTTTCACCTGGGTGCCGGGCTTTATATGGGTCTTGATGGGCGCTACCACGGCAGCTGGCGGGGCCCACTGGAGGTGTCGGGTGACTACTTTCCGAACTGTGCCGACCCGAGCACGGTTGCCCGCATCAACCAGTTCAGGGACTGCATGATCCGCGCGGTCGACCCGGTCGGCGGTGGTGTGGGTTGGGGCAACTGTCAGACCTTCGTGCAGGGTCGGTGGCCCGAATTGGGTGTGCCGGGCGACGACTGAGAATGGCGCCGGCGTCACAGCTCGAGTTGCGGCCATCCGGAGTGGTTCGGGTGCGCCGACGAATAGACGTAACGCCCGCAGTCGGGATCAGTGGGGAGCACATCGTAGCAGCCGATATCTTCCTGCCACCGCCGGGGCGTTGCGGCAGTCCCGCCATAGTGCTGTGCTGCCTGCCGGGCGGGGCGCTGTCAAAAGCCTATTACGACCTGGCGGTGGATGTGGAGCCGACGTTCAGCTGCGGCAGCTACCTTGCCGGCCTCGGCCTGATCGTCGTCGCACTCGACCATCTCGGGGTAGGGGAGAGCAGCCGTCCGCGCGACGGTTTCGCGCTTACGCCCGACCTCGTTGCGCGCGCCAACGCGCACGCGTTCACAGTGCTGCTCGACGAACTGCGCTCGGGTGCCGTGTACGAAGCATTGCCGGCGCTGCCGCACATTGTGAGGGTAGGTGTCGGGCACTCCATGGGGGGCTTATTGACCGTGGTGCAACAGGCCAATTACCGCAGCTACGATGGCCTTGCTCTCCTTGGGTTCAGCAACGGTTTCCCCGGTTTCCTCTCGGAGCACGAGGCACGGTTCAACAGCGACCCCGTTGGAACTCGGGCAAACATCGAGTCACTGGCGCGGCAGCGCTTCGATGAACCATATCCGGTCCTGACCCCGAACCCGGTGGCGGACATGGTCTATTTCGGCGACTGCCAGGATGGCCGCGCCATTGACGCACTGAAAGCTGCCGGCACCAATCTGATCGCTCTTCCGGCGCTGACCGCGATGATTGCGGGCAGTGTGGGTCCGGAGCAGCAGGCGATCGACGTTCCGCTGTTCCTCGGCATCGCCGACCAAGACATTTGTGGCCCGCCACACAAGGTGCCGGCCGAATTTCCGTCGAGCCCCGACGTGACCCTGTTCGTCATTCCCGCCGCCGGGCACTGCCATCACATTTTCCCGGCACGCATCGCGCTCTGGGAGCGTCTGGCCGCCTGGGTGCGGGCAGTGGTCGCGGCCCGGTTGCGGTAGCGCGTGACGGTCGTCTACTTCCGCGCTACCTCGTAGCCGGCCTTCTCCCGGTCCCAGGTCCGCGGCGTGACACCGCGCTGGCGCAGAATTTCGTATTGCACCCGATGAGTGGCGGTCTTGGGAATCTCGTCGATGAACTCAACGTACCGCGGCACGGCGTAATAGGCCATACGACCCTGGCAGAAGTCGAGCAGTGCTTCGGGGGTGAGCTGGATGCCGGATCGCAACACCACAGCGACCTTCACCTCGTCCTCGCCGAGCTCGGACGGCACGGCGTGCGCCGCCGACTCGAGCACGGCGGGGTGTTGGTTGAGAACAGACTCGATCTCCCAGGCGGAGATGTTTTCGCCGCGGCGCCTCATGGACGCCTTCTTGCGGCCGCGGAAATAGAAGAATCCCTCGGCATCCATCTCCGCCAGATCGCCCGAGTGGAACCAGCCACCGCGGTAGGCCTCGGCCGTCGCCGCATCGAGCTTGTGGTAGCGCGTGACCTGTCCCTGGGGATGGCGGAACACCAACTCGCCCACCTTGCCGGGTGGTAAGGGTTGGTCGTTGTCGTCGAACACGCGGAAGTCGACGCCTCCGATGGGCTTGCCCATGGAGCCGACCTTGCCGGCATCGTTCAAGAGGAAGCCGATCGAGTCAACCATGCCGTAGAACTCGACGATGCGCACGCCGAAGCGCGTTTCGAACTCTCGCCAGATGCTTGGTGGGCAGGCGGCGGAGAGCACGACGCGTACCGGGTTGTCCCGATCGTCCGGCCGCGGCGGTTGCTTCATCAAGATGGGCAGCATGGCGCCGAGGGCGTTGAATTCTACCGCGCCGTATTTGCGGCACTCGTCCCAGAACCGCGAGGCGCTGAACCGCTCGCCCAGCGCGAGTTTGGCGTCGAGAACGATCGATCCGATGGTGGACATGCCGAGCGCGTTCCCGTGCAAGAGTGGCAGCGGCGTGTAGATCGTCTCGCCCGGCTGGATCTGGAGCGCCTGCAGGACAGTGAGCATCGGCGCCATGTCGGGCGCAGCCGTCGCCACGACACCTTTCGGCGGACCGGTGGTGCCGGAGGTGTAACTCATTCCGATTGGGCCCGTCGGTTCGCTCAGGTCGACCTCCGGTTCGCGGTCCGGGTGGTCGAAGAGGCGATCCAGCGTCCAGTCGACGCCGCCCCCGGCCGCCCCGTCGGCCACCACCGTTGCGCGTAGGTGCGGAAGCTGGTCGCGAACGGCCAAGACCGCATCCCGAAGGGCGTTGTCGAAGACGATGACCGCCGAGTCGGAATCGGTCAGGATGTGCTGAAGGGTCGCGCCGCGCTGCGAGGTGTTCACCGGCACGCTGAGCGCGCCGATGAAGCCGACGGCGAAATGGATCCAGAGGAACTCCGGGCGGTTCCCCATCATGATGGCGACCCGGTCCCCCGGCTGCAAGCCGAGCGCGAGCAGGCCGTTTGCCGCACGTTGAATGTTGGAGAGCGTTTGTTGCCAGGAGTACTCCGTATCCCGGAACTTGAGCCAGGTGTCGTTGGGATGCGTAGCCACACGTAGCCGCATGAGCTGTTCGAGTCCGCCTTGCACGCGTGCCATAGCTGTTGATCCTCCGCTGAGCGACGTGACTAGAGCATTTCGCGGTGTCCTGGCAAGCGGGCGGGCCAACCGCCACAGCCAGGCCGGGGCGCTCAGGGCTTGCCTTGGCCCCGAATGCCGTTCACGGTCCGTTGCGCGCGATCCCGGAGCGTATGGAGCAAGTGCCGCGCCCAGACGAACTCCGTCGCCAGGATCGCCAGGCCCAGCGGAATCACCACGAACGCTGGGCCCGGCAGCACCAGCATCGCGACGCCGATGAGAACCACGGTGAGGCCAACAACCAGAACGATCACCCGGCGCGCATGCCGGAGTGCTTTGGATGCCATGTTCTTGCTGGCCTGCGGTATCGTCATGTTCTGTCACTAACGTCCCTGGCTCGGCCCTTCAACCGCGTGCGCACGAAGTGTTCAGCCGCTGGCCACATCACTGAGGCGAGAGGACCGCGTGGGGCTCCACGAGTACGCTGACGATGCGCCGGCCCTGGAGTCGCTCCACCGTGAAGCGAAACCCGCCCAGTGCCACCGCCGCACCCGGGGCGGGAATCCTGCCGGTGAGGCCAAACACCAGACCACCCACCGTGTTCCACTTGTCGTGCGGCAGAT
>JAGDMS010000407.1 GCA_017860575.1 Deltaproteobacteria bacterium | reverse complement strand
CCACATCGCCCAGATGATGCTGCGGAACTTGCGTTCCATTTCCAGAAAACGCGGCATGGTGGCCGCCAGGCTCAGGTCGTCCGGGTCCGCCGTGTAGATCCCGCCGACCAAGGGTTGCGCCACCCGTTCCAGCGCTTCGCGGCCGAGACGCCGGGTCACGAAGGATCCCAGGCTTTCGTCGCTGCGCTGCGGGCCGCGCGGTAACAGCAGGTCCATCGCCATGCGCAGTTTTCCCGGCCACGTAAACAGGCGCGTCACCACGAGCGGCCAGAACTGCGTCGGTGCCAACAGCAGAAATCCATCCGGAAGCGAGTGCAGCCGGCCGTTGTGCACGACGTAGGTGCGCCGGTTCTCGTCCCGGGTGCCCACCAGACGCGGGGTGAAGCCGATGCGTTCGCACAGCTTGATCGCCCATGGCTTCTCCGAAATGAACGAATCGGGTCCAGCCTCGAGCACGAAACCGTCCGTGCGCTCGGTACCGATCGCGCCGCCGACCCGCGTGCCGGCCTCGAGCAGCGTGAGTTCGATCGGTTGTTGGCGTTCGCGACTCAATTCCACCAGCCGGTGTGCCGCCGCGAGGCCGGCGATGCCCCCGCCGATGACCGCCACCCGTCGTGTGCCGTGTGCCGCCATGCGCTACGCACCCACCGCGGCGGGCGCCGCAATGCGCTGTCGCACCATGTCGGCCAGCGCGCGGATGAACCCCGGATGATCACTTACCGTCGCCGCCCGCGCGAAGTAGATACCCGCCTGCTCCGCGATCTGCCGCGCCTCGATGTCAAGGTCGTACAGCACCTCCACATGATCGCAAACAAATCCGATCGGCACCACCACTAGGGCGCGGCAACCGTCGGCGGCCAACTGCGGAATGACCTCGGTGATGTCCGGGCCGAGCCACGGTTCCCGGGGACTCCCGCTGCGACTCTGATAGGCGATCGACCAGTGCGCGTGCGCCAGCCGTGCGGCCACCAGGCGTGCTGAATTGGTGATCTGTTCCACGTAGGGCGACGCGGCAGCCATCGCGGTCGGGATGCTGTGGGCGGAGAACACCAGCGTAGTCGCCTGCCGCCGCTCCGCGGGCACCCGCTCCATGGCCGCCCGCACGTGATCGCTCACGGCCTCGATGAACAATGGGTGGGCGTGCCAGTCGGCCACGTAGTCGACCAGCGGCGCGCCGGCGCCGACCCGCTCACGGGCGGTCGTGACCTCCCGTTCGTAGCGGCCCGAACTCGCCTCACTCTGGTGCGGCGCCATGATGAGCCCCACGGCCCGCTGCCGCCCCTTGGCCACCATGCGCTCCAGCGTCTCGTGCAGGTACGGTCTCCAACACCGCAGGCCCACGAAGACCGGGAGCGGCTTGCCGTCAGCGCGCAACTGCGCGGCGAGCGCCCGCGCCTGACGGAACGTCAACTTGTTGAACGGCGATCTGCCGCCGATGAGTTCGTAATGGTGCACGACGGTCTCGACACGCTCCGGTGGTACCGGTCGCCCGCGCAGCACGTTTGCCAGAAACGGCCGGACCTCGCGCATGTTCGTCGGCCCACCGAAACCGATCAGGAGGACGGAATCGTAGGGCGGTGCAGCAAGCGCGCTCAAGAGCCCTCACCGGCTGCTGAGTTCGTGCACCATGTCGATCAGTGCGATGACGTGATCGACGGGCGTGTTGGGAAGGATGCCGTGTCCGAGGTTGAAGATGTGGCCGTGACGCCCGCGGGCCTGCTCCAGGATGCGTACGGTCCGGCTGCGAATCTCCTCCACCGGCCCAAACAGCACGACCGGATCGAGATTGCCCTGGACCGCGACATCATGGCCGACCCGTTGCCAGCCGGCATCCAGTTCGATGTGCCAGTCGAGCCCGATCACGTCCCCACCGGCCTGGCGCATCAACTCCAGCAAGCCGCAGGTACCGGTGCCGAAGTGAATCACGGGCACGCCGGGCGTGAGGCCGCGAATCAGCGTCTGCATGTGCGGCAGGACGAACTGGCGGTAGTCGTCCGGCGCCAAGCACCCGACCCAGCTGTCGAACAGTTGGACCGCATCCGCACCCGCCGCGATCTGGGCGTTGAGATAGCCCACCACGGCGGTGGTCAGCCGGCGGAGCAACGTGTGCCAGGCTTCGGGCTCGCTGTACATCAAGGATTTGGTGCGGATGTAATTGCGCGAGCCGCCACCTTCGATGACGTAGGAGGCCAGGGTAAACGGGGCCCCGGAGAAGCCGATCAGCGGCACCTTCAGCGCCGCCTTTGCCTGGCGTACGGCATCGTACACGAACGGCACGGCGGCCGGCGCATCGACCTCCGGCATTCGCGCCACGTCGGCGGCTGTGCGCACGGGATGGTGCAACACCGGCCCGTCGCCCTTGGTGAACTCGAGCCCCACACCCATCGGCTCCACGATGAGCAAAATGTCCGCAAAAATGATGGCGGCATCGACCCCAAGGCGTTCGACCGCCGTCACCGTCACATCCGCCGCCGCGTCGGCATCTTTGCACAGATCAAGGAAACTGTAACGTTCCCGGACCGCACGGTATTCCGGCATGTACCGACCCGCTTGCCGCATCAACCAGATGGGCGTGAAGGGTGTTGGTTCGCGACGGCAGGCTCTCAGAAAGGGTGCGTTTTTCAAAGTGGCCTGTAGCTACGTCACGGCAGTCGACAGGTCAAGTGGGGGACGTCAGCGCGGCGGCCGGCGGCACGACCGGTCCCCCGTGTGTGGCGCATCGCTTCCGTTCCAGCGCCGCTCGCCCCATACGGGCCACCATGCTGACCAGCGGCCCCATTTTCCCGTGCTCGGATTCGAGATCCGGAATCAGGCCGTGCTGGCGCAAGGCCTCGGAACAGATTGGGCCGATTGAAGCGATCAACACGCGGACCAGGGCCGCCCGCAACGGTTCCGACTGCTTTTCGGTCGCGGCGTACTCGAGCAGGTGATAGACCTGGGTCGCGCTGGTGAACAGGGCGACATCGACCTGTCCGGCGCACAGCTGCTGGAGGGCGGCACGGAGCGGACCGACGTCATCCGGCAAGGCCCAACGATAGACCGGCACCCGCAGCACGTCAGCGCCGCGCCCCAGGAGTGCAGCGATCAGTTCCTGGTTGGGAACGCCGTACTCCAGCACCGCGAGCCGTTTCCCAGCGACCGGCAACCGGGCGTCGAGCGTCGTCAGGACCTCGCGCCAGGTGTTGGGCTCGGGCACGAGCAGGCCCGGCTGCAACCCGAGGTCCCGCAGCGCGGCGGCGGGTTTGTTCCCCCGCACCACCAACGTGGCCCGCGCCAGGGCCGCGGCAAGCCGTGCCCGCGGCCATTCGGCCGCGACCATTTCCGCCAATGTCCGCAGCCCAACGCCGGTCAGCAGCACCACGATATCGATGGCGTCTTGTTCCAGGCGTTTGAGGAGTTCGAAGGCTGCCGGGTTGTCACTGAGCGGCACCTCCTGTACCGACGGGGCGATGATGGGCTCGCCGCCGTGGCGGCGGATCAATTCGGCCATCTCCTGCGCCCGCCGGCTCTCGAACGCGACGAGGCGCAGCCCGGCCAAGCCCTGTGGTTGTGCGGAAGCGGGCTCGTTCGCTCCCATGCGCACCGAATGGTGGGGCGAACCAGGCCCCTTAGGCCGCCGCACCGACGCGGCGCGCCATGATCCGGATCTCGATCGGTCGACACACCGGCGGCAGTGGCAGTCCTTCTTCGGCGAGGTATTGCAGATGCAGGTCGATAGCCTCTCGCGCCTTGTTGATGGCATCTTCAATCGAACGTCCGGTCGCGGTGCACCCAAGGATGTCCGGCACTGTCACTCCGAAGAAGTGCGGGTCCTCGGTCTCCTCAATCTCGATGCCGAAGCGCAGACCGCAGGGCCCAACGGCGACCTTACGACT
>JAGDMS010000191.1 GCA_017860575.1 Deltaproteobacteria bacterium | reverse complement strand
GCGGATCTGGCACTCGATACGGCCCACGCGACGCCGTTCGTGGTGCGCGGGCGCGTCAATCTGCTCCTCGCCGGCGGGATTGTCGCCCTGGCCGCCGCGGGTGTCCCCAGTCCGTGGCGCGAGGTGGCGTTCGGCGGCATCATTGCCCTCTCCCTCGTCCTGACGCCGGACGACGTGCGTGACGACAACAGCTTCCACTACGGTCCGCTCAAGGAGGTCGCTATCCTCTTCTGCGGCATCTTTGTCACCATGGGTCCCGCCATCCGCTTTTTGGAGCAGATTGCGCCACGCCTTCCCGTCGGCGAACCGGTGGGGCTCTTTTTGATGAGCGGTGCACTGTCGAGTGTGCTGGACAACGCGCCGACCTATCTCGTCTTTGCCAGTCTTGCGGCGGCACGGGCCGGTTTCGACTCCAACCTTGGAGCGCTGGCCGCCGGCGCGCCGGACCTGCTGGCGGCGGTGAGTGTCGGTGCGGTGCTCATGGGCGCCAATACGTACATTGGGAACGGCCCGAATCTCCTGGTGAAGGCGGTTGCGGAGGGTGCGGGGCCAACCCGGGTCGTGATGCCCGGCTTCCTGGCCTATGCGGGCATCGCCCTGCTGGTGCTCTCCCCGCTCTACGCCTGCGTGGCGTGGCTGTTGCGCTCATAACCCGATTTCCGGTAACGGGAGAGCGCACCGGTGCCGCGGCAGCCGCCCCGGCAAAGGAAACGACAATTGCGGCAACGACCGCGAGGACACCGCGTCACAAAGTGGGTTGATGAGCGTACAGGCAGGGGGACAGGAAAGCGGGAGTACCGGAGGACCGGCGTCCGCCGCTGGTGCGCGGGTAACCGAGCTGCCCCACGGTCACCCGGCGGGTCCGCTCCTGCCGATGGCAGTGGCCGCGCTCGGCGTGGTCTATGGGGACATCGGCACCTCGCCATTGTACGCGCTGCGCGAATGTTTCATCGGCGAACACGCCCTTCCCATCACCGCCCCGAATGTGCTCGGGATCCTATCGTTGGTCTTCTGGTCGCTGACGGTGGTGGTGTCGATCAAGTACCTCATGTTCCTGATGCGTGCCGACAACGAAGGCGAAGGTGGTATTCTCGCCCTGCTGGCGCTGATCGGCAGGGGAGGATCGCAGGGGGCAGGACGCAACCGCTTGATCCTGATCGGACTGTTTGGTGCGGCGCTGCTGTACGGTGACGGGGTTATCACACCGGCAATCTCGGTGCTTTCCGCAGTGGAGGGCCTGCGGGTGGCCACCCACACGTTCGAGCCGTTCATCGTGCCGAGCTCCGTTGCCATCCTGATCCTGTTGTTCGTCGTGCAACGCAGAGGGACGGCGGGTATCGGCGCCGTGTTTGGTCCGGCGATGTGCGTCTGGTTTGTCACCATCGGCGGGCTCGGACTGGCGGCCATCCTGACGCAGCACGCGCACGACGTCTCGGTGTTCTCCGCGGTAAACCCGGTGCACGCGCTCCGCTTTTTCGCGGAACACGGCATCAAGGCCTTTCTCGCGCTTGGGGCCGTGGTGCTGTGCGTCACAGGGTGCGAGGCGCTGTACGCGGACATGGGACATTTCGGTCCGCGGCCGATTCGGCTGGCCTGGTACGCGGTGGCATTCCCCGCGCTGCTGCTCAACTACTTCGGGCAGGGCGCGCTGCTCCTGGCCGCGGGAACAACGGTCACCAATCCCTTTTACCAACTGGCGCCCGGGTGGGGACTCTACCCGCTGGTGGCCCTGTCGACCGTGGCCACCATCATTGCCTCGCAAGCGTTGATCTCCGGCGCGTTTTCGCTCACCCAGCAGGCGGTGCAGTTGGGCTATGCGCCACGCTTTTCGATCATTCACACGTCGGGCACCGCCGCGGGCCAGATCTACATGCCCGAGATCAATTGGGTATTGATGGTGACGTGTGTGTTGCTCGTGCTGGGCTTCAAGAGTTCCAGCAACCTGGCCGGCGCATACGGCATTGCCGTCACGGGCACGATGACGGTCACGACAATCCTGTTTTACGTCCTGACCCGCGAACGCTGGCACTGGTCGGCCGCGAAAGCGGCAGTCGGCATCGCCATCTTTCTGCTGTTCGACCTCTCCTTTTTCACCGCCAATCTTCCCAAGGTCGTCGAGGGCGGCTGGTTCCCGCTTGTGGTCGGGATCAGTGTCTTCACCGTCCTGACCACCTGGAAGCGGGGACGCACCGAGTTGGGCCGTTTGCTGGCCGAGGCAAGCCTCCCGATCGACGTGTTCCTGCAGGACGTGGCCGGCCGGCAACCGTACCGGGTGGACGGCACGGCGGTGGTGATGACCTCCACCCCCGCCGGCGTCCCGCCGGTTCTCCTCCATCACTTCAAACACAACCGAACCTTGCACCGTCGCGTCGTGTTGCTGTCCATCATCTCGGAGAAGCGCCCCGAAGTGAGCGACCAGGAACGCGTGGAAATCAGCGATCTCGGGCAGGGTTTTTACCGCGTGCTGGCCCATTTCGGGTTCATAGAAACACCCCGGATCAGCCGCGTGTTCGCGCTGTGCCGCGCGCAGGGTCTGGCGATCGACCCATTCTCGACGACGTTCATGCTGGGCCGCGAAACGCTGCTGCCGTCCGGCCGCTCCCGCATGGCCCGGTGGCGCAAACGGCTCTACGCGGTGCTGGCGCGCAATGCCCCTTCGGCGACGGCGTATTTCGAACTCCCTCCCAACCGCGTCATCGAGCTGGGAGCGCAGATCGAGTTGTAAACGTGCGGACCAGGATGCTGTCTCAAAACCAATGCTGCAGGCACGGAGGCCTGCAGCCACCGAGGAATTCCTCCTGTGTTCATTAAAACCAGTGGCGGCAGCCCTCCGTGGCTGCGGAGTTTTGAGACACTCTCAGGAGGGATGCGGTGTTTATGCTGTCCTGTCCGCCGGCGCGAGCTTGCTGACGATGGAAACGGCCACCTCTTTTGCAATTCGGTGGGCTGAACAGGGCCTGTTGCCCGATGCCGTGCTCCGTTGGGGCATCCGCCGCTTGCTGCGGGAGCGCGTGCGCCAGCTTCCGCTCCGCGACACGGAAGCCGCGGCCAAGGCCACCGAGCGGTTCGTGTCGGAGATGAACGCTGCCCCGGTTGCACCGGTGCCGGAGAAGGCTAACGAGCAGCACTACGAGGTGCCTGCGGCCTTCTTCAGTGCCGTGCTCGGCAACCACCGCAAGTACAGCTGTTGTTTCTGGGGAGATGGCATCAACACCCTCGACGCGGCCGAGGATGCGGCCCTCGCCATCACCTGCGAACGGGCCGGCCTGCGGGACGGCCTGCGGATCCTCGAACTCGGCTGCGGCTGGGGTTCGCTCACCCTCTGGATGGCAGAGCATTACCCCACCAGTCAGGTGACCGCCGTATCCAACTCGCGTTCGCAGCGCGCCTACATCCTGGCGCAAGCGGCGGAGCGCAAGCTGCGCAACATTGAGATAATCACCGAGGACATGAACCGCTTCGACACCGCGCGCACCTTCGACCGCGTGCTGTCGGTCGAAATGTTCGAGCACATGCGGAACTATCACGCGTTGTTCGAGCGCATCCATGGCTGGCTCGACCCCGGTGGGCGCTTCTTCTTGCATATCTTCGTGCACCGAGCGGTCCCCTATGCGTTTATCGACAGCGGTCCGTCCGACTGGATGAGCCGCCATTTTTTCTCGGGCGGCATCATGCCGAGCGACGAGTTGCCGCTCCGCTTCCAGGAGCACCTGCGGCTGGTGCACCGCTGGCGCTGGAATGGCCAGCACTACGAGAAGACCGCCAATGCCTGGCTGGCCGCCATGGATCAGCGCCGCGCGGTGGTCTGGCCGATACTCGAGCAGACCTACGGTGCGGACGCCGCACGACAGTGGTGGATGCGCTGGCGCATTTTTTTCATGGCCTGCGCCGAAATGTTCGGGTATGCCCAAGGCCAGGAGTGGTGGGTGGCGCACTATCTGTTCCAGCCCCTTGCCGGGCACCGGAGGCGTTGAGGCCTGGACGGAAACGCGGATGGTCCCGTTCACCAGCCTGCTTGCCTCGCTGGCCGTCATCCTCGCGGCCGCGTTCGTCACCTGGCTCTTCAGCCTGGTCAAACGCGACGTGAGCGTCGTCGACAGCCTCTGGCCGTTGCTGTTTGTGGCCGCCGCGGTGACGTATGCCGCAACGGTGCCGCACCCAGGCCCGCGCACCACCATCGTGGTGACCCTCGTCAGCCTCTGGGCCGTGCGGCTCGCGGGCTATCTCAGCTGGCGCAATTGGGGCGAACCCGAAGACCGCCGCTACCAGACGATGCGACGGCGGCACGCGCCGAATTTCGCCGTCACCAGTCTCTACCTGGTCTTCGGCTTGCAGGGATTGCTTGCCTGGGTGATCTCAGTGCCGCTGCTCGCCGCCATCGCCGGCGCACCGCCCCTGGGCGCAATCGACGCGATCGGTGTGGCGCTGTGGTGTTTCGGCTGGGGCTTCGAAGCCGTGTCCGACTGGCAGCTCGCGCGCTTCAAAGCGCAGCCGGCGAGCCGTGGGCAGGTGATGGACCGTGGACTGTGGCGTTACACGCGCCATCCCAACTACTTCGGGGAATGCTGCGTGTGGTGGGGCCTGTACCTGCTCGGGCTTGCCGCGGGAGGCTGGTGGACCGTAGTCGCGCCGCTGCTGATGACGTTCCTGCTGCTGCGCGTCTCCGGGGTCGCGTTGCTCGAGCAGGACATCGGTGAACGGCGGCCGGCGTATCGCGACTACGTGGCACGCACCAACGCTTTCTTCCCCGGCCGGCCGGGCCGGCCCGTTGTGGCGACAGATCGCCGCTGACGGAGCAACGCCATGCACGGCAAATTCGCGCTCGGCCTCGCCCTCAGCGCCGTCATCTTCGGCGGCTGCGCTGCGCGGCGGCCGCCCATCCTGACCGTGGCGCACGTGGATGTGCACCACTTCATGGGCGACTAGTACGTTATCGCCCACATTCCCATCTTCCTGGAGAAAGATGCCTACAACGTTGTCGAGTCCTACGGACTCGATGACGACGGTACGGTGGCCACGACGTTCACCTTGGAAGCGGAAAGAACGCGGGCCATACGCAGGCGTCGAGCACTGCGGTTTGCACGCAGAATGCCAGCGCCCCCACCACGGCGAGGCAGTAGGGCATCTTCGGGCGCCGCGGGGTGAGCGTGAGCAGCGCGGCCAACATCCCGAGGGATCCCAAGCCCACCATCGCCAGCACCGCGCGGATCGCGAACCACAGGGTGCCAGTCCAACCGTCGATCACCAAAAAGGTGAGCGGCATCCACAGGGCGGAGGGAATGAGAACGAGCGCGTATAGGGCGTTGATACAGCCGAAGCCGAAACGGCCGGCGATGCGCACCTGTCCGGGGTCGACGCGGAAATGCAGGAACCACGTGAACAGCAAATACCCCGCCGCGGCGAGCAGCATGGAGAGCGTGTAGAGGGGCCGCAGCCAGTCAGGGACACCGCCCCACAACGCCCCACTTGTCTGCGGATGCGTCAGGAAGCCGTGTGCATAGCTCGCCAGGACGGCAGTGCCGCCGAGAACGTTGACCCACAGCATCGTGCGTTTCTGCGTATGCATTGTTGACCTCATTTGCGTATCTGGCCTGCGTCGCGTGGCAGTCACCGCTCATGGCCGGCGCGCCGGGTTACGACACGGGTGTGTCGGCCGTGCGGCCCGCCAGGCTTTCACACCCGAGCAGCCGGTCTCGCAGCGCCGTGTCGAGCGGCCGCTCGCCGAGCCAGATGCGGAAATATGCGTCGGCGAAATCCGCGCCTGGAATCATCCCCTTGCGGTGACCGTTCAACGCCAACTCGGTTCCCACCCCCGGCACGTAGGTGAGCGCATATCGATCCCCCGGTCGTATGTCCTCGTACAGCCCGTTGATCTGCGCGATCCGCGGGCCCAACTGCTCCAGCGTCTTGCTGTCGACATTTTCGCGCACAAGCCGATCCGCCGCTTTGGCGAAATCGGTGCTGCCAATGCTCCAGAAGTAGTGCAGTTCGAGACGCTTGGGCACGTCCGCGAGGGCATCTTCCGGCGCTACGCCCGCTCCCAGGTAGAACGCGGCAACGGAGGCTTTGATGAACACCTTATATCGCAACAGCCCGACACAGTTGAGATCGAACCGCGCGCCACCTGCGTCAACAGTCGGCGCGAAGCGGACCCCTTCCAACTCGAGCGCCACGGTTGGCTGTGCTATTGCCGCGGTGCTCGCCAGCGCGAGCGCGACAATCGTAACCAGGGGCGTTGCGTGATCCGTTCGACTCTTGACCGCTATCCAAAGTGCGCGCATCCTCACTGCCTTTCCTCGACGCGACGGAGTTTGGCACGGATCCAGAATCGTGTCAAGTTTCAACTGGACACGACCGGACATTAGTGGTACGGCGATATCCCTGGGACTGGCTGGTACGGTCGCGTCGGCTGATCGAGTCGATGCGTCGGCCTAGCCGGCGAGTATTCCGCCGTCGACTGGGAGGATCGCGCCGTTGACGAACGATGCGCCGGCCGAACACAGCCACACAGCGACCTGCGCAATTTCGTCCGGGTCAGCAATCCGCTTCATCGGGCACATGGACGCCATGCCCTCGATCGTGTAGGCGCCGGCGCGCGCTTTGGTTTCCACCATCGGCGTCAGCGTTGCTCCCGGGCAAATGGCGTTGACGCGGATGCCGGCAGTGGCAAACTCGAGCGCCGCGGTTTTGGTGAGGCCGACGACGCCGTGTTTGCTGGCGACGTACGCCGGCTGGTTTGGAAACGCCTTCAGTCCGACACCGGAGGAGGTGTTCACAATGGCGCCGCCGCCGGCAGCGATCATCGCCGGGATCTCGTACTTCATTCCCAGCCACACGCCCGTGAGATTGACGGCGATGATCCTATCCCACAACGCTTTCGGACAGTTCGCCGTATTCCCGGTGACGGGCGAGATGCCTGCGTTGTTGTGAGCAAAGTCGAGCCGGCCGTAGGTGTCTGCCACCGCACGGACGAGTCCGGCGACCTGTTGCTCGTCGGATACGTCGCAAGGAAAGAAGCGTGCCGCGGTGCCCCCGGTCTGGCGAATGAGGGTCACGGTCTCCTCACCGAGGCCGGCATCGATATCGACGACCGCCACCGCGGCGCCGGCGGCTGCAAAGGCGCGCGCCGACGCCCGTCCGATCCCGGCCCCCGCGCCTGTTACCAATGCGACCCGTCCGTTGAATTGGAGTGCTGTGCTCATGTCGGCACCTCTACTGTCGGTTTGGCGGCAGTATCCCAGAAGGCGGAGTCGAGTGGAAGCGGCGAACGGCAGAGTCCTCAGGCGACAGGTGGGCCGGCGCGTCGTGGTGACCGGCAATGTGGGTAAGGTAACTCCAAAACGAATTTGCTAATTGATTCAGCTGATAGAAAAAGCTACTAGTCCGAGCGTGAAACGCACATTGTCGCCCCGCAACCGCCGCCGTGGGCCGGGCCGTCCACCGTACGACAGCGCCGAGACGCGCGAGGCGCTCATGGATGCGGCGGAGAAGCTGTTTGCGACCGAAGGCATCGAGGGCGTGTCGATCCGTTCGATCAATGCGGCGGCCGGTCTCGCGCCGGTGGCCGTTCACTACCATTTCGGCACCAAGGACCGATTGCTCGAGGCGGTGATCCTGCGCCGTGGCCGGGCGGTGGCGCGACGTGCGCGCGAGCTGATCGATGCGATGGAGGCGGAGGGAACACCCCCGAGTGCGGCGGGCTTGGTGCGCTTGGCCACCATCCCCTACTGCGAACTGTTGACTCGCGACCCGGTTGGGGGCGCCCGCTGGCTGCGTCTCCTGGCGCAGTTGGTATTGGCACAGGATCCGCGCTTGAGTCGGCTGAACGCCGGCCCACGCGGGCTGGACGAGCGCATCGACCGCTTTGTGCGCTGGGCGCTCCCGGATGTCCCCAAGCCCCTGCTCGAAATGGCCTGGCGTATCGCTTTCAGCATCGTGATGCTGATGTTGGGCAACAGTGAATCCCGCATCGTGCGCCGCGGTGGTGGCGGCCGGCGGGTATCGACGGACTACATCAACACCCTGGTGGAACTGGTGGCCATTGGCTTCGCCGGCGTGCTGGGGCAGCCGCTGACCGCCGCGCCGGGCACCCCGCGCCGCGCCGCCAAGGCGCGCGGCGTTGGGCGTTAGCGCGCGCCACCTCGAAGCGTACCCTCCTACGCACGCGTCGCGGCAAGCGTCCGGACAATGTTCCACTTGATATATTCTCGACGCTGTGGTACCCCGCGAGGCCTCGGATGCGTGCGTGCAGTCAATCTGTGGGATGATCGTCGCAGCAGGGCGTTGCCGCGACGGGGATCGTCACCGGAAACTCGCATACCGGGGAGGCGTGACCAAATTTCAGGGGGGGGACCATGAGAACAATTCAAACGTCAATGTTGATTGGCGTCGTGGCGTTTAACCTGCTCGTGCCAGCGACAGGCCGGGCGCAAGCTGCCAAGGGGCAAAAAGCGCCGGCGGCAGGTGTGGAGATCGAGGAGATCACAGTCACCGCGCCGACGCGCGAGGAGAACATTCAAGAGACGCCGATCTCGGTCACGGCGTTCAGTGGCGCTGTGCTGGCGGAAAAAGGGGTGACGAATGTCGTCACTCTCGGTGAAACCGTACCAAACCTCCGGGTGTCTCCGCAGACCACCACCCAGTCCGGTACGGTGATCACCATGCGTGGCGTTGCCCAAGGCAACACCAACCCGGTGTTTCAACCGGCCGTTGGCTTGTACGTCGACGGCGTGTACATCGCGCAGGGACAGGGTTCCAACATCGATGTCGAAGACCTCGAACGCGTCGAGGTGCTGCGCGGACCGCAAGGCACTCTGTTCGGGCGCAACACGATCGGCGGCGCGGTCAACTTCGTTTCGAGGAAGCCCACGGAAGAACGCGCCGTTTCCGCTTCCGTTCAGGTCGGGAATTTCAACACGTACAATCAGCGGGTCATGCTCAATGTCCCGTTGATCGGCAAGAACGGATTCATGGAGTCAGACGCCCTCGGTACCTTGAACCTTCGGCAGAATGTCGCGTACAAGCACCGCGACGGCTACTTCGACAACCAGTCGCCGACCTCGACGCGCGCGAGTGGCAGCAGCAGTTTCGACAACCTCAACCGCATTTTCAGCATGACCTCGCTGCGCTGGCAGCCGACCAAAAACATCACCGTCGATTACAGCCTCGAATACCATCGCTATCGCGATAGCCCGCGCGCGGCCCAGCTGACCTTCATTTATCCGGGTTCGAACGTGTCGGGGAGAATTCCTGCCTTTGATCTGACGCCCTACGTGCGCCCGGGCCGCGTCGATGCGATCGGCAACAACTCCCCGTGCGTCAGGGGCGAGCCCTTGGCCCAGTGCAACCACCGGCTGAAAGACGACGGCAACCATCGCATGCACATCCTGACCGGCGCCTGGGACCTCGGCGAGGTGGGGCCATTGGGCAAAGTGACCCTGAAGTCCATTTCGGAATATCGCTCGTTCACCCACCAGAGCGACACGGACATCGATGGCAGCCCCATCCACCTGGCGGATTTCGCCTCGACCTTGAACGTTCAGCATTGGAGCGAAGAACTGCAATGGGTGGGGACGGCGCCACGCGTCAACTACATCCTCGGCGCATACTATTACGGGGAATACAGCGACCTCGACCAGTCCCAGGCGTTCTTCGGTAACGCCAGCGTGTATCAAGCCACGCCCAAGACCAAGTCCTATGCGCCGTTCGGTCAATTGACCTGGACGCCCCCGATCCTCAGCGACAGGCTTAGCATTACAGGGGGCATCCGCTACACGGCCGAGCAGGTCCACATAGACCGTGGAACGCAGTTCCCCAGGACCCCGGCGGCGAACTGGACGGCCCGCGCGGGCACAGCGTTTAATGATGCGGATGGGATATCGCCGATGGGCAACGTCGCCTTCCAGTGGATGGACAACTTGATGACCTATTTTCGGGTCGCCCGCGGATTCAAGGGCGGCGGGTTCAACGGGACGGCCACCAACATCGACCAGTTTAGGTTAAACGAGGCTTTCGGCCCGGAAAAGCTGCTGCAGTATGAATTGGGCTTCAAGTCGCAGTGGTTCGACAACCGGCTGCGCTTGAATGCGGACGGGTTCTTCAGCGACTACAAGGAC
>JAGDMS010000190.1 GCA_017860575.1 Deltaproteobacteria bacterium | reverse complement strand
CGTCGCGGTCCGTGTGGGGGTTCTACTCGGCGTAATACTGGGTGTCACGCTCGGCGTTCGAGTCGGGGGGTTCGAGGCGGTGGGAGTGGGACTCGGAGACGCTCCGGGTGTTACCGTCGCCGACAAACACTGCGGGCAGACGTCTTTGCATTGGTCTATAGTTGGCCGCAGGCAATGAACCCCCCAGTTGGTGTAGGGGTCGCAGCAGGTCCAGTCGACTTGGCAGACGCAAGACTCGCACGACGGCGTGTCGCACCCAGGACCATAGTGCACATAGCAGCAGTCTGAGGGATAATCGATTGCACGAGCCGGGAGAGCTAGGCTGAGGGCGAGCAACAGTGTCGCACAAGAATGCCGGCGTCGCGTGCTGTCTATCCGGAAGTCGGCGTCGTTCGCATGCCGAACCGCAGACTTGAGAGAGAATCGCACTGCCGACAGAAACCTCGCCACGTGAACGGCCTTCCCTCACGCGAAGGGACGCGGCCCTCAGTGGTGCGCGAAGCAGGTGAGGCCCCCATTGCGCATGCGGACTGTTGCCGTCCGCCTCCCTGGCCTACGCGCCCGGACCACTTCCCAACGCTCTGCATCGGCGCAGTCAGCGAAAAGCATGCCGAGCGCATGCCGCATGCGGGCGGCTTCCGGTTGGAACGCTGGAGGGTGCTGACCTCCTGAAGTCATTCTCAGAAACGGGAAGGCTTTATTGCCGCTGCGCTACCCGACCAGGCCGTACACGCGACGACGGAAGCGCGCACCGAGTTCCTGTTCGGCGATGCGCCGGCATTCCTCGATGTCGACGCCCGGCAAGCCGTCCAGCGCAGTAACCACGACCTCCGGCAATTGCGCGACGGCTGCGCGAATAAACGCTTTGCAAGCGGCATAGGCCCCCGCGCGGCTGGGCTGGCAGTGCTCGTTGTAGAGCGCCTCGTTCTGCGCGTTCAGGCTGACGGAGACAGTGTCCACCAATCCGCGCAGCTCAAGCACCACGTTGCGGCGGTGGACCAGGTTGGCCAGGCCATCCGTGTTCAGCCGCACCCGCACGCCGCGCTCTTTGAGCCACGCCGCCACCCGTTTCAGCAACGCGAGGCGTAGCGTGGGTTCGCCGTAACCGCAGAACACCACCTCCTCGTACATGGTCGGGTCGCCGATGGCTTCCACGACCTCTTCGAAACTCGGCTGGTGCGACAGGTGCAACTGGTGCCCTTTCACCGTGTAATCGCCTTGCGTCTTCGGACAAAACCCGCAGGCAAGCGTGCAGGCGTTGGTGATGTTCAGATAGAGCGCATTGCCGATACGGTAGGCGATTTCCGCCCCTGAAGATTCCGCGGCGACTGGTAATGCCTGGTCTGTGGCTTCGTTCATGCCGAGGAACGATAGTCAATCTTGATCGAGTTCGCACGCCCGCCGCGTGCGTTCACGCACGATCGTAGCGCACGACGCTGCGGATGCTCTTCCCTGCATGCATGAGGTCGAAGGCGCGATTGATGTCGTCGAGCGGCATGGTGTGCGTGACGTACTCGTCGAGCTTGATGCGGCCATTGAGGTACCAATCAACGTACTGGGGCAGTTGCGTGCGGCCGCGGGTGCCGCCGAAAGCGGTGCCGCGCCAACTGCGTCCGGTCACCAGCAGGAACGGCCGGGCGTGAATCTCCTCACCGGCCCCGGCCACCCCGATGATGATCGATTGCCCCCATCCCTTGTGCGCGCAGGCCAGCGCCTGGCCCATCACCTCAACGTTGCCGATGCACTCGAAGGAAAAGTCCACACCGCCGTCGGTCACCTCGATCACCGCCTCGGCGATGCTCGGAACGTCGCTGGGGTTGAGACAGTCGGTGGCACCGAGCTGCCTGGCCAAAGTGAACTTGGCGGGGTTGGTGTCGATGCCGAAGATGCGTGCCGCGCCCGCCATCACCGCACCCTGCACCACCGACAGGCCGATCCCGCCCAAACCAAACACCGCGACGGTCGCACCCGGATGCACCTTCGCGGTGTTCAGCACCGCACCGATGCCGGTCGTCACACCGCAACCGAGCAGGCAGACCTTTTCCAGCGGCGCGTCCGCACGGATCTTCGCCAGCGCGATCTCAGGAACGACGGTGTACTCCGCGAAGGTAGAGGTGCCCATGTAGTGATGCAGCATGCGGCCCTTGTGCGACAGGCGGCTGGTCCCGTCAGGCATCAGCCCCTTGCCTTGCGTGGCGAGCAACGTCCCACACAGATTGGTTTTGCCGCTGAGACAGAACTTGCAGTTGCGGCATTCCGGAATGTACAGCGGGATGACGTGGTCGCCCGCCCGTAGCGTAGTCACCCCCGGGCCGCACTCTTCGACGATGCCGCCGCCCTCGTGTCCCAGCACTGACGGAAACAACCCAGAGGGATCGCGTCCACTCATGGTGTAGGCGTCGGTATGGCACACGCCCGTCGCCACCAAACGCACCAGGCACTCACCGGCTTTGGGGCCGTCGAGGTCGATCTGGTCGATGACCAGCGGCCGCTGGGGTTCCCAGGCAATCGCGGCTTTGACCTTCATGTTCCCTCCCTCGCGAACAGGGATTGTCGGGTCTCTCCGGGCACACCCTTCGACAAGCTCAGGGTGAGCGGCAAAGATCTTATGAAATGGACTCTGAGACCGCTCGTGCTGAGCTTGTCGAAGCACGCCTTCGCATTTATCGACGATTCAACCAGCATTGGAACGGTGCACGTTCCGGTCAGGAAGCGGCTTGCGGGTCCAGGAAGCGCTCGCGCAGTGCGGCCCGAAACGCGTCGTCCGCACCCAACGCCTGGCGCAGGTAGTTGTCGATGGAGCCGTAATCCTTTTCCATGGCGTCGAACGCCGCGTTCAGGTAGCGCGGCTCCACGTTGAGCAACGGCCGTAGGAATGTGGGGTCGGTACGGAAGAAGGAGAAGATGCGCACGCGCCATTCGATCGCCCGGTTCTTGTCGGACAGATATGCATTGCTGGCGACGTAATCCTGCATCACCACGTCCTTGGGGACACCCAAGGCCAGCAGAACGATGGCGGAGGCCAAACCGGTCCGGTCTTTGCCCCCCGTACAGTGGAACACGGCCGGGGCGCCGTCGGGTTCAGCCAAGCCGTGGAGCCAGGTGCTGTAAACGGCCGTGTGGTCGCGCGCCAGCGCGGCGTTGCCGGTCAGCAAGAGATCGTTGACGTTGAGCCCCTCCACGTGCCCGCTATTGATCCGCTGCAACAGCTCTCGCACGTTCACACCTACCGCCTCGATTGGCAGCTTCACCAGGCGCTGCGCCAGGTCGGGGGGCAGCTTGTCCGGCGCATCCTTGACCTCGCCGGTGGAGCGAAAGTCGACAATCCGGGCTAACCCGAGACGATCGAGATAGCGCTGGTCCTCAACGGTGAGTTTATCCAACGCGTCGGACCGATACAGCATGCCCCACTTCACCGTGCGGCCGTCGCTAGTGCGGTAGCCGCCCAGGTCGCGAAAATTCGGGGCCCCCTGCACCGGCAGGTGGCGGTACTCCGCGCGCGCCTGGGCGCTCAGATCACGCGGCACGGGACGCTCGTTCGCCGGCAGCGACGCCGGGCCGTGGTTGCACGCGGTCAGCAGGACGACAACAACGACCCAAGGTGCGTGACGCATAGATCCATACTGAGCATCGATCCCGCGGTACGTCAACGCACGCCCCACCTCCCGGGCCGCCCCTTTGCCGGGGAGCGGGCGTTTGCTAGAGGCACATCCGCCAGTTGCCGTAAGGAGCGAGGACGATGCCGTCAGCAAAGCATTTCAACATCGCGGATCTTTTGGAAATGGTGACCGACGCGGTGCCGGATCGGACCGCGCTCGTGTGCGCCGAACAGCGCGCGACGTACCGCGAACTCGACACACGTGCCAGCCAACTGGCGCACTTCCTGCGCTCCCGCGGCGTTCGCCCCGGACAGCATGTCGGACTCTACCTCTACAACTGCAACGAGTATCTCGAGGGCGTCCTTGCCTGCTTCAAGCTGCGCGCGGTGCCGGTCAACGTCAACTACCGCTACGTCCGCGATGAGTTGGAATACATGTTCGACAACGCCGACATGGTCGCCTGTATCCACCACCGCGAATTCGTCCCCCACATTGCCGAAGTCCACGCCAGCGTCGCCTCACGCTTGCACACCTTCATTTCCGTCGAGGACGGTTCGGCTACGGATCCCCAGTCCATCGGCGCGATCGAATACGAGCAGGCGCTCGCCGGCCAGAGCGCCGAGCGGGATTTCGGCGAACGCTCCGACGATGACCTCTTCATCCTCTACACCGGGGGAACCACCGGCATGCCCAAGGGCGTGCTGTGGCCGCACAAGGCCATCTTCTTCGCCGCCCTCGGCGGCGGCGGGATGATGTCCGCGGACGGTCCCTGCCAAAAGCCGGACGATATCGTGTCCCGAATTTCGCCGCAGCCGATCGCAGGCATGCCACTGGCACCGCTGATGCACGGAGCGTGCTGGTGGTATGCCATGATCCAGCTGCTCGCCGGCAACAAGGTCGTACTCAATCCGCACCGGCATCTGATCGGCGAACAAGTGTGGGATCTCGTCGAGAAGGAACAGGTGAACGCCGTGTCCATCGTCGGTGACGCCATGGCGGTTCCGCTGCTGGAAGCCCTGGAGACGCATCCGGGGCGCTGGAACCTGAGTGCGCTCTTCAATGTCGGGTCGGGAGGCGCGGTGTTCTCGGAGGCAAAGCAGGAGCGCTTCCGCACACTCCTCCCCAACGTCTTCGTCTACAACTCGTTCGGCTCATCAGAGTCCGGGGCGACGGGGCCGGTGGCCCCGCGTGACCCGTCCGCCTCCGGGTTGGGCCGCATGATGCAGAGCGAGTTTCTCGATGTTCTGGTCGACGACAACGGTAGGCTGCGTCGTGCCCGTCCAGGAGAAACCGGAATCCTTGCGCGTTCCGGACACATCCCGATCGGCTACTACAAGGACCCGGAAAAGACGGCCAAGACCTTTGTCGAGGCGGACGGCAAGCAGTGGATCCTGACGGGCGATGCCGCCACCCTGGAAGAGGACGGCAGCACGATGACCGTGTTTGGCCGCGGCTCCAATTGCATCGAATCGGGTGGCGAAAAGGTCTTCCCGGAGGAAGTGGAGCAGGCGATCAAGGCGCATCCGGACGTTTTGGATGCGTTGGTGGTCGGCACTCCGGATGAACGTTGGGGCAACAAAGTGACGGCCGTGATCGCGACGCGAGGCAACCAGCCGCTCACCCTGGCGTCGCTGCAGCAAGAGGCGCGCAAGCACATCGCCGGCTACAAGGTGCCGCGGGAGTTGCACATCGTCGCGGAGGTGCCGCGCACACCCAGCGGCAAACCCAACTATGTCAAAGCAAAGGAACTCGCCCTGAGCGGTAGCCATCGGGTCGCGTGACGCCGCTCACCCTGGACAAACCCAGGGCAACCGACTAATGCTCGGGCCGTCAAGCGCGCGCAACCAACATCGTAGGAGCTTCGTTGATGAGTCGTCTGGCGAACAAGGTTGCCCTCGTGACCGGGGCGGCATCCGGCATCGGCCGGGCGATCGTGGACCGTTTCGTACGCGAAGGGGCCAAGGTCGTTGCCGGCGACATCGACGAGGAGGGCCTCGCCGGTCTCGAGAATTGCCTGACGCTGCGCTGCGATGTGACCTGCGAGGCGGATCAGCAGGCGCTGGTCACGCTCGCCGTGGAACGTTTCGGCCGCCTCGACATCGCCGTGGCCAACGCGGGGGGCGGAAATGGCGTCCTGATTGTCGACCAGCAGATCGAGGATTGGCAGCGCATCATCGACCTCTGTCTGACGGGCGTCTTTCTGACGATCAAGCATGCAGCCAAGGCAATGATGGCCGCGGGCGGTGGTACGATCATCAACATGGCGAGCCTCAATGCCATCCAGGCGGGTCGAGGCATGAGCGCGTACTGTGCGGCGAAGGCCGGCGTCGCAATGTTGACCGAAGTTGCCGCGCTCGAACTCGGTCCGCACAAGATTCGTTGCAATGCCATTGCCCCCGGCCTGGTGCGCACCAAGGCGACTGAGCCGATGTGGTTCTTCCCTAGCGTTGTGGAATCCTACGTTGCGAACACGACGGTGGGCCGGTTCGCGGAGCCTCACGAGATCGCCAACGTTGCGCTGTTCCTCGCGTCCGAGGACAGCAGCTTCGTGTCAGGCAGTCTCTACCTGGTTGACGGCGGCGGGCACATCGGCCGCTATCCGGATGTGCTCGGCCAGATCGCGGCGGCTGGCAACTAGGGCGGCGAGCGCATTCAACCTTTCGGAGGATTTGAAGATGGCGACAACTCACGGCGGAGAACTGGTGGCACGGACACTGGCGGCTGCCGGTGTGCGACATGCGTTCGGCATCCACGGCGGGCACCTCGACCCGATCATCACCAGCATGGCGCGCCACGGCATTACGCTGGTCGATACCCGGCACGAGGCGGCGGCGGGGAACGCGGCCGAGGGTTATGCTCGCGCCACCGGCGGCATTGGCGTGGCGTTTGCCACGGCCGGGCCGGGCTTCACCAACGTCTTCTCCGCGCTCGCGAACGCCTACGTGGACCGGATCCCGATGCTCCTGCTGACCAGCTCGCCGCCGCTGCGTGAAGCGGAGTTGAACGTGCTACAGGGCAACTTCGATCAGCTCGCCGCCGCCTCCGCGGTCACGCGGTGGGCGCACCGGGTGACAACGGCTTCACGCATTCCGGACCTGATTGCCCTGGCGATCCGGCATGCCACAGCGGGCGTGCGCGGTCCGGTATTGCTCGAGTTTCCCATCGACGTCCTTTCCCGTCCGGTCGAAGAAGCCACGGCAACCACGCCGACGCTGGTCCAACCGGAGCCGCCCGGGCCATCGGCGCATGCCCTGGCCGTCGCGGGCGACTTGCTCGCCAGCGCGGAGCATCCGCTGATCGTTATCGGTGGCGGCGCCGCCGTCTCCCCGGGCATGGCGGACGCGCTGCAAGCATTCGTCGAGCACACGAAGATTCCCGTTGTCGTCTCCTCCTGGGGCTACGGCGTACTCCCGCAGGGCCATCCGTGCCTGTTGGGCAACAGCGCCGAATTGGCGACGTTGTCGATGATGGGGCAGGCGCCTGACGTAGTACTGCTGCTCGGTGCGCGGCGGGGCCTCATGCTCGGGAGCAGGTCGAACTCCATGATTCCGGCGGCCGCACGAGTCATTCAGGTCGACGTCGACGGCGTGGAGCCGGGACGGATCGGGTCCGTCGATCTTGCCGTGCGCGCGGACGTCGCCGAGTTCGTCCGCGCCCTGGCGGCCAGTCGCAAGGGCTGGCCGAGCTGGGCTGCGTGGAACGACGCCACCAAGGTCGCCCAGGGCGCGCACGCGTTTCTGTATGCCGGAGCCGAGCCGGTCACGCCCTCAGGCCGGTTGCACCCGTACTTCGCGGCGAAGGCGGTGATCGAATCGTTGGGCCCGGAGACGATCACCGTGTATGACGGCGGCGAAGTGAGCGCGTGGATGGCCTTCTTCGCCAGGGCGCACCGCCCGCGCTCCTGGTTTGGCTGCGGGATGATGGGCGGGCTCGGCATCGGCCCCGGCTTCGCCATCGGGGCGCAGGTCGCGCGGCCGGAAGCCCGTGTCGTGTTGGTCAGCGGTGACGGGGCCCTCGGATTTCATCTGCCGGAATTCAACACCATGGTACGGCACCGTCTGCCGATCACGACGGTGGTGTTCAACAACCTGGGATGGGGCATGTCCCTCCACGGGCAGCAGGCCATCTACGGCACCGACACGCGCGTCATCGTCGATCTGCCCGACACCCGCTACGATCAGATTGCGGCGGCGTTCGGGTTGTATGCGGAGCGGGTCGACCGGCCGGAGGAGATCGGCCCGGCCATGCAGCGCGCCGCCGCGTCCGGCAGACCGGCGTGTCTCGATCTCGCGATCGCGCCCGAGATCGTGCACCCGATGATGGAACAGGTAGGCCTACCGGTGCCGGAGGGCTACACGCGCATTCCGTACTACGAGCCCGTTCCTCCCGGAGAGGCGTAGCGAGTTGCGCGGAGCACCGATGCGGCAGCGTCGATGTGACCGAGTCAAGACCGGTCGTCGCAGGGGCGTGTAGCATGAGCCGCTTGTTCGGACCCATCCGCCAACTGGGCTACGTCGTACGTGATCTCGATCGGGCGCTGCAGTACTGGACGCAGACCATGGGAATCGGGCCGTTCTTCGTTCAACGCCAGGTCACCTTCGAAGAGTACCGGTACCGCGGCCAGCTATCGCCGCCACCGGTCCTGAGTCTCGCCATTGCCAACTCGGGCGATGTGCAGATCGAGCTGATCGCGCAGCACGACGAGCGGCCGAGTCCCTACCGGGAATTCCTCAATGCCGGACGCGAAGGGGTGCAGCACGTCTCATCGTGGTTGACGCGCGAGGAATACGATGCGGTGCTGCAGACGCTACGGGCCGGCGGCACGGCAATCGCTCACGAGGGAACGGTCCCGGTTGTCGGACTCCGATTTGTCTATTGCGCCACGGACACCGTTCCCGGTGGACTGATGTACGAAATCGCGGACGTGCAGCAGCCGCACATTTATCCGGCGATGGAGATCGTGGCGCAAGCGGCGCGGGAGTGGGACGGGTGCGATCCGATTCGTGAGTTGCTGTAATTACTGCTGTACCGCCCCCCGTAGCGGGCGGAAGGTATCGCGGATGTCCTTGACGATCACCGCGGGCTCCTCGGCGGCGGCGAAGTGGCCTCCCGCACTGTAGACGCGAAGCAGTACGCGGTTGAAGAAACTTGCCGTCCAGTCGACCGGCACCGGCGCCAGGTCCGGCTCGAACAGGCTGAAACCGGTGGGGACGCCCACAACCGGCATGCGGTCGTGCGACGGCGCCCAAGGGTTGGCCGCCGCTTCGTAGTAGTAGCGCAAAGCGCTGGCCATGCTGTCGGTGAGCCAGTAGAGCATCATCGTGGTGAGCAGGTGGTCTTTCGAGAATCGCCGCTCCACATCGCCGCCACAATCGCTCCAGGCCCGTCGGCGTTCGAGAATCCATGCGCACAGACCGACTGGTGAATCATGCAGCGCGTACGACAACGTCTGCGGACCCAGCAGATGCACGGCGATGTGGCTCGCAAACTTGCGCTCCCACTGCACCGCCTTGGCACGCTGTTCGGTGCTCTGCGCGGCGGCGACCACGTGATCGATCGACCACGGCCGGTCGCCCGGAAAGACGGGCAAGGCGAAGGCATTGCTGAGATGGATACCGATGAGTTCGCGTTCGTATTTGTGGCCGAGCTGGTTGGTGACCAGCGCCCCCCAATCGCCACCGTGGGCGGCGAAACGGGCGTAGCCGAGGACGTCACGCATCAATTGCACCCACAGGTCCGCAGTACGCCACCAGTTGATGCCGGTCGTCTCTAGCGGCGTCGAGAAGGCGTAGCCGGGCAACGACGGCACGACGACATCGAAGGCGTCGGCGGGATCCCCCCCGTGCGCTGCCGGGTCGCTGAGCGGGCCGATCACGTAGCGGAAATCCCAGAACGTCCACGGCCAGCCGTGCGTCAGGATGAGCGGCATCGGTGCCGGCCCGCGGCCGCGGACGTGCAGAAAATGGATGGGGATGCCGTCGAGCCGCACCCGGTAGTGCGCGAAGGCGTTCATCTCCTTTTCTTGCGCGCGCCAGTCGTAACCGCGCAGCCAGTAGTCGGTCAGCGCGCGCAAGTAGGCGCCGTTCGCGCCGTAGCGCCAGTCATCATTGGCTAGGTCCGGCGGCCAGTTCACCGCCCGCAGGCGGCGGCGCAGGTCGTCGAGCTTTTGTTCCGGTACGGCGATTTCAAAGCGCTCCGCGGACATCGCGCAGTACTCCTAGTGCGAGCGGCAGCCACTCACAGCTTTGGCCGGCGGCCGGCCCAGGGCCGGGCCTGTTCGAGTTGCGCCGCCAGACGCAGCAGCGTGGCTTCCTCGCCGTAGCGGCCCGTGAACATTACTCCCACCGGCAGCCCGGCGCGCGTCCAGTGCAGCGGCACCGACATCGATGGTTGTCCGGTGCCGTTGAAGACCGGGGTGAACGGCACGAAGCGCTGGGCGGCGTCACCGAACGCCTTGATCCCAGTCGCGTTGGAACTCCGCCATGGCGCAGCCGGCGTGAAAGAGCACGGCGCGTGCCGACTCGTAGTCGCGCCCGCTCACCTGCTTCCCCATCTGGTAGATGCCCCACGTGACCGGCTCGACATCGTTTTCGCTGGCGGCCCGCCCCAGTTCCACCGCGCGCGCGTCAATGGTGCGGGCGATGTTTGTCGGGATGATCACCATGCCCATGGCTTTGCTCAGTTCCTGGAAGTCGATGTTAGGCGTGGCCTCTTCGACGCGATGCCCCAGCTCGCGGCAGAGTTGCGCCGCCGACTCGGCGGCACGCGTGCATTCGGGGTCGATGTCGCCACCGCCGAACCGGTGCCGGATGTAGGCGATGCGCACCGTCCCCGGCGCCGCGCCGACCTCGGCCAGGAACGGCCGCTCCGGCGGCGGCGCCAGGTAGGTGCTGCCGAAGACCGGAGCGCAGGTGGCATCGAGCAGGGCCGCGCTGTCGCGCACCGAGCGGGTCACGGCATGGTGGCAGGAGAGCCCCGCCCAGCCTTCTCCGCTCAGCGGGGGACCGACGGGCACGCGGTGGCGTGACGGCTTCAAGCCGAACAATCCGCAGCACGACGCGGGAATCCGAATCGACCCGCCGCCGTCGCTGGCGTGCGCCCAGGGAACGATGCCGGCCGCCACCGCCGCGGCGCACCCACCCGAAGAGCCGCCGGCGGTGTGACCGAGATTCCACGGATTGTGCGTTGGCCCGTTCAGCACAGACTCGGTGCTCGGCGTCAGGCCGAACTCCGGACTCGCGCCCTTACCGAAGATCACCAGGCCGGCCCGCAGATAGCGGTCGACTAACTCGCTGTCCTCCTGGTCGACCCGATCGCGAAAGAGGCGGGACCCATTCGTCGTAACCGTGCCTTTCAGGTAGGCGTGGAGATCCTTGAGCAAGAACGGCACGCCGCGGAACGGACCGGCTGGCAGGCCAGCCTCGATTTGGCTGCGCGCCCGTTCGGGAAACCGAACCACGACGGCGTTGAGGCGGGGGTTGACCGCATCGAGCCGCTTCAGAGCCACATCCAGCAACTCTTCGGACGTCACCTCACCCTTGCGCACGAGTTCCGCCAGGCCGAGACCGTCGTACTTTGTGTACTCCTCGAAGCTCATGACGCCTCCCGCCTGGCGCGACCCGGAACCACCGGCGCCGAGTGCCATCGTTCCGGCGAGGGCGATCCCCCCGAGCTTCAACACGTCACGCCGCGTGACATTGTTATTCTCGCTCATGCGTCCCTCCTGGTTTCCGCTCTTCTTGCACAGAAAATCCCTCAGCAAAAGACGAGGGCAGCCGTGCTGCCGTTCGTGCCGCCGTTCGGCGCGACAGCGAACTTCGCCATGGCCCCGCTAGGCGCCGGCGGGCGCCAGTTGAATCACGCAGCGGATCGCCTCTCCCGACGCGACGACCTCAAACGCCGCATTGATCTCCTCCAGCGAGAATCGCCTGCTGATCAGCGTGTCGAGATCCAGCTTTCCACAGCGCCACAGTTTCACAAGGCGATCGAAGTCCCTGTGGATATTGGCGCCTCCGTACATCGAGCCGCGCAGGAGTTTCTCGCTGTAAAATAGCTCGTATGCGCTGAAGGGAACGATGTCGTCACTCCGGCCGACACCAACCACGACCGTCGTCCCCCCACGTCGCGTGGCATCGAACGCCTGGCGGATGACTGCACCACTTCCGACACACTCCAAGGCGTAATCGAAGCCGTGGCCGCCCGTGAGCGCGCGTATGGTGTCTGCCAACTCCGCCGGGGTCACCGCCAGGCTAGCGCCGAGTCTCCGGGCGATCGCGTGTTTCGTTGCTTGTGGATCAACGGCAAGAATCTCGGCCGCGCCAGCAATCCGAGCCCCTTGAATCGCCGCCATGCCGACACCCCCCAGGCCGAAGACGACCACCGAGGACCCCGGAGCGATCCGTGCCGAGTTGATCGCGGCGCCGACCCCGGTCATCACCCCGCAGCCGATCAAACACGCGAGATCCAGCGGCAGGTCGGCGGCGACGGGAACGACGGCATCAGCGGAGACGATCATCTCCTCGGCAAAGCTTCCCGACCCAAAGACACCAGGAACGTGTTGTCCAGCGACGGCAAAGTGCCGCGGCGTCGGTGCCTGCACCGACCGGCAAAGATTCGGCCGTCCCGCCACGCAGTCGGCGCACTTCCCGCACATCGGTACCGAGGCGACGATGACATGATCGCCCGGGGTGACATCGTTCACCCCCGCGCCGACCTCGACGACAATGCCCGCGGCCTCATGGCCGAGGACGCAGGGGCGCGCGTGCGGGATGGTGCCGTTCTGCACCGAGAGGTCCGTATGACAGATGCCGCTGGCGACGACCTGCAGACGAACGTCGCGCGCCCCGAGTCCGACGACGGCCACATCGTCGCGCACGTCCAACAAGGCTCGGTCATCCCAGAGGATCGCGGCGCGCATCCGACTTCAGCACACACCGTAGCCGCCGTCGATGGCAATGGCTTGTCCGGTGATGAACGACGCCTGCTCCGAGCACAGCCAGATCACGGCATCGGCGATCTCGCTCGCCTCGCCCATCCTGCCCAGCGGCGTGGCAGCGACCAGCAGCGCCATCTTCTCCGTGACTGTCGGACTCGCATCCACAGTCATCGGGGTACTGATCCCGCCGGGGCAAATTGCGTTGATGCGGACGCCGAGCCCGGCATAGTCCAGCGCCGCGGATTTGGTCAGCCCGATGACTCCTGCCTTCGCCGCACAGTAGGCGGCCAGCCCAGGACCACCGACTTTCCCCATGATGGAAGACGTGTTCACGATCGCACCGGTCTGCTGCTGGGCCATCTGCCGGCATTCGGCCCGCATACAACGCCAGACGCCCTTGAGATCGACATCGACGATACGATCCCATTCGGCTTCGGACGTTTCGGCGAGCGGGATGTTGTCCCTGTTGACCACGCCCGCGTTATTGAAGGCACAGTCCAGGCGTCCGAATTCTCGCACGGCGGCCACGACCATGGCGTCGACCTCCTCAGTGCAGGTGACGTCTGTTTTCACGAAGAGGGCTTTCCCGCCCGCTCGCTCAATCAGGTGAGCGGTCTCTTCACCCGCTACTCTGGCAATGTCCGCAACGAGCGTGAGCGCTCCGGTCTGCGCAAATGCCAGCGCGGTGGCCCGCCCGATTCCCGAGCCGCCACCCGTGACCACAGCGACCTTACCCTGAAAGCTCACCAGCATCCTCCTCGCGGTGTTGGAGCTGCGATCAGCCAGGTGGTGCGGGCTGGGGCGCAGCCACGCTGCGCCCCAGCGAAAGCAAGTTACCGCGAGGCTTTACTTGACGTGCAATTCCACACGGCGGTTCTGCGCGCGGCCGTCGGCGGTCTCGTTGGACGCCACCGGCTTCGACTCGCCCATTCCCTCGGCCGTGATCCGTGACCGCGCGATGCCGTGGTCCACCAGGTAGGTGCGCACGGTGTCCGCGCGCCGGCGGGATAGTCCGAGGTTGTAGTGATCGGTACCGACACTGTCGGTATGCCCTTCGACCACGATGTCGACGCTGCCTTCTTGCTTCAGCACCTGGATCGCCTCGTCGAGGCGTCGCCTTGTCGAAGTCAAAATGGACGCTGCGCAGCACGATCTTCTTCTTTGCCGGCGGTGGTGGCGGCGGTGCGGCCTGGGCTACGGGCGGTGGCGGCGGCGCGGCTTCTCCCGCGGTGAAGTTGTACCCGATTTGGAGACCAAAGGTCCGCGGGTTGCCGTAGTTATTGTTTGCCACGCCGATCGCATTCGTCCAGTCGATCCCGTAGGTCCGGTACTTCCGGTCGAACAGGTTGCGGCCGTATACGGCCAGGTCGAGGCTCCCTTTCTGCAGCGGAATGTCGGCGAACCGCAGCTGCCCATTGACCAACGCGTACGCCCAGCCCTCGTCGGCCTGGGCACCCGGAGTCTCGTTGTTGGTGATGAACACGACTTTGTCCTGCCAATACACATCGAGATGCGCGGAGAAGGTACCGTGCGTGGTCGGCGGCGCCGTGTAGGTCAACCCGGCTGAGAACTGATGGTGCGGGAGGTGCGGAAATGCCCGATGATCCGAGACGTCTTCAAGAACCGGCTTGCCCGAAGGATCAAAAATCGGATTGCCGGCGGCATCGAACCTCTGATCCTCCCACTTCAAGTACTTCGGCGCGATGAAGCTGTAGCCCACGGTTGCCTCGACGCCGCGCACCGGTACCGCTGCTCCCTCGGCCTCCATTCCCCAGACCTCGGCGCTCTCGACATTGCCGACAACGGAATATGCCCCAAGGCCTGGACTTGCCCGGAACACGGTTTCCTGCAGGTCGGAGTAATCACTGTAAAAGCCGTCGGCATTGAAGCGCAGCCGGTTGTCGAACCATTGCGTTTTGAAGCCCAGCTCGTAGGCCAGCAGTTTCTCGGGATCGAACGGTGTGGTGAAGAACGGTGTCGGGGCCGTCGGCGTGAAGCCGCCGCCTCGGAATCCGCGGCTGACCCGGAAATAGCTCATCACCTCGTCCGTCCACTGGTAGGAGATGTCGCCCATGGGCGAGATGCCAGGGGCGCCGGTGCCGTGTATGCCGCCAAAGGCCTTGCCTTTGGAGACACTGAATTCAGCACCGGGGGCGAAAAACATGTGGTCCAAATGGACCTGCTCTTGCGTGAAGCGGAGGCCCGCCGTAAGGCTCAGCTTGTCGTTGAGAATCGGCGGCGTATAGGTCGCCTGTCCGTACGGTGCGTACGACTTGGTCTTAATGTAGTTCTTGCTGGGCACCGGGGCGAAGAAGTAGGTCTGGTCCTCGTCCTGCATCGCATACTCGCCGAAGTAGTACATGCCGAGGACATAGTGAAAGCGCGGCGCAGTGCCGAGCCACTGCAGTTCGCCGCTCCAGTGCTGAATGTCGCTCATCTGCATGATGTCGATGATATGCAGTGGCGTGCCATCGAAGTCGTTACGGGTGTCGGCGTAGATGCTGCGATACGATCCTATCGCCTTCACGGTGACCTTGCCGAGCGGCCCGACCTCACCCAGATCCCACGCCAAGGTGAGGTTGTGCATGATGCCGCGGCCGGAATCGCCCATACGGTGCAGGGTACCGTCACGCTTGAGCAGGGCGTTGGCGGGGGTCGAATCCGGACGGTTCTTCTGGATGTACGGGCCCGCGCCGCCCGGGAAAACAGGATTCGGGATGAGAATCCCGCTGGGAAGCCTGTACATGCTGTCAGCCAGGGACCCCGGATAGATATAGGTGAGCGGGTTCGCCATCGAGCTGTTGTTGTACCGGTGGTATTCGAACCAGTAGTCCAACGTGACGTCTTTGGTGGGCTGCCACCGCAGAGCAGTCATGTTGTACAGGCGATTGAGGTTGTTGTATTCACTGCCGCCGCCTACCCCGGGCTGGGCCGGGGCGCCGGCAGGCAGCCCGTTGGTGAAATAACCGTCGTGCGACTTGTAGCCGACGGTCTCCCGCAGGCTGATGACCCCCAACGCGTCGGACTGGACGAAGCCGTTCTTACCCACCAGCGGCGCGTTGAAGGTCAGCCGGGAATTGAACGTTTCGTAGTTGCCCACCTCGGTC
>JAGDMS010000189.1 GCA_017860575.1 Deltaproteobacteria bacterium | reverse complement strand
ATCGACCTGCAGGATGCGGTACTGGCGATTGGCGCAGATGATGACCGTGATATCGAGGCTCTCAGGCGCCATGGTCCAGAGGGCCTGGAGGGTGTACATGCCGCTGCCGTCCGCTTCGAAGGCGATCACCCGACGATCCGGGCAGGCCAGCGCCACTCCGGCCGCCCACGGGAGTCCCTGGCCGATGCTGCCGCCGGAAGCCGACAGAACCGAATGCGGGAGCGCCGCAGGCGCAACGCTCTGACACGCGATCCGCGTTGCGTCACCCGTGCTCCCCGTGCTTTTTATCCGTCCGTCGGGGTCAAGGAGCAGCATGGTCGTTGCACTCGCGCGCACATTTGTACTTCGCACCAGGTCACTGCCCCTTCTCGGTGACCTCTACCAGTGTGCCTATCGGGACGTCACGGAGATATTGCGTTACGCGTTCGGGTCGGCGACCCGGGACGTGGCGATGCTGACGCGGGTCGACGCCCGCCGGCATGGCTACGAACCAGGGATGAGTGACATCGATCTTTCCGTTTTGCACCCACCTTGGGACAGTGCACGAACCGCGGCGTTCCTCGCGCGCTTTTGGCGCCGGTACTACCTGCTCAAGCGATTCATCCCGATCCTGGGCGAAGTGGAAATCATGGATACGGAGGAGTTCGAGCACTACTGGCGCCTGGGTCGGGGCCCCACCGCGCAGGGAAAAGATTACCGCGTGTCTTTTGATCGCTTGCCCTCGTCGGACGCAACTCTGCAAGGAACGCTCGGCAGACTCGCATCGGACTACCCGCGGCGCGACGAACTTGCTCGGATGCGGGACTGCCTGTTCCGCTTGCTGCTTCACCTGCTCCCCAGATTCTACCGCTATCAACATCATCCCAGCTATGTGGGCAGGACGGCGCTTCACCACAGCTTGAAGAAATTGCAGAAGCGACTCACGCTTGACTCTCCGGATCCAGAGATTCCCAGCGGCACCGAACTACGCCACCTGCATGCTGTGTTGTTGCGTGTCGGGAAGTGTTGCAGCCGACTCCCTGTGGCCAAGCCGGCCGCTGCAATCGACGTCTGCGGCCT
Source organism: Deltaproteobacteria bacterium (assembly GCA_017860575.1). Taxonomy (GTDB): domain Bacteria; phylum Desulfobacterota; class Binatia; order HRBIN30; family HRBIN30; genus JAGDMS01. The sequence goes on along the minus strand of JAGDMS010000189.1, from coordinate 9,081 downwards.
CGCCGGCCCCGTCAGGCACGTGCTGGAGACAAAAGCCCGTACCCTCCTTCCCCATGCGAGGGAATTGGAAAACGTCGGCGCGTCGGTAGCGATCGGCCCGGCCGATGCGCAGTCGCGGAACCTCAGCGTGCTCGTCGCGTTTCCCGACGCGCTGCCTTTCGACGATTTCGAGCGTCTCTCCGCCCTCTGCTGCACGCTCGAACGACGCATTGCTTCCGTGGGCGTACCGAAGGGCCCCCTGGATGCCCTGTTTCCCTCCTTTGCATTTCCGGTTCTGCTGCCGCAATCGGCCGTCGGCACGTGGCTGCGCGTGTTTCCTTTTGAGGGCGCTCTCTTGGCCGATGCAAGCGTTTCGCTTGGCGCACCCGTGCGGCTGGCTTGGCAGACCGTGGGGCCAACGCACTGCATGTGCGCACTGCGGTCCGCTCACAATGCCCTGCTCTCCTTGAAAAACAACTGGCGCACGGCAACAACGCCGGAGGCTCGGCGGGCCCTCTATGGACGCGTCGCCCGAAGGCTCGATTTCTATCTGGCATCCGCCCGCGCGCAGGGGGCGTGGATCGATTTGAATGCGGGCGAAGAAAGGGTCTTCGCTTCCGCAGCGGAAGGAATTGAGCACGCCCGACTGAGGCTCGGGGAATTGCGGGAGTTGGTCTCCACATGACCGCCGGACGGCTCACAATTTGCCTCGACGCGCGCGTTGCCCTGGGAAACCGCCGCGGCTGGGGACGGTACGCGTCCGAACTCGCCGCGGCCCTGGCAAGAGAAGAAGCGATCGAGGTGATCGTCCTGCTCCCGACAAGTGACGCCGCATCCGAGTTTCAAGGCAGCATCGCGGGCATCAACCGATTGAGCAGCGTCACCACCCCGTATCAGCCGGATGCCCCCGACGCTTTCTGGACGTGTGCCGGGGCCGGACCGCCGGACGATTTTGTCGGCAGCGTTGACCTCATTCACAGTTTGACGCGATTCGTCCAACCCGGGGTTCACTCTCCCACGGTGGTCACCATTCACGACATCGCGCCCCTCTCACCGACGCCTTACAAACCGCACTACGCTGCCGCCACCCGCAAAGCGCTGGAACTGATCAAGACGCATCGCTGTGGGATCATCGCGGTCTCGCAGGCCACCAAAGATGAGGTTCTCAGGGAGGGGACGCTTTCCGGGTCGGAGATTACCGTCATTCATGAAGCCGCTGCCGATGTGTTCCATCACCCTGTCCGCACCAGCGGCCGTCCTTCAAGCCACGGATACTTTCTGTGCGTAGGAGGCGCAGGACCCAACAAGAACCTGGAACGCCTTTGGGAGGCAATCACGCTCTTGCGGGAACGCGGAACCGAGGTTGAGCTCGTCTTCGCAGGGAGTGAAGAGTGGGGTTATGACCAATTGCCATTCGTTAGCAGCACGCAGCAGACCGCGCGTTTTGTTCGGCATGTGACCGATGCCGAGCTGGCGAATCTCTACGCCAACGCCACCGCGCTTATCTTACCTAGCCTCCACGAAGGTTTCGGGTTACCTATTGTCGAAGCCATCGCGTGCGGTACCCCCATTCTTTGCTCCGATATCCCGCCTTTCCGCGAACTCGCCCAGTCCTGTGCAATCTTCTTCGATCCCTTGAGGCCTGACTCGATCGCATCTGCCATTCAGGGATGCCTCGCATCGACAGACTTGAGAGCGCGATTCATCGAACGCAGTGGTCGGCTCCGCCCTCGCTTCACGTGGTCCAGGGTGGCGCAGGAAACGCTGAATCTTTACCGGCGTTTCCTTGAGCGACAGCCGATTTGAAGTGGGAATAGCCTACGGGATCATGGGCAATCATTTCCATCTTGTGTTAGGATACGACAGGCTCGAAGCCCCCGAGCGAGTGTCATATCGATACCATAACAGGGGTGCCTCATTGACAGCACCGAGTGCAATTCCGCATCATAACAAGGGCGCGGCGTGTGGCACGGGCCTGGGTGGTGCTTACGTGGGTTCGTGAACGAAGTGTCGTAAGGGACACGGGTCGGCGGCCCGCAATAATATCGAAGGCCGTTGTACCGTACTGAAGAGAGCCACAGGCCAAATTCCAGCTGCGCAGAAGGATGATCCGCACAGCCGCGGCGAGGAGATGCGCCGCGCCGAGCACATTGGCGAGCACTACGGGCGCGGCGCACGCTGAGAAAGATCTGGGCAAGACGCGTGGTCGGCTAGGGAGAATCAGGAGAAAGTCGAGATGTTGAGGACGACATGGAAGGTTTCGTTGCTCGGAGGCATGGCGATGAGCTTGGTTTTTGCCGTCTCGGCTCACGCCCAGAGCGCCACACCGACTCCAGGCCCGCAGCGCGTATGCGCCCTGAAATGTCGTCAGGGTTTCCGGGCATGCTCGAGTGCCGCGCGCGGCGACTATCGCGGCTGTGCCGAGACAACGTGCAGTGCGCAGCGGGCAACGGTTCACTCTGCGTGCGTTGGCGAGGGCTCTCCCTCAGGCGCTTGCGAAACCGCACGTGACGAGCTGCTCACGTGCCTCAAAGACTGCACCGGTCCGCTGGTTTCGGAGCTCAGCACCTGTCGCACCGACGCCGTGAGCTGCCTGAAGCTCTGTCCGCCTGCGGAATCGGGAGCGGCACCGAAAGACCCGGCGTGTGCGTCGCAGTGTGCCAAGGACGGCCAGAGCTGTCTTGGCCAGGCACGGTCCGCCGCTCAAACATGCCGGGAGAGCTGCGCCCCAGCGCTCCAAACCGCATTCAACGAGTGCAAAGACAACCCCACGTCCTCAACTTGTCAGCAGGATCGGCAGGCATTTACCACCTGCGTGCAGTCGTGCAGCGACAGACTGAAATCGGACGTGCAGGGCTGCGCGAGCAACGCCGCGAACTGCGCTTCCTCGTGCGTGCCGCCGACGCGGACACCACGGTCCGGCCGCCCGTAAGGCAGCGCGGATCCGAACTCCTCGAGCGGGCCGGCGGCCGTCAATCGACTCCAGCGCGAGTTGATCGGCGCTGCCGGCGGCCTCGCTGTTTCTTGCTGCGACCGCACCGACGGGCGCAGATCTCGACGGTCGCCGTCGTGCCACCGACCGTTGAGGTCGTCGAGGTTGTGTTCAAGGGCGACAACCATCCGCTGCCCGATTTGCGCTTTCAGACCACCCAACTGCAGAGCGCCCTCGTGCGTGCGGACGCCCAGATGTTTCGCGTGGCCGAAATGTCCAAGTCGGATGTGGAGAACTACCGCGACACACTTGGAACCGACGTGATTCCCATTGCGGATCAGGCCGGTGCCGATGCGCCGGTGGTGGGGCGGATGAATGCGCTCAGGAAGTCCGACGGTAAGATCGCCAAAGATATCGCCGTGTCGGTGCTGATCGCGGCGGCCAACCCGGGGCGGTGCCGTCATCGTCCAACCAACGGAGGGGGCATTGTTACGCGTGGCCCTGGTCGACGGCACCACCGGAGAGATTCTGTGGGCAAATATGTCGGGAGCGCGAAGCGCCTTCGAAGACGCCGGCTTGAGTGCGATGGTCGACCAGGTGTTCAAAGGATTCCCGAAGTAGCCTTCTGGTGGGGCCGAAGGGTGTGGCTCGTGTTTATCGACAGTCCCCTGCCGTGTGGGTCACGTCGCCCGCGCCCGGTCCCCGATCCGTCATGGAGTTGGTGCAACCGTCTCGCGGAGCCGCCGTCCCCGTAGCTGTGCCCACCAGAGACGGAAACGATCGAGATAGAGGTACACAATCGGGGTCGTGTAAAGCGTCAGGGCTTGGCTCATGATCAGGCCGCCAACGATCGTCAGCCCAAGAGGCCGGCGCAGTTCGGCCCCCGTGCCGAAACCCACGGCGAGCGGCAGGGCACCGAACAGGGCCGCCATGGTCGTCATCATGATCGGCCGGAAACGCAGCAAACACGCCGCGTAGATCGCCTCTTCCGGCGGCCGGCCGCCCGCACGCTCCATTTCCAGCGCGAAGTCGATTATCATGATGGCATTCTTCTTGACGATGCCGATCAACAGAACGATGCCGATCAACGCGATCACACTCAGGTCGGCGCCGCTCAGCAAAAGCGCCAGCAGTGCGCCCACCCCGGCAGACGGCAAGGTGGAGAGAATGGTGAAGGGATGAACGTAGCTCTCGTACAGCACGCCGAGCACGACGTACACGGCCAGCAGCGCGGCAAGGATGAGGAGCGGTTCATTTGCGAGTGAGGCCTGGAAGGCCTGCGCCGCGCCCTGGAAGGCTGCCCGGACGCTCCCCGGCATCCCGATCTCCCGCTGGGCAGCCCCGATCATTGTCACCGCGTCGCCTAGCGCGACACCGGTGGGCAGATTGAATGAGAGTGTGATCGCCGGGAAGAGCCCTTGGTGATTGACGGCCAACGCCGTAGTCGATCGCCCAAAGCGGGTGAAGGCACTCAGCGGCACCTGAACGCCAGCAGCGGAAGTCACATAGATGTCCCTCAGGCCCTCCGGGTTATCCCAAAACGGTGGCGCCGCCTCCATCACGACATGATACTGATTGAGCGGCGTGTACATCGTCGACACCTGCCGTTGGCCGAAGGCATCGTAGAGCGCCTCGTCGATCATCTGGGCAGTGATGCCCAGGCGCGACGCGGTATCCCGGTCAATAATCACCCCGGCCTGCAAACCACGGTTCTGCTGATCGCTGTTGACGTCGACCAGGGAACCGAGCGACTGCAGCTTGCGCAGCACCCGCGGACCCCACTGATTCAGCTCGTGGAGATCGTCTCCTTGCAGAGAGAATTGGTATGCGGCTCCGGTCAGCCGCCCGCCGATGCGGATGTCCTGGACCGTCTGGAGGTACAAACTGGCGCCCGGCACCGCAGCCAACTGCGGCCGCAGCCGCGCCATCACCTGCGTGGCGCTGATCTGCCGCTCGCGCAACGGCTTCAGTGAGATGAACATGCGGCCGGTGTTGATGTTGCTCTGGCCACCGGTGAAACCCACCACCGTGTCGACCGCGGGATCGTTCCCGACAATACCCGCCAAGCGCGACAGCTTGTCCTGCATGGCCCGAAACGACGTGTCCTGATCCGCCTGAATGGCCCCCATGAGCCGGCCGGTGTCCTGCTCCGGAAAGAATCCCTTGGGCACCACCACGAAGAGATAGAGGTTGACGCAGGCCGTGAGGACGGTCACGGCCAAGGTGAGACGGGGATGGCGCAGCACCACGTGCAGGCTGATCCGATACCAGCGCAGCAACTGTTCGAAGGCGCGCTCGCAGGCGTGGTAGAGAGGCCCGTGGTCCCTGTGCGTATCGCCCCGGAGAAATTTAGCGCACATCATCGGTGTCGTGGTGAGTGAGACGACGAGGGAAATCACGATCGCGACGGACAGCGTGACGGCAAACTCGCGGAACAGGCGGCCGACGATGCCGCCCATCAGCAGGATCGGAATGAACACCGCAATCAGCGACGTGCTCATCGCGAGAACGGTGAAGGCGATCTCACGGGCGCCGCGCAGCGCGGCCTGCACCGGAGCCACGCCCTGTTCCAGATACCGGGTGATGTTCTCGATGACCACGATCGCGTCGTCGACCACGAAGCCGGTCGATATGGTCAACGCCATCAGGGAGAGGTTGTCGAGGCTGTACCCCAGGAGGTACATGACGGCAAAGGTACCGATCAAGGAAAGCGGGACGACCACCCCGGGAATGATCGTGGCGCGGACGCTGCGGAGGAACACGAACACCACCAGGATCACGAGTGCGATCGAGATCAACATCGTGATCTCGACTTCGTGAATGGAGTCGCGAATCGTCTGGGTGCGGTCCATCACGACGGCGAGATCGATCGCCTGTGGAATTGAAGCCCGCAATTCGGGTAACAGCGCGCGTACGCGTTCGACCGTCTCGATGATATTGGCCCCGGGCTGACGAAAGATGATGAGGACCACCGCCGGCTTTCCGTTGGCCAGGCCCCAGCTGCGCAGGTCCTCGACGCCATCCTGTATGTCCGCGACGTCCCCGAGGCGGACCGGCGCCCCACGCCGATAGCTGACGATCAGCGGACGATACTGCTCCGCCGTGAACAGCTGGTCCGTCGTGCGGATTTCCCAGGACGTGGTCGGATCCGCCAGTTGCCCCTTGGGACGGTTGGCGTTGGCGGCACTCAGGACGGAGCGGACCTCGCTGAGACCGATCCCGTAGTGATTCAGGGCGGTGACGTTGAGGTCGACGCGGACCGCCGGCAGCGAACTGCCGCCCACGGCGACCTGCCCCACCCCTTCAGCCTGTGCGAGTTTCTGTTGCAGAATCGAGGCTGCGGCATCGTACATGCGCGCGATGCCGACCGTGTCGGACGTCAGGGCGAGAATGATGATGGGCGCGTCGGCGGGATTCACCTTTCTGTAGTTCGGGTTGTTGGGCAGATTGGGTGGGAGTTGGCCGCGCGCGGCGTTGATTGCCGCCTGCACGTCGCGCGCGGCCCCATCGATGTTGCGGTTCAAATCGAACTGCAAGACGATGGCGGTCGAACCGAGATAGCTGGTCGAGGTCATGTCGGTGACCCCGGCGATGCGCCCGAACTGCCGTTCCAGGGGCATGGCGACCGACGACGCCATGGTTTCCGGGCTCGCTCCGGGGAGCGCCGCTTGCACCTGGATGGTGGGGAATTCCACTTGCGGCAGCGGTGAGACGGGGAGAAAGCGAAACGCCAGGATGCCGGCGAGTGCGACGGCAATGGTGAGCAACGACGTCGCCACCGGCCGCCGGATAAACGGGGCGGAGAAGTTCACGATAGCTCCGTACCCGCCCCCTCGTCGATAGGATTGCCGATCCTCCAGGGCGCGAGCCGCCGGGCGAGACGGTCGAACGCCAGGTACACGACCGGGGTGGTGTACAGCGTCAACAACTGGCTGAGGAGGAGCCCGCCCACAATGGCGACGCCGAGCGGGCGGCGCAGCTCCGCACCGGTCCCCGTGCCCAGGGCAAGCGGCAACCCCGCAAGCAAGGCAGCCATCGTTGTCATCATGATCGGCCGGAAGCGCAGCAGGCAGGCTTCGTAGATCGCCTGCTCCGGCGGCTTGCCCTCCTTGCGCTCCGCTTCCAGGGCGAAGTCGATCATCATGATGGCGTTCTTTTTCACAATGCCGATCAGCAAGATGATTCCGATCAGGGCAATGACGTCGAGATCCATCCGGCAGAGCAGCAGCGCGAGGATGGCGCCGACGCCGGCAGAGGGAAGGGTGGACAGAATGGTCAGCGGATGCATGTAACTCTCATAGAGCACGCCGAGCACGATGTAGACGGTGACCAGCGCCGCTAAAATGAGTAGCGGCTCGTGCACCAACGCCGCCTGGAAGGCCTGGGCCGTGCCCTGAAAGCTGGCGTGCACGCTGGCGGGCAGACCGATGTCCCGCTCCGCGGTACCGATCGCGTTCACCGCATCTCCCAAAGCAATCCCCGGCGCAAGATTGAACGAGAGGGTGACCGCCGGAAACTGGCCTTGGTGGTTCACGGCCAGGGCGGTGGTGCCGACTTCGAACCGTGTGAACGCGCTGAGTGGCACTGGGCTCCCGTTGGGTGCGCGGACGTAGATGTCCCGCAACGCTTCCGGGCTTCGTTGGAAGCTGGGGTGCGCCTCGAGGACGACCCGATACTGGTTGAGCTGGGTGAAGATGGTCGACACTTGCCGCTGGCCGAAGGCGTCGTACAACGTGTCGTCAATCAACTGAGGCGTGATCCCGAAGCGCGAGGCGGTGTCCCGGTCGATGAGCACCGCCGCTTGCAGGCCACCATTTTGCTGATCGGTCGCCAGGTCACGCAGCTCCGGCAGCTCCCGCAGTCGGTCCAACAGCCGCGGTGCCCAGCGGTGCAACTCGGCGCTGTCGGGGGACTCGATGCTGTACTGGTACTGCGTGCGGCTCACCCGGTCCTCGATAGTCAGATCCTGCACCGGCTGCATGAACAGGGTGATGCCCTGCACCTGGGCCAACTGGGGCTGCAAACGCCGAATGATCTCGCTCGCCGTGAGCGCGCGTTCGCTCAGCGGGCGCAGGTTGATTTGCATCCGGCCGCTGTTCGTCGTGGTGTTGATCCCGTCGACGCCAATGAACGAGGACAGGCTCTGCACCGCCGGGTCACGGAGAATCACCTGCGCCAGAGCCTGCTGACGATCCGCCATCGCGCTGAACGACACCGTCTGCGACGCTTCGGACACGCCGAGGATGATCCCGGTGTCCTGCACCGGGAAAAATCCTTTCGGGACGATCACGTACAAGAAGATGGTGCCGAGCAACGTGCCGATCGCAATCCACAGGGTGGCGGCCTGATGCCCGAGCACCCAGCGTAGGCTGCGTCCGTATCCCCGGATCACCGCGTTGAAAACGTCCTCCGATGCTCGGAACAGGCGCCCCTGCGTAACCTCGGCGCGTGGGCGGAGTAATTTGGCGCACATCATCGGCGTCAGCGTCAACGACACCACGGCGGAGACGAGAATGGCCACGCTCAGGGTGACGGCGAATTCGCGAAAGAGGCGCCCGACAATGTCGCCCATGAACAGGAGCGGAATGAGCACCGCGATCAGGGACACCGTCAGCGAGACGATGGTGAAGCCGATCTGCTTGGCCCCATTGAGCGCGGCTTGCAGGGGTGGTTCGCCCGCCTCGATGTAGCGCGCGATGTTCTCGATCATCACGATGGCGTCGTCGACCACGAATCCGGTGGAGATGGTCAACGCCATGAGCGACAAGTTGTCCAGGCTGTACCCGAGCAGGTACATGACGCCAAAGGTGCCGACCAGCGACAACGGGACGGCGATACTTGGAATGATCGTAGCGGACAGGCTGCGCAAAAAGAGAAAGAGCACCATGACCACGAGCGCGATGGTGAGCATGAGCTCGAACTGCACGTCGCTGACCGAGGCGCGGACCGTCATCGTACGATCGGTCAGCACCGACACCTGGACGGCAGGCGGCAGCGAACTGGTGAGCTGCGGGAGCAGTCGTGTCACGCGGTCGACGACGGAAATGATGTTGGCACCCGGCTGACGCTGGATATTGAGGATAACGGCCGGGACGGTATTCATCCACGCGGCCTGCTTCACGTTTTCGACGTCATCCACTACATCCGCGACATCGGACACCTTGACCGGC
>JAGDMS010000002.1 GCA_017860575.1 Deltaproteobacteria bacterium | reverse complement strand
GCGTTTGCCCTTTGGAACGACAAATTGCAGCGTAATTTGCACTAACCGATCGGTTTTTGCAATGATCTCCGACACCCCCGGTTGAGCGCTGTCTCCCCCTCCCGCACTGGAGCTCGAGCGCACACGGTCTCCGGCGTGCGAGCCCCATCACTGGACGGTCACAAGGCCCTCTCGTACGCCGCGCGCAGCGCAGCGATGGATTCCTCCCGATAGGCGCGTGCGGATGGCACGAGCTTGGTGAGAAAGATGGAGCCGTGGATGTGACCGTCCATGCGGCGGATCGTGGTGGGGACACCGGCCTGCTGCAGGCGCCGCCCGTAGGCTTCGCCCTCGTCGCGCAGGGGATCGAACTCCGCGGTCACGACGAGTGCGGGCGGCAAACGAGTCAGATCGGGGGCCAGCAACGGGGAAGCATAGGGATGGGTCGCATCGGCCGGAGTGGCGAGGTAGAAGTCCCGATACTGCTCCATCGCCGCCCGCGTCAGCATGTACCCGTCGCCATTCTCAATGATCGATGGCTGGCTCATGGTCAGATCGGTTACGGGGATCTCCAGCAGCTGGAAGACGATCGGCGGGCCACCGCGGTCGCGCGCCATCAGCGACACCACCGCGGCGAGATTGCCGCCCGCGGATGCGCCGCCGACCGACATGTGCGTGGGGTCAATGCGTAGCGCGGCGGCATGCTCGACCGTCCAGAGCAATGCGGCGTAGGAATCCTCCGCGGCTGTGGGAAACTTGTGCTCGGGCGCCAGCCGGTAGTCGACGGACACCACCACACATGCGGCGCCCGCGCACAGGGTACGGCAGTCGGGGTTAAACTGGTCGAGGGTCCCGATCCAGAAACCACCACCGTGCAGGTACAGGTGAGCCGGAAACGGCCCCTCACCGAACGGCGTGTAGACCCGCACCGTGATCTCGCCGCCGGCAACCGCGACGCGACGGTCCAGCACCGAGGCCACGTCGGGCCCAGGCTCCGCCAAGGCCAGGAAGCTCGCCTCCGTCAACTGGTTCACCACGGCGCGCTGCTCCGCAATCGTCGCGCCAGGCGGCGGGAGCGGGGCCGCAGCCGCCGCATCGAGCATCGATCGGATGACCGGATCCAATGGCATAATATTCTCCTACTTGCGGTCTTACTTCACCAGGCCGACACGGCGCAGGTGCGGGTGGACTTCGCGCTCGTAGAGACGGAGCATCTCCCAGGACAACGACGGGTCGATACCGGCCAGCAGCGGGTTGAGGTAGAGAACGCTGTGCGGTCCCAGCGATTCAGCGAGTGCCAGCGTCTGTTCCGGCGTCAACACCTTGTAGGCCGGGCTCTGCTTGATCGTCTCCGGGGTCATGCCTGCGGCGAATGGTCCGGCTGGATGCCCATACGACTCGGCGGTCCAGCGACTGTACGAGTCGAGTTGGTGCAGCACGTGGGGCATGACGCGCTCCCAGTCCCGCTCCGGGTCGCGGGACACCCACAGGAAGACCGGACCCTGGGCCGGGTACTCGCCCGGGTCGGGCTTGCCGAGCTTGAGGCACTCCTCGCGGTAGGGCGGCCACAATTTCGGATCCAGCGGCGGGAACCAACCGTCGGCAATGTGTGCGGCACGGCGTGCGTTGGCGACCGTGCCGCCGCCCAGCAGGATCGGCGGCGGCGGGTCGGGCCGCGGCGTGACCTGGCAGCGGCGCCCTTGCCACGTGAACGGCTCCCCCGTCCACGCCAGCCTCAACACGCGACACATTTCCCCCACCGCTCGCCACCGGTCGTCGAGCCGCCGGCCGAACATCTCGAACTCAGCGGGGCGGTAGCCGGCGCCAATGCCGACGATCATGCGGCCACCCGTCGCTAGCTGCGCCACCGCCAGATCCTCGGCGAGCTTGATGGGATCGTAGAACGGCGCCAGCAGCACCGAGGTGCGGAAGCGGATGCGCCGGCTGCGTCCGGCCATGGCGCACGCCAACACCACCGGCGAGGGGTTGTACCCATCCTCGGCGGCGTGATGCTCACCGAGGCCGACCACGGGGAACCCAAGCTCGTCCGCCCAGGCCACCTGATCGATCGCGGCAGCGTACAGGTCGGCCGCCTTGGCGCCGAACGCCGGTGCCCGCATGTCGTATACGATCGTGAGTTCCATTGCGGCCTCCTTTCCGTCCAGACACACGTCCCGCGGGAACCGTCGCTACATGCGAAGTCGTGCTTCGACAAGCTCAGCACGAACGGTCTCCGAGTCCCTTTCATACGAATTCCTCCGCGCACCCTGAGCTTGTCGAAGGGTGGTCCCGGAGAAAGGCGACAGGTCCCTCAGGCAAGCGTCCCACCGTCCATGCGAATAGATTCGCCGTTGATGTGCGCACCGTCAGCCGAGGCCAGTAGCGCGATGACGCTGGCGACGACTTCGGGACCGCGCGACTGATCCAGCGGCATCGCCCGCCGGACCAGATCCATGTCGGCCCCCTTCGGCAAGTTCGACGAGGCGCCCATCGCGGTGCTGATCGACCCTGGGCACACCGCGTTACAGCGCAGCCCCTTCTTGCCGTACTCGACGGCGAACGACCGCGTCAGCGCCAACACCCCGGCCTTGCTTGCGCCGTAGGCGGCACCGTAGGGCATGCCGGCCAGCGCCGAGGTGGACGAGGTGTTCACGATATTCCCCTTGGTTGCCAACAGGTGCGGCAGCGCCGCTTTGCAGAACAGGAACGTGCCCGTCAGGTTGATCCGCAGGATGCGCTCGAACTGTTCGAGCGTCGTCGCATGCGCGTGCTCCAGGAGTAACACGCCGGCAATGTTGATCAGCGCGTCGAGCCGGCCGAACCGGTCGACGCACGCTCGCACGGCGGCTTCGACCTGCTCCGGGTTGGCGACGTCACACGGCGCCGCTGCGACCGCGGCTCCGACCGCGGCGCACTGGCGGTCGGTTTCCGCCAACCCTTCGCGCGCAACGTCCACCAGGAACAGGCTCGCCCCTTCCTCCGCCAGCCGCTGCGCCGTAGCCCGCCCGATCCCCGCCGCCGCACCCGTGATCAATGCCACCTTTCCGTCGAATCGTCTCATCGTGCTCTCCTTTCGAAAGTCGACAGTTTACCGTCGAGAGTCGGTTTTCCAGCCCTTCAGCACCTACGTGCCGAAGGCTGGTGACGCTGCGCGCCGGATCCTTCGTTCCTCCGCTGGTTTGAAAGCAACGCTCAACTGTCGAGTCTCGACTGTCGACTGGGCAAATCCTGGATGTATCCTAATACTGGCGATAGCGTCGTTGCACGTGCTCCTGGCGGATGCGGATCTGATTGCGCCGCTCCTCCGGCGACACGGTCCGCGTCTTGGCGGGCAGGTGCCGGCGGATTGCATTGAAGGCCACCTTCTGCACCGTGACGGTCGGTAGCTGGCTCGGCGGTTCCGAGTACACCCAGCGCAAGCCCATGAACCCTTCCGGCTGCCCGGTCGTATCCAGCCAGTTGGGCACGCCCGGGTCGCGATGCGCGATCACAAAGCGCAAGCCGCCATCGGCGTCGTGTTCCGCCTGGCAGCCGTTGAGACTGCTCGTGTAGTTGGCGTAATCGAACGACTCGCCCCAGAGATTCGACAAGTTGAAGCCGATGTAGAGCGGCGGCACCGGAATGCGCTCCTCGATGATGAGCGCCTCGTTTTCCCCCAGTTCATAGACGCCGCCGGAGTAGATGTTGGTGGCCTGCGCGGCGCCGAGCTGGGCGGAAGGTGCGAGCGGGGGATTGAGATCGTTCCGCGGCATGAAGCGCTTGCCGTCGCCGTTCATGTCGCCGTAGGTCTCCAGCAAGATGGCGTAGTACTGATTCCAGAAACGCACTTGATGATTGACGATTTCGCCGAGGTGCCGCATCTGCGCCGCGGCAGTGGCCGGATCCAGCGGCCGGGGATGTGTCCCCTCGGCGCCGACGCGCGCGAGCTGGAGTTCCAACGCGTCCTCTCGTTCCCAATCACCGAACAGCTCGCGGCCAACGATGTACTGCGCGGTGTGCTCCAACTGCACGGCCGTCCCGTCGGGCTTGGTCCAAGGCACGCTGGCCTTCGTCGCAATGAAGTTGCCGACGTAGCCGTCGGGTCGCTGCGGCGCGAACAAGATGGTGAACGACCCGTCCGCGTCGACGAGGAGCTTCGCGCTGTCGAGCATGCCGGTGTTGGCGGTCACGGAGGGATTGAGCTCGGCGAGGCTGCCGGTGTCCCCCGTGTAGGCGCTGATCGCGGTGAAAATGGCGTACTGCGGCGCCTTCCGTCCGCGCGGCGCGGGCGGTTCGGCGCGCCAGTGCCGGCAATCCTGCGCCTTGCCCCGCAGCAGGTACATGCCACTGCCGTCGATCCGCGCGGTGAGGTAGAGGTTGTCCGCGTTGTCGATGGTCGACTTGTGAATGGGCGGAATCGAGCGGCGAAAATACGGGAAGTTCGGGTCCTCGCCAAAGGCACGCTCGAACGCCCCATAGACGAATCCGAGGACGTAACGGTAGCCCTCCGCGAGGTTGCGATCGTTTGGCGGGGGTGGGTACAGCTGCGGATCGTCAATCGCGTCGCGTGCCCGCGCCAACTCCGCAAGCATTTCGTCCCAGGCAGCCCGCAGGTCCGCCCGTGCATTCGACTTTGCTGCCATCCGCCACCTCCTATCGCTGTTGCGAGCGCGGTTTGATGCGCAGATACGCCATCTGGGCCACGTAGGCGTCTTAGTGCAGCGCAATTCACCGAGTCAAGAAGATTGTTGGACGCGGCCCGCGGCCGCGGGTGAATTGCGCTGCCGTCGTGCTTCATAGTATTGGGAGTGGCACGTATTCTCAGCAGGCAACACCGGAGGCAGCATGAAATTGGGAGTCCTACCGCCGTTCGCTGCCGGGGTGATCACCGACCCGGTCTACGTGAAGGAGTTCGCACAGGCGGTCGAGAGCGCCGGCGCGGAGTCGTTGTGGACGGTCGAACATGTCGTCGTTGCCGAACACTACGAGCCGCTCTATCCGTACTCGTCCGACGGCCGCATGCCTGGCCCCGGCACCGGCGTGGTGATGCCGGACCCGCTGCATTTGCTGACCTTTGTCGCGGCCCACACGTCGGCCCTGAGGCTCGGCACCAGTGTGGTGGTTGCGGCGTTCCACTCCGCCGCCCTCCTGGCGAAGCGCTGCGCTACGATCGACGCCCTTTCTGGCGGCCGCTTGCTCCTGGGCGTCGGCATCGGCTGGCAAAAGGAGGAGTATGCCGCGGTGGGCGTTCCGTATGCCGACCGTGGCCGCCGCCTGGACGAGGTCATCGATGCAATGCGGGCGCTGTGGGGACCGGGGCCGTCCACCTTTGAGGGACGCTACCAAGCGTTCCGCGACGTCCACTGCGACACCAAGCCGGTGCAACCGGGCGGTGTGCCGATCATCATCGGCGGGAATTCGGAAGCCGCCGCACGCCGCGCGGGCGTGCGCGGGAACGGCTGGTTTCCATACGTCATTGCCCCCGACCTCTTTCGCCAGCGCGCGGACCTGGTGCGGCGCACCGCGGAAGAGGCCGGCCGCAACCCCGATGCCATCGAGATCACGGTCTGGCCTGGCAGCTTCGCACCGGCAGGAACATTCGATCTGAACCTCGTGCGGTCGTACGTAGCGGCAGGCGCGCGTCGCCTGGTCGTCGCCGCGCACGAGAGTTCCAGCATCGACCCGTCCGAGGTTGCCCGCTTTTTAAGGCGCTACCAGGACGATGTCATCGCCCGGGTTGCACCGTCCGGAAAGGTCTAGGGGAGTCCGCATGCCGATCAGTATCCTCGATCGTATCGTCGTGCGTCCCGGCTGCCTCGAGCAGTTGCTGGTCGGCCTACGACAGCAGTACCTACCGAATGCCCAAGCGCGCGGCATGACGCTATCCGCTGTCCACATCCTGCCTCCGGAGGAAATCGACGGGGTCCCGCAAGAAGTGACGGTTGTGTGGACGGTGCCGGACTTTCAGGCCTTCTTCGCAATGCGTGGTCAGGCCTGCTTCGATCCGACGGTCACGGCGTTCTGGGAATGGTGCGCACCTCTGATCGAACGGCGGGAGCGCCGCATCGGGAGGATGCTGGCGGAGGCCGACCTATGATCCGCCAGATCGTCCTCATCAGCACCGCGCCCGAGGCCGCCGGCCCGGTCGCCGCAGCACTTCGCCCTGCACTGGCGCAGTGTCCCGGTGTGCAGCGGAGCCATTTGGGTGCCGACTTGCCGGGGTCCTGGGGCGGGCTCGGACTGACATGGGACGCGCTTGTAAGTAACGACGCGCCACCGGTGGCGGTTCAGCTGCACGGGCTCGATGTCGGTTCGGTGGATGCCGTCCGGTTTCGTCCGTTGCAGCGGGCAATGCCGGAGCCCGGCATTCGCAGCGGGATCAAACGAACGTTGCTCCTGCGCGTGAAGCCCGACTCGTCGTCCAGCGCGGTCGAACAGTTCGAGCGGGATCTCATCGCCATGCCCGCGCACATTCCTGCGATACGCAACTGGTGTCTCTCCCGCGTCGAGGGTGGCGTGCAGGCCAGCGGCTGGACCCACGTGTGGGAGCAAGAGTACCGCACGGTGGAGGGCTTACTGAACGACTATCAAGGCTCGCCCTACCACTGGGGCTGGGTCGAACGCTGGTTCGATCCCGAGGTTCCCGGCCACATCGTCGAAATCCGTCTCGTGCATGTGTTCAAAGCGGCCGAGGCAAGCATCCTCGCCTGGGATGGCGCGTGAGGGAACCCGGGCAGTTGCCCGGCGGCACAACAGCACGGTGCGCAGTACCGATCGGGAACGAGCCCGTAATTGCGTGGGCACTTGAATCCACGGTACACTACGACGCACGAGGTCATCCCATGGGTGGTGAGCAGGACAAGGGATCGCTCACACGCCGGGCGGTGCTGAAAGCCGCAGCCGCGGTTGCCGCGGCCGGCGGCGCGGCCGCGGCGGGATACGCGGCATGGCGGAATAGTTCGTACCTGTTTCTGATGCGCAACGCGCCGACCGAGGCCGCACACCCGAGCCTGGCCTGGAAGGGCGCCACAGTACGGAGCTATCGGCCGCTCGGCACTACCGGCATCCGCATGTCCGACATCTCCTTCGGCGGTGGCGCGATCGACAACTCGGACGTGGTCGCACGCGCGGTCGAGCGCGGCATCAACTATTTCGATACGTCGCCCGACTACAGCAAGACCGGCAGCGAGCAAACCATCGGCAAGGCGCTCAAGGGCGTCCGCGACAAGGTCTTCATCGCGTCGAAATTCTGCACGGGTGACGGTCATCTGCCGAAGGACACGCCCGTCGCCGAGATCATGCGGGCGGTCGAGGGGAGCCTGACGCGCCTGCAGACGGACTACCTGGACGTCTGCCTGATCCACGAAGTGAACAGTATCGACCGGCTGATGGCGCCGACGTTTCATGAAGCCTTCGATCGCCTGAAGGAACAGGGCAAGGTGCGTTTCCTCGGCGTCAGCAGCCACACCCCCAATCTCGAGGCGGTCATGCGGCACGCGGTGGCGTCCGGACGTTTCCAGGTGCTGCTGGTCGCGCACAACTTCGGCAACTGGCCGGATCTGACCAACATCTTCCACGACGCCAAACAGCGGGGTGTCGGCGTCATCGCAATGAAAACCCTCAAGGGTGCGCAGGCGACGGTGCTGAAGGACTTCGCCGATCAATCGCAGGCGTTCAGCCAGGCAGCGTTCAAGTGGGTCTTGCGCAACCCCGACGTCAGCGGCCTGGTGGTCTCGATTCGCGACTTCAATCAAATCGACGAGTATCTGTACGCGTCCGGCCAGCCACTGGAGGCCAGTGATGCGGCATTGCTCGAGCGCTACGATCAGCTGATCGCCAAAGATTACTGCCGGCCCGGCTGCGGTGCCTGCCTCGATCGCTGCCCGTCCGACGTGCCGGTGGACGACATCCTCCGCTACGCCATGTACTACGAGAACTACGGCCGCGAGGACGAGGCGCGGATGCGGTACGCGGCGTTGCCGCCGGAGCGCGCCGCCACACACTGCGTGAACTGCCCGGCCCCGTGCCAGGCCGCCTGTCCGTTCGAATTGCCGATTCGTCAGAAGCTGTTGCAGGCGCACCGCACGTTGCAGGCGTGAGACGGGCGCTTGGATTGACTCGCGCCAGCCGTCGGGGGTACCTCAATGCCCTCGACAAAAGACTCGCGACTGGTCTCGGCCAGGCGCAGGGGAGGACGCTCGATGTACATCCAGAACTGGGACATCCACCTCAAGCCGGAGCACCGCGACGAGTACATCGCATTGCTCATCGAAGAGGTCCGCTTTGCGCGCGAGCGCGAGCCCGGAATCAAGCGGTTCGACATCATGCAGAATCTCGCCGAACCGAACCTGATCCACCTTGTTGAAGTGTACACTGACAAGGCCGCGTGGGAGCATCATCGTAACCAACCGTATCTGGAAGCGTTCGCGCAGAAGACCCAACACTGTTACGCGACACCCAACCCGATGCGGTTCAGCGAGGCGCGGAACCTCGAACCGCTCGATCACGAGTGGAAGTAAGGAGGCGGCACCATGTACGTCCACAACACTTGGATTCATCTCAAGCCGGAGCATCGCGACGAATACATCAGGTTGCTGGTCGAAGAAGTGCGGCTCGCGAAACAGCGCGAGCCCGCGATCAAGCGCTTCGACGTGTACCAGAACCTCGACAACCCGAACCTCATCCACACGTACGAGGTCTACATCGACAAGGCCGCGCACGCCCTCCATTACGAGCAGCCCTATCTCAAAGCGTTCTACGAACGGACCGCCGCGATGTACGATATGAGCAAAATGGCGGCGGAACGCCCAGTCGAATGCAAGAACCTGGAACCCTCGGACGACGATTGGAATTGATTCTGCCTGCCCGCGCCCTTGCCCCAACTCACGCCCGGGTGACGCAGCACTCGATTCACCAGCCGGAGCGCCCACGGCCCAGCAGGTGCGCCGTCATCATTCGCTGCGCCGCATCGCCGGTAATCGCAGCAGCGGCGCGGTGGCCAGCAGTGTCCCTACAAAAAAGATCTCAAATACCCGGTGGTACGCTCCCGTAACGTCAAAGACGCGCCCCGCAAGTAGGGGACTGAGTAAAACCGGGGCCGTGATCACCAGGCTCATGAGTCCCATCACCCGGCCGAAGACCTCAGTGCCGAAGGCGGTGCCCAACATCGCTCCCCACAGCGGGAGGATGCCGCCAGAGGCGAGTCCGAGGGCGAAGCTGGCCGCGCGCAACACCCCGGCGGAACCCCCGCCGCGGAACAGCGCCAGCGCCAGGCAGACCACTGCCATACCCGCCGCCAGCCCCAGCCGCAGGTCGACACGGTCCGCCACCGCACCGAAGAGCAGCTTGCCCAAGACCGCGGCCACGGCCACGGTGGAGATCAGGCCAACGGCCTCGGAAGCGGCAAGGCCCTGTCCGGTCGCGTAAGGCATCATGTTGCTCAGCAGCATCCCCGTGTCGGCGAAGACGATACCGACGGCCAGCCCGATCGCCCAAAAATCGAACCGGCGCAAGATGTCGGCCGTGGTCAGGTGCGCCACGCCGTGCGCCATTGCGGACACCGGCACCGGCGGTCCCGGCTCCCCGTCAGGACGTAACCCCTTCTCCGCCGGACTGCTGACGACAAACAGCGTCGGCGGCAGCGCGACCGCCAGAACGATCAGTGCAAACCAGCGGCAGGCGTCGCGCCACTCGTATGCGGCGATCAGCGATTGCAGCACCGGCGGAACGACCATGCCGCCGACACCGGTCCCAACGGCCGCCAGGCCGAGCGCCAGCCCGCGCCGGCGACTGAACCAGCGCGTGATCAGGGTGGCCGCCGTGAGCGGGCCCAGCAACACCTGGGCGAACGACATGAACAGCGCGTAGCACAGTGCCACCTGCCACACGGCCGTGGTGAACGACAGGACCGTAAACGCCGTGGCGATCAGGAGCACCCCTGCCGCCATCATGCCGCGCATTGGACGGCGGTCGGCGAGCGACCCGAGCCAGGGAGAAACCAGACCCGACACCAGGCTGCTGCACGTCACGCCCCACATCATCGCCATGCGGGTGGTCTGAAACTCCCGTTCCAACGGCAGCACGAGCACACTGTAGGCATAGACCACGCCGCCGGCGCCCAGTCCTTGCGTGATCAGCCCAACCAGTACCAGCCACCATCCGTAGAACATGTGTCGCTCCGAGCGGGTCGTTTCTCACTACTTCATCACGTGTTCGTTGCAAACGAGAATCGTCATGCGGCTGCGGTCGATGTACTTCCGTTCCAGGTCGACGCCCCATTTGCCCTCGGGGCGCGCGCCATACTGCTGGACCCGTTGCCACGCGGCCTCGTCCGGCAACCACAACTCGCCGACCCCGTCCCATGGGGCTTCGCTCCCATCCGCGAGCTTCGGGTAGTGATTCTGCACATACCGGATGACGCCCGGAACATTGCCGGCCACCGCCGGGCCGACCTCCTCACGCCAACCGCGCGCGAACTCCTCGCGCGTCAGCCCTGGTTTGCGGTGCACCAGCACCAAGACCTTGGTCATCGCGACACCTCCTGGCCACAACGGCGGCCCAGCATGCCGCCCGAATAGATACTGGATATGCGGTTTCCTTGTTACCACCAACGGTCGCACGTTGCATTGCCCAGACGAGTCGGCTGGGCTACTGATGCAAGCATGGCCAGAATCCGCATCATGATGACGGTCCGACACCTCAGACGGTACTGCCGGGACTGGGTGCTGCTGCGCAAGATCGTCGAGGAACTGCTGCAGGGAGCGAAGTATGCCGGCGGCCCGAGCGCGCGACGATACCTCGAGGAGATTTACGAAGAGGTCTGCCGCCGCGAGCAGGACGCGCCGGAGCAGCCGCAGGAACCGTAGGCCTTTGTCGTACGAAGGCGCAGGCGCAAGGGCAGGCGGCGGCGACGCGGCGGGCGCAAGAATGTGACTATCGAGGAGCAGCGAGATGCAAAGAGCAGAGTTATTCGGGCCGCACGATGTTCGCTTGGTTGACATTCCGCCACCCGAGTGCGGACCCGATGACGTCATCGTACACGTGCAGGCCTGCGGCATCTGCGGCACCGATCTCGGCTTCGTAAAAGCCGGTGGCCTCGATGGCCAGACCGGATCCCCCATCGCCCTGGGCCATGAGTTCGCGGGCACGTTGCACGCGGTCGGTGCGAACGTGCGCGACTTGCCGCTCGGGGCGCGCGTCGTCGTCAATCCGATCAGCGGCTTCAACTTCATCGGCAACGGCGGTCCGGAAGGGGCGTTCGCCCCGTTGGTGGCGGTGCGCAACATCCAGGCGGAACCGACCATCTATCCGCTCCCGGCGAAACTGCCGACGGAGCACGCCGCCCTCGTCGAGCCGCTGGCTGTGGCTTTTCACGCTGTGCGACAAGGGGGTGTGACGTCCGCCTCCCGGGTCGTTGTCTTTGGCGCAGGTCCGATCGGTCTCGGGACCGTGCTGGCCCTGGTCCATCGCGGCGCACACGACATCGTGGTGATCGACCCATCGCGCGCGCGTCGCGACATCGCGCAGCGGCTGGGTGCGCACGTCGTCTCGGCGCCCGACGCCACCGACCTGTGGGACATCGTGCGTTCCCGGCACGGCGAGGCGCCCTTCTACGGAATGCCGATGCCCGCCACGGATGTATTCATCGATTGTTCTGGAGTCGGCGCAGTGGTGCAGACCGTCATCGCCCAAGCCCGCCCCGGCGCGCGGCTGGTGCTGGTCGGCGTGTGCAAAGGAGAGGTGCCGCTCGACCTGCGCCTGCTGATGGCAAAGGAACTGCAGGTGGTGGGCTCGATGGGCTACCCGGAGGGCTTTGGCGATGTCATCGACTTTCTCGCCACGACGACGGTTGATGTGACGGCGATGATCAGCCACCGCTTCCCGCTCTCACGCATCGCCGAGGCACTGGAGACCGCGAACAATCCGGCGATCGCCGCCAAGGTGCTGGTGCTGCCGGAAGCGTGACCCGCGGCCCGAAAACCGGCACGGGCTGGTTCGGTAACGCCCCTCCGCTTGAAATCGAACATCTTACGGGGAGACAAGCAGCCTGGCCCTTTTCCCCGGGTGGTTCAGCCCGGCGGCTCGTGCCGCCAGCGTGGGCCTGCGTCGTCGCGCACCGGCTGGGCGGAAATTGGGAATACCAGCAGGCGGCACTCGATGGCGCCGTTGTAGAGGATATGTCGGCGCGCTGCACGTAACCCGATGCGCTTGCTGAGCGCCGGGTTGCCGGTGAACACGCAACCGGTCCAGCCAGGGAACTTGCGACGCAACGTGTCGCCGAGCATCGCGTACAGGTCGC
This sequence comes from Deltaproteobacteria bacterium, assembly GCA_017860575.1. Taxonomy (GTDB): domain Bacteria; phylum Desulfobacterota; class Binatia; order HRBIN30; family HRBIN30; genus JAGDMS01. The sequence continues at coordinate 33,587 of JAGDMS010000002.1, read as the reverse complement.
CGAGACCTGCCCGGTCGCCGACGCGTTCACCGTAGGGTGGATTGAGCACGAGGATCCCCGGCGTGGCGGCCCGCCCGCGGATGGTCATCGGTTCACAGGCCTCGAGACTTCGCTTCTCGATGTGGACACGGCCGCGCAGACCGGCCCGCTCCACATTCGTCAAGGCGGCCCGGACCATGGCCGGTGAGGCGTCGTAGCCATGGATGGGCGGCAGCCGTTTCGGGTCGCGAATCTCCCGCGCTTCGGCCTCCTGACGCAGCCGCGCCCAGGTCGCCGCCTGATGCCCGCGCCAACCGAGAAAGCCGAAGTAGGTCCGACCGCGCCCCGGCGCAATGTGCGCCGCCATCAGCGCCGCCTCGATGGGCAATGTTCCCGAGCCGCACATCGGATCGATCAACGGCGCCCCCGCGGCAGCGTGCCGCGGCCAGTCCGCCAGCGCGAGGATGGCCGCGGCCAGGTTCTCTTTCAGCGGCGCGGCGGCGCCGCGCTGGCGATACGCCCGCCGGTGCAAGCTCTCGCCGGAGAGGTCGATGCTCACCACCGCACGGTCCGCGTGCAGGTAGACGTTCACCCGCACATCCGGTTGGGCAACATCCACCGACGGCCGCGTGCCTGTCTCCACCCGCAGCTGGTCGACGATCGCATCCTTGGTTTTCAACGCGGCAAAGTGCGAGTGCGTCACCTTCGACTGCGAAGTGACGCAGTCGACCGCCAATGTGCGACGCGGGTCCACGTGGTCGGCCCAGCGGATGGTGCGCACCCCGTCATAGAGCGCCTGCGGTGTCGTTGCCCGAAAAGTCGCCAGCGGTAACAGCACCCGATTGGCGATGCGCGACCAAAGGCACACGCGGTACGCCGATTCGAGGTCGCCCGCGAACGACACACCCGCTCGCCGTACATCGACGGCTTGGGCTCCCAACTCGCGCAACTCCGAAGCGAGCAGGTCCTCCATGCCTTTGGCGGTCGTGGTAAAGAACGTGTGCGTTGTCAGCATCGGTTATGGCTGATGGCATATGGCAGGACGCCTCCGGTCGAGACCGATCAGCGATACGCCATATGCGTGAGGCAAAGCTTCACTGTTTCTGCGCCGACCAGAACTGTCCCCAGGTCGGCAGGGTGTCGGGGAGCGTGCCGCGGCCGATGTGGCGTGCGGGCCAGTTCGCGGCTTCCTGCGCCAGCGGGCGTTCTGCCGTCTCCACACCGTACCACAGCTCGTGGATCCGCCGCACGAAGAGCCAACGGCCATCGCGACGTTCATAGCTGTCGCGGTACAAGATGGCCTGCTCGATCCATTTGTCGCCATCCTGCACCTGGCCACGACAATACACGACGCCGCGGGCGTGGCTCGGGTCGTCGAAGTCGATGAGATGGTTGCCAACAAAGAGGATCGACACGCCGATGGCGCGCAGCGAATTAGTCCAGAACTCGCGCAGCGCCGCGTGCCCGGTGGCGTTCCGGCCGACGCGCACGTCGGCAACGAACAGCGACACGAGGAGGTCGATGTCGCGCGAGTCGATCGCCAGTGCGTAGCGGTACGCGAGTTGCCGGATCTCGTCGCGCGCGACGACGCGTTCCACGGCCGTCAGCCCATCTGCGTGCATTTGATCGTCAGCCATTGCCGTTCATCTCCATCCCGTCGCGGCTATGCCGCGCGGGACGTCTGCGGCGCGGCCGCGGAGGGGTGGCGGGCGTGCCGATAGTCGTCGAGATCGCAGCGCCGCGTCCGCCACCAGTACGCGATCGTGGTCCCCGGCCAGTTATTGGTGATGCGATTGTCCGCCGTCTTGTACCAACTGTGATCCGTCAGCGCCCAGGTCGTGTGCGCCAACTCCGTCTGGATCTTGCGGTTGAAGGCCGCCATGACCTCGGGGCGCACGTCGATGAATGCCAGCCCGTCGCGCCGCATCTGGCGGAGCGCATCCATGATGTACCGCGTCTGACATTCGATCATGAAGATGATCGAGTTGTGGCCGAGGTTGGTGTTGGGTCCGTACATCAGGAAGAGGTTCGGAAAGCCGGGAACGGTGATGCCGAGGTAGGCTTCGGCACCGTCTTTCCAGACCTCGCCCAGCACCCGGCCGTCGAGCCCCGTAATCCGCATGGGCGCGAGAAAGTTGTGCGTGTCGAAGCCAGTGGCGAAGATGAAGGCATCGACGGACCGTACCGTTTCGTCTTCGGTGACGATGGCATCGCGCGTGATGTGGTCGATCCCGTCGGTGACCACGCGCACGTTGGCGCGGTTGAGCGCGGGGTAATAATCATCGGAAATCAGCGCGCGTTTCCCGCCGAACGGGTAATCCGGCACGAGCATCTCGCGCAGGGTGGGATCCGCCACCTGTGCGTCGATAAACGCCCTCGCACGCAGGGCCATCCGCCGGCCCAAGAAGCTCCCCGGCTTCACGATCATCGCGTAGCCGAGCTCGTGCTGCGCCCAGATGAACCAGCGGCTCAATTTGGCAATCGGGGGAAAGCGCAAGAGTGCTTTTTCCCAGGCCCGGTAGGGGCGGTCGCCGCGCGGCATGATCCAATTGGCGCTGCGCTGGAAAACGTAAAGCGTCTGCACCTCCTTGGCGATCTCCGGGATGAATTGGATGGCGCTCGCCGCGTTGCCGACAACCGCCACCGTCTTTCCGTGCAGGTCGTAGGCGTGATTCCAGCGGGCTGAGTGGAACGCCTCGCCAGCAAAGGTCTCGAGGCCAGGGATGTTCGGGACGTACGGCCGGTGCAGTTGGCCGACGCCGCTGACCAGGATATCGGCCTCGATCTCGTCGCCGTTCCCCGTGCGCAGGCGCCAGACGCCCGCATCGGCATCGAAGCTGGCCGCCGTCACCTCGCTGTCGAAACGGATGTGGCGCATCAGGTCGAAGCGGCGGGCACACGCCTCCATGTACTCGAGGATCTCTGGCTGCGGCGGCCATTTTCGCGACCAATCGGTCTTCTGTGCAAACGAGAAGCAATAGGCAAAGGCGCGCAGATCGCAGGCCGCGCCGGGATAGGTATTGTCGCGCCAGGTACCGCCGACGCGATTCGCCTTTTCGAGGATGGTGAACGACGCGATGCCGGCTTTCTTCAGATGCGCGCCGAGACAGAGGCCCGAGAAACCCGAGCCGATGATGGCGATGCGGGGCGTGACCTGTGCGTTCGTCGCGCTCATGTGGCTATCACTTTGCGCTCCGCCGAGCATACGTTTGGCCCAGGCTGCCGACAAAACCAAGATTGTGTCATTCCCGCAATTCCTAAGCGGGAATCCACCCGGCCCCCGCCTGGATACCCGCTAAAAGAATGCGGGCATGACGAACCTGAGCGAGTGGCGACCTTCATGAGCAGCGTGTCGAATGGTGCTTAGGCCCGTCTTGGCAAGCCCGCTCAGGCGGACCGCAGCCGCTCGCGCAGCGCACAGCGCTCGAGGTAGGCGTGCCGCACCAGTTCGGCGTCGCGCACGAAGTGCTCCAGCTCGCCGAGCAGCAGCGCTTGGGGGCCGTCGCACAACGCCTGTTCAGGCTTGGGGTGGAAGTCGACCAGCACCATGTTGGCGCCCGCGATGATGCCCTGGGCGGTGACGTGGTGAATGTCGAGCAGGCCGTCGGGCGCGGCTTCCTTCTTGCCCACCGAATGGGAGGGATCGATGCACACCGGCAAGCGGGTGAGCCGGCGCACCACCGGGACGTGTGCGAAGTCGACGAAGTTTCGGTGCGGATCGCCGAGGTTGGTCTTCATTCCGCGCAACGCAAAGATGATGCGATGGTTGCCGCTGGTGGCGATGTACTCACAGGCGTTGAGCGATTCGTCCAGGGTGATGCCCATGCCGCGCTTGAACAGCACCGGGAACTCCTGCTGCTGGCCGACGACCTTGAGCAACTCGAAGTTCTGCGCGTTGCGCGTGCCGATCTGCAACATGACCCCGGTCGGGTTGCCGGCCGCGGCCAGCGCGTCGCGGATTTCCACCACGTGCGACTCGTGGGTGACCTCCATCGCGATGACCTTGATGCCGTACTTGCCAGCCAACTCGAACAGGAATGGCAAGCAGGCCTTGCCGTGCCCTTGGAAGTCGTACGGGCTCGTACGTGGTTTGTACGCGCCGGCGCGGGTTGTCGTGATGCCGTGGGCCTGCAGGGCACGAAACATGGCCTCCGTGTTCTCGGGGGTGTCGATGGCGCACAGACCGGGAAATAGATGGAAGGTATCCTGGCCGAAGCGGACGCCATTGTAATCGAACCCGATGGCCTCGGCCTGTCCCTGGTGGCGACCGATGGAACGGTAGCGCTCGCGAATGCGGATCACCTTCTCGACCGCCGGGAACTCCTCGAACGGCTCGATGGGGATCGTGCTGGTCGAACCGAGCAGATAGATTTCGGTCAGCACCCGCAGGGCGCCCTGAATCTTGCGCACTTCGGCGTGCACATTGGGATAGCGCTCCGCCAGTTGAATCACCCCCTGCACTTCGGGTGATTCCGGCAGAATGTCGTCCTTCATCACAATGATCATGTCGGCACCCTCGCCTTTGAAAGTTGATAGGGGTTGTCCGGGCGGGAGGCAAGGGGCCCTGGCGGCGGCGTGTGGCCCGGGCAGCCGACCAGCCGACGCCGGCCGGCTTGCGTTCCGCCACGGGGTGTTTCATTGCCAACAGTAGGGACTGTCGATTTTCTCCGAAAACACCCTTCGACAAGCTCAGGGTGAGCGGAAGGAACGATACGAAGAAGACTCTGAAACCGCTCGTGCTGAGCTTGTCGAAGCACGACTTCGTGTGTGTCGACAGCCCCAGCATAAGAGGGGAGCCACAGTATGAGACGCGCGCGCATCGCTGTTCCAAAATCGTTTGACTATTCGACGGATCTGCAGGTGCGGATTACCGACATCAACTACGGCATGCACCTGGCTGCGGAGCAGGTATTGCCGTTGGCGCTGGAGGCTCGAACGCGATTCCTCTTGCACCTCGGCTATACACTCACCGACATCGAGGGCGCGGCACCGATCGTCCTGGATTGTGTGATCATTTACCTGTCGCAAGCCTTTTACGGCGACACCCTGCGGGTCGAGGTGGCTGCGACAGACTTCAGCCAGTTCGGCTTCGACTTCGTCTGCCGTCTCACCAACACGACCACCACGGAGGAGGTCGCCCGGCTCAAACTGGGGACGCTCTTCTTCGATTACGAGAAACAGCGGCGCCTGCCGGTTCCCGCCGCGTTCCGGGCCCGGTTCTCCCACCGCTGACGGCGCGTCGCCACAACTCGCGTCAGGTCAACTGCGCAAAGAAGTCGTTGCCCTTGTCGTCGACCAACATGAAGGCGGGAAAGTCTTCGACCTCGATCTTGTAGATCGCCTCCATCCCCAGTTCGGGGTACTCAACCAGTTGCACCTTCTTGATGTTGTCCTGTGCAAGGATCGCCGCGGCACCCCCGATTGAACCGAGGTAGAAGCCCCCGTGCTGCTTGCACGCCTCGGTCACCTGCGGGCTGCGATTCCCCTTGGCGATCATGATCAGCGATCCGCCCCTTGACTGGAACAGGTCGACGTAGGAATCCATCCTGCCGGCGGTGGTGGGCCCGAAGGATCCCGACGGCAACCCGTCCGGCGTCTTGGCCGGGCCGGCGTAATAGATGGGGTGATCCTTGAAATACGGCGGCAGATCCTCGCCGCGATCCAGCCGCTCCTTGATCTTCGCGTGCGCGATGTCACGGGCGACGATGATGGTACCGGTGAGCGCGAGTTGCGTCTTGATGGGATACCGGGTGAGTTCGCCGAGAATCTCCCGCATCGGCCGATTGAGGTTGAGCTTGACGATGCCGTGTTCGTGCTTCCGACGGTACTTCTCCGGAATGAACCGGCCCGGGTTGCGCTCCAACTCTTCGACCCACATACCCTCGCGGGTGATCTTCGCCTTGACGTTGCGATGGGCGGAGCAGGACACCCCCATCCCGATGGGACACGACGCTCCATGACGCGGCAATCGAATGACACGCACGTCCAGGGCGAAGTACTTGCCGCCGAACTGCGCACCAAAGCCGCTCTGGCCGGCGGCGGCAAAGAGCTTCGATTCCAACTCCACGTCCCGAAAAGCTTGCCCGCGGTCATTGCCCTGCGTGGGCAGGGAATCCAGGTAGCCCGTGCTGGCCAGTTTCACCGTCTTGAGGCACATTTCGGCAGAGGTGCCGCCGATGACGAAGGCCATGTGATAGGGCGGGCAGGCGGCGGTGCCGAGCGTTTTCATCTTGCCGACGAGGAAACTTTCCAGCCGGTCCGGCGTCAGCAGCGCCTTTGTTTCCTGAAAGAGATAGGTCTTGTTCGCCGAGCCGCCGCCCTTGGCAACGAACAGGAAGGAGTATTCCATGCCGTCAGTGGCGTAGAGATCGATTTGCGCGGGCAAATTGTTGCCGGAGTTTTTCTCCTCGTACATGGTGAGCGGGACCGTCTGCGAGTAACGCAGGTTCTCCTGCGTGTACGTTTCGTAGACCCCGCGCGCCAGGAACTCCTCGTCGCGCGCACCGGTCCACACCCGCCCGCCTTTCTTCCCGATCACCGTGGCCGTCCCGGTATCCTGGCACAGCGGCAGCACCCCCCCGGCGGCGACCTCCGCGTTCTTCAGCAGTGCCAGCGCGACGCCACGGTCGTTGTCGCTCGCCGCCGGATCGTCCAGGATGGCGACCAACTGCTGCAGATGCTCGGTGCGCAGCAAGAACGACGCATCGCGCATTGCCTCGCGGGCAAGCACGGCCAGCCCTTCGGGGTCGACTTTCAACACGTCGGCGCCATCAAACTGCGCCGTAGACACGTAGTGGTTGGTCAGCAGCCGGTAGCGGGTGTGATCCTTCGCGAGCGGAAACATCTCCTGGTAGACGAACTCTGCCATCGTATACTCCTGCTGTTGTCGTATGCGGCCAGACCTGACCGGCCACCGAAGCGTGGGCGCGAACACGCCAGACGCCTATCCTACGTTTGGCACATTCGTGACACAGAATCCACAAACCGAGGCCGAGGCCGCGCGCGAGGGTATGGCGAATGGCAGTTGGCTTCTGGTTCCGGAACCGTGCGCCATACGCCGACTGCCATACGCCAGGTCAGTACATGTCGTCGATCAACGCACGGTACTTATTCGTGACCACCTTGCGTTTCGCCTTCAGGCTGGGGGTCAACTCGCCACCCTCGACGCTGAAATCGCGGGGAAGGATGCGGTGATACTTGATCGTCTCGAACGGTGCGAGCCGGCGGTTGACCTCACCAATTTCGGCATCGATCAGTGCTCGCACGCGGCTGTCGGCAGCCCACTGTGTGCGATCTGCCGGCAACGAGATGCTTTCTCGAGCCGCCCATACCTCTATCTCGTCGGCGTCCAGCGTTATCAGCGCCACGCAGTACTTCCGCTCATCACCGATCACTACTGCCTGGCTGATGTGCGGCTCGGTTTTCAGCAGGTTCTCGACCTTCTGCGGCGCCACGTATTTACCACCGGAGGTCTTGATCAGGTCCTTCTTCCGGTCGGTAATACGCAGAAACCCGTCCGCGTCGAGTTCGCCGATGTCGCCGGTGTGGAACCAACCCTCCGCATCCCACGCCTCACTCGTGGCCTCGGGCCGCTTGTAGTAACCCTGGGCGATATTCGGACCCTTGGCGAGGATTTCCCCGTCATCCGCGAATGTGAGGCTGACGCCGGGAATCGGAAGACCGACCGTTCCGAACTTGAACTTGGCCGGTCGGTTGACCGTCAGGATCGGTGTCGTTTCGGTCAGACCATATCCTTCGAGAATCAACAGGCCCGCCGCATGGAAGAGCCGGGCGATTTCCAGGGCCAGGGGGGCGCCGCCGGACACCATGAATCGCGTCCGGCCGCCCAAGACACCCCGGATCTTGGATAGCACCAAGCGCTCGGCCAGCGCCACCTGCAGTGCTAACAGAGGAGAGGGGGCCGTCCCGCTCTGGTCGCACTCGCTGCGTTGCCGGCCGACCGCGAACGCCCAGTCCAACAGCAAGCGCTTGGGCGCTGCACTCTGCATCCTGCCAGCCTGAATCCGACTGAAAATCTTTTCATAAATGCGCGGCACGGAGGGGATCAGATGGGGTCGCGCCTCGCGAATGTCGTCGATCACGGTGTCGAGGCCGCGCGCGAAGGCCGTGACCGTCCCCGCGAACAAGCCCAGGTACTCGATCAGCCGCGCAAAGGAATGGGCGAGCGGCAGAAAGAGAAAGTCGACCTCGCCCGGATTGATCATGCCGAGCTGTCCGACGGCTTCCAACGTGGCCAGGTGGTTGCCGTGGGTTTGCATGACACCCTTCGGCGGGCCGGTCGTGCCCGAGGTATAGACGATGGTCGCGAGTTGGTCGCGTCCAATGCCCTGTATGCGCCGTTGCAGCAGCGATACGGGCAGCGAGCGGCCGCGGTCCATCAACTGCCGCAGGCTGACAACCTGCGGGTCCCCGGTGTCTTCGATGGTGATGATCTGGCGGAGGTCGGGTTGATGCGATTCGCCCTCCAGCTCAAAGCCGTGTCGTTGCACCTGCCGGATCTTCGCCAACTGCTGTGCGTTTTCGACGCAGACGACAGCGGCCCCAGAGTTCCAGACGATGTAGCCGCACTCATCGGGAACGTTCGAGGGATAGATCGGCACGGTGATGCCGCCGCTCGCCAGTACGGCGAGATCAAACTCGATCCATTCGGGCCGCGTCGCCGCAAGTAATGCCACCCGATCACCGGGCTCCACTCCCAGGCTGGCGAGCCCACAGGCCATGGCACGCACACGGTCGGCGCAGGTCGACCAGCTCACCTCCTGCCACGTCCCGTGCGGCCGGTGGCGGTAGCGCGGGCGGTCCGCATACTGCCGTTCCTGCGCAAAGAACATGTCCGCAAGATTGTCGAAGGAAGCCATGCTCGTTCCGCGTTGCGCCAGGGGCGTCCGTTCGGTGGCTAGGGTGAGGGCCGCCGTCCGGGCTCCCGGACCGTCAACTCCGCTGGTGCAGGGTCAGTAAGTCGGTGATCTGGTAGCTGCGCTTGCCGCGCGGCGTCTGCACTTCCACTTCGTCACCGACGGCGCGATTCAACAAGGCGCGCCCGATGGGCGATCCCAAAGAAATCAGTCCCGCCGCGGCGTTCACTTCTTCGGGGAAGACGATCTCGTAGACCAGCGACTGCCCGTCATCGAGATCCTCGACCGTGACCCGGCTGCCATAGGCGACCACGCCGTGGGGGATGGACTGGGTGTTGTAGAGCGACAATTCACGGATGCGGCCTTGCATCTGCGCGATGCGCGCGCGCACGAACTCCTGCCGGTTCTTGGCCGCTTCGTATTCCGCGTTCTCGCTGAGATCGCCGTGAGCGCGGGCTTCTTCCAGATCCTTCGGAAGCTTATGGCTCAGTTCGTATTGCAGATCCGCCAGCTCCTTCTTGAGCCGTTGCATGACTGGCAGTTCCATGGTCTCTCCTACCTCAAGCCGCGATGATGTCGTTCCTTGATCGCATGCGGCGCACGTCGGAGCAAGCCCGCACATGCGGCAGCCGGCGGTCATCCACACCGGCGCCGGACCGAACCGGACGCTGACCACCAAGGGTACTGGACCGGCTACGGTTTCTGCGATCGCTCCCCCAACGCTTCGCGCGCGGCGTCGTGCATCTTATCTCCACGATAGTTGGTCCCTGATCGCTCAAACCACCGGCGGGCTTCTGTTTGCATGGTATCGCCGTGCTGCAGGTACCAGTGCATCAACCCGAGGCCGACCAGAAAACCAATCAGGAAGCGTTTCATCTGCAATCAACGATTGACGCTAATGTATAGTATGCGGTCCGTAGACAGTCAAAGCGTTCGGTTGCGTCCGCAGTCTGACCCGCTTAGCATACGCGGCGTGCGCCACCTGTGGGATGGGGCTCTCAGCCTCTTGTATCCGGCCAGCTGCTGCGGCTGTGGGCAGCCGCTCGCCTGGCCACACTTCTGCACCCGCTGCCAAGTGGAGATCCGCACGCCGCAGTCCCCGATGTGTGTCCTCTGTGGGGCGCCGTTCGGCACCACGGGAGACCTCGACCACCGCTGCGGCCGCTGTTTGGCCGCCACGCCCAGTTACGGTCGCGCACGCGCCTGCGCCGTCTACGCCGCCGCCGATCGGGCGGACCACCCGCTCAAGGCCGTGCTGCAGCGATACAAGTATACCCCCGACGTGAGCCTGGCCCGTCCGCTCGGACGGCTGTTGGCCGAACGCTGTCCGCTCGTGATAGGCGAATACAGCGTGATCATGCCCGTTCCGCTGCACGTGTCACGCCTGCGGTGGCGGGGATTCAACCAGTCGCAGCTACTTGCCCGGGCGCTTGCCCGTCGGGCGGGCGTACCGATGGATGCGTTTTCGCTGGAACGCGTCCGTCCCACCCGGCCGCAAGTGGAGCTCGACCACGCCGAGCGCCAGCGTAACGTCAGACACGCGTTCCAGGTGCGGCGACCGGCGCGCGTCCGGAGTCAGCGCATTCTCTTGGTTGATGACGTGTACACGACCGGCGCCACGGCCGACGAGTGCAGCCGTGAGCTGATGCAGGCGGGCGCGGCGGTGGTCGACGTCCTCACCCTGGCGCGGGCGGTGGCGCAGTGAGGAGGTAACGGCGGGCCCGTGGCAACGGAAGACCGCAGGCGCTGGGAGGAGCGCTACCGGAGCGGGCGACGCAGCGCCACCGAGGTGCCGTCGGAATTTCTACGTGCCCATACCCACCTGCTGTCGGGCCGTGTGCTGGACGTGGCGGCGGGGGCCGGGCGGAATGCGTTGTTCCTGGCGCGCCGCGGCCTGGTCGTCGAGGCCCTCGACATTTCCTTCACCGGGCTGCGCATGGCGCGCGAGGCCGCACGCGCCGAGGGGCTGACGCTCCTGGCGGTCCAAGTGGATCTGGAGTCGTGGCCGTTGCCGCGACAGCGTTACGATGCCATCATCAACATCCGCTACCTGCAACGGTCGCTCTTCGGCCCCTTGCGGCGGGCGCTCAAACCGGCCGGCATTCTGATGTTTGAAACCTTCCTGATCGACCAGCAGACCCTGAGCGAGCACCGCACTGCCGCCTACCTCCTGCAACGGGGCGAGTTGCGCGTCGCCTTCTCCGATTTCGAAATCCTGGTGTACGAGGAAGGCCTGTACCAGACTTCGAGTGGACCGTCCTATCTGGCGCGGATGATTGCGCGCGCCCCGGCTCACCGCCCCGATTGAGTTTTCATACACACTATGACAAGTCGGAGTCCAATGAACGTCGCCCGTGTCCTCTCGGTTGTAATTTTGTCCGCCACCATCTGTGCGTGTTCCAGCAGCGATGGAGGCGACTCATCTGGAAGCGCGAATCCTGGTTGGGAAAAGTTTCGACACGACAGCAGCAACACCGGCCGGGGCAACGGGAGCGTTGCCGCCAACAACGGCCGCAAGCTCTCGGTGCAAATCGATGCCAGCGCGCCCCTCGGGGCCATCTCCTCGTCGCCGGCGGTTTCGGGTGATGGTAGCGCGGTCTACATCGCTTCCGAAGGGGGGACCGTGGCCCGGCTGGCGCGCACGCTCGGCACCCCCGTCTGGCGCGTGAACAGCTGCGGCGCCTGCCCGCCGGGCAAGCAAGCGCTCGGCCCGATGGTATCGTCTCCGGCAATATACACTCTGACCAATCAACCCCACGAGGACCTGAACGGGCAAACGACCATCTACGTCGGCTCGACCAACGGGAGCGTGTACGGCTTCCAGGACAGCGGCAGTGGTCCACCGTCGTGCATTGCCTGTTTTCAGCCCGACTTCGGCACCGGGGCGCGCGTACAGTTCATTTCCTCAGCCAGCCTGACGGTGGACCCGGTACGCGCAACGGTATTCGGCGTGTTCCTCGGTGCACGCATCGATCTGCCGGACAACCGGACGATCGGCAAGCTCTACGCCCTGAACAGCAACGGAACGGAGAATTGGGAGTACCCACGAGTGGGAGCGCCGGAGATCGGTGCGGTGACCTCCTCTCCCGCGAGGGCGGTTCTCACTACCGGCGGCGGTAATGAAACCACGTGGTACTTCACCGCTGCGGACAACTACATGTACGCGGTGGATGGCAACGGCACGCTGAAGTGGAAGGCGCGGATCGGTGACGTTACCGATTCAAGCGTCCCGTTCGGTCTCTCGCCGGTCACAAGCGCCGCCGCGATTTTTGCCTCGAGTGCGGGGGGCAACATTGTCGCACTCAATCAAGACGGCAGCCCGCTTTGGCTCGTATCCGCCGGGGCGGGCAGGTTTGCCGGTTCGTTGGCAATCGGAGGAATCCCGCTGGGCACGCCGACGCCCAGCCCGGCCGCGACCCCGGCAGTCACACCCACACCCGCCGGCGGGCAGGCGTTCGTTTACGGCGTGACGAAGTCCGGCTCCCTCCTCGTGGTTGACGTGGCGGTACCCACGCCGACGGTGCTGCCGTCGCTGCCGACGCCTGTTTCCGGCCAGGTGCTTTCGTCCCCGTCCCTCTCCTCGGACTCCTATCTGGTCTTCGGCACGGACGATGGAACGCTGCACGCCGTGAGTGCAGTGACCGGGCTGGAACCGGCCGGCTGGCCAGTCGTGCTCAATCCCGGCACCACAATCCGCTCTTCACCGACGATTGCGGACGACGGCATTATCTACGTCGGCGCCGACGATGGCATGTTGTACGCGGTGGGTCTGCCATGACGCACGGCTTGCGGTGGCTGGCATTGGTGCTGTTGTGCGGCACCCTTGGAGCATGCGGCGGCGGGAGCGACAGTACGCCGGAATGCAGCATGGACAACCCCGCTGCACTGGCGCAATCGTCCTGGCCGAAGTTCCGGCATGACGTGCAAAATACGGGGGCGGTTGCAAACGCAGCTGTGGCGGCGAACCCCGGGAAACTCCGCTGGGTATTCCCCCCACTGGATCAGCCACCCAAGCGGTCAATTGCCGCGTCGCCGGTGCTCAATGCCGGTGAGAGCCTGATCTACATCGGTTCCACCGACGGCTCCTTGTATGCGTTGCACACCGCGGACGGCACCCAAAGCACCACCTTCAACTTCGCCACGAATGCGCCCATCACGGGGACTGCGCTCGCCGCGGTGCGTGACGGAGGGGACGCCATCTTCGTCGGTGCCGGAAACGGCATCTTATACGGGCTGACCTCGACCGGCAGTCCACAGGCAACGTACTGGAATCCGGCGCCCGGTGGGTTTGTGAGCGCGGCCACGAGCATTGGGGGTGACGGTATTGTGTTCGCTGCGTCGCTGTCCGGTGTGGTGATCGGCGTCTGCCCCAACGGGATCGACCGGTTCGTGCTCTCGACCGCAAGCATTCAGTCGTCACCAGCTCTGGACGCCACCGGCACGCTCTATTTCGGCGCCGATGACCATCTCTTGCACGTCGTCGGTTACAATTACCATTACAATGCGGCGCTGCAGTATTGGTCCGTCTCCGCTTCGGCGGCGATTGTGACCGCCCCGGTGATCGACCTGCAGACAAACTCGGTGTACATCAGTGATGTGGGCGGGCACGTGTACAAGGTGCTCATCACCAGAGGCTCACCGGACCCTGCCTTCCAATTCGCCCCACCAGTCGGCCCGATCCGCTCCTCGCCCGCATTGGCGGGCGGTCGTCTCTACTTCGGTTCCGACGATGGGTACCTTTATGCCATCGACAAACTCAGCGGGCAGCTCGCGTGGGCGTTCCCCACAGGGGCGGCGATTCGCTCTTCTCCCGCGGTGGCCACCAACGGCAGCCAAGCTCCCATCGTCGTTGTGGGATCAGACGATGGGCATGTCTATTTTGTGCGCGACGACGGTACCAGCCCCACACAATTGATCAGTGTCCCCATAGGCTCATCGGTGCAGTCGTCACCGGCCATTGGCAGCGACGGCACGGTCTACGTTGGCGCCGATGACGGCCGCGTCTACGCCATCGGCGCGCCGCGCTCCTGACCGCCACCACACAAGGCACCTGCGGTCATTTCCCATCCAGCAGCGGACGGATGTCCGCCCACGTGGTTACCGGCGCCGAACACGTCTTGTTGTGACACACGTAGACGGTTGGCTGGCCGTCGATCGGCGTCTTTCCACGGATGAACGCTGGCAGTTGGTCCGCACACGCGGGATCGACGACGGTCAGAGTGCGGTTCGGCACGAAGACATGCCGCAATTGCCGCAAGAGGGTCTTGGTGGCGGCGGCGGCGCGGCTGCCGACGAGGACGATCTCCCGCGGTTGCCGAACGAAGAAGTCCAGGCTGCAGAGCATGCGGCTGACGCCGAACGGCTGCTCATGCATGGGTCCGGCAAACAGCCGGAGCACCGCTTCGGCCCGGTCGAGATATTCCGCCCGCTCCGTGTAGTGATAGAGGCGAAGGAGATCGTGCGCAGCCACCGAATTTCCTGAGGGGATGGACCCGTCAAAGACGGGCTTGCTGCGTACGATCAAGGTTTCGTGGTCGTCGCTGGTGAAGAAGAAGCCACCTGCCGCCGCGTCCCAGAAATGGCCAATCATGGAGTCGGCCAGCGCCGTGGCCCGGTCCAAATAGTGGCGCTCCTGCACCAGCTCAAAGACATCGAGAAGCGCGGCAATGAAGAACGCGTAGTCGTCCAGATAGCCGTTGAGCTTGGCGGTGCCGTCTTTGTACGTGCTGAGCAACCGATCTCCGCGCTGCAGGGTCGCTTCGATGAAGGTCACCGCGTCGACCGCCATCCGCGCATAGCGTTCGTCGTCGAGCACCTCGGCGCCCTTGGCAAAGGCGCTGATCATCAGCCCGTTCCAGGCAGTCAGGATCTTGTCGTCCCGGTGCGGTTTCACCCGCTGTTCGCGCACCGCAAGCAGCCGCGTCCGGCTGTCTTCGAGGAGCCGATTGATGGTATCGGCGTCACGCCGGAAGAGCCGCGCCAGCTGTTCCACATCGAGGGTGACATGCAAAATGTTGCGCCGTTCGAAATTCCCCGGTTCGGAGATATCCCAGTAACGGCAGGCGATCTCCGCGGCGTCGTCACCCAGCACCTGCCGCACCTCAGCAACGTCCCAGAGGAAGAATTTCCCTTCGACCCCCTCGCTGTCGGCGTCCTGGGTGGAATAGAATCCCCCCCCCGGGTCTCGCATTTCGCGGCCGACGTAGTCCAGGGTCTCGCGCGCGATGCCGGCGAAGAACGCCTCTCCGCTGACCTGGTACGCGGCCAGGTACAACGGCACCAGCTGGGCGTTGTCGTACAGCATCTTCTCGAAGTGCGGCACCAGCCAGCGCGCGTCGACCGAGTAGCGGTGGAACCCGCCCCCCAGCTGGTCATACATGCCGCCGCGCGCCATCTGGCGCAGCGTATGCAAGACCATCTCCAGAACGCGCCGCTCGCCGCTGCCGTAATACACGCGCAAGAAGAGTTCGAGCACGGTGGCATTGGGAAACTTGGGTGCTTGGCCGAGGCCACCGAAGGTTTCATCATAGGAACCGGCGAGGTGGTGGGCGGCGCGCACGACGACGTCGGCGTCGAGGGCGTGAGCTGCGGGTCGGGGTGCCTCCAGACGCTCCAGTGCCGCCATGACCTCGCCCACCGTCTTGGCAATCTCGTTCGGCTTCTGCGCATAGGCCTGCGCCACCGCCGTGAGGACGCGCGGAAAGCCGGGCAAACCGTGTCGATCCTCCGGCGGGAAATAGGTGCCGCCATAAAACGGCTTGCCGTCAGGGGTGAGGAACACCGTCATCGGCCACCCGCCACGCCCGGTCAGCATCTGGACCGCGTTCATGTAGACGTGATCGACGTCGGGCCGTTCTTCGCGATCCACCTTGATGTTGACGAACTGCTCGTTCATCAGGCGGGCAATCGCCTCGTTCTCGAACGACTCGCGCTCCATCACATGGCACCAGTGGCACGCCGAATAGCCCACGCTGAGAAGAATCGGCTTGTTCTCGCGCCGCGCCCGTTCCAGGGCCGCCTCGCCCCACGGGTACCAGTCGACCGGATTGTGCGCGTGCTGCCGCAGATACGGACTGGTTTCGTGGATCAATCGATTGGTCCGTTGCGCCACGATGGACTCCTCCGTCGCTCCGTTGGGGGACATGGCGGGTGAGAACTGCTGGCTGCGCCGTTGCAAACACCATCGGCCTTGCGCAGCGTTAGGTCAAGGCGGGCGGCGCATCTGCCCGGGCGCCGGAAGAACGGCAGGCGTGTTCCGTCGCTAGACGCGATCGCGGGGCGCGGCTGACCCCACTTTCCCGAGCAGCCTCAGTAGACCATCCAAGATCGTCACCGGGTGTGGCGGGCAGCCGGGGACGTAGAGATCAACTGGCACAAGGCTATCCGCGCCGTCGTGGACCTCCGGGTGATCGCGGTACGGGCCACCGGAAATGGCGCAGGCGCCAACGGCAATCACCAGCTTCGGCGCCGGTACGGCGGCGTAGGTTTTCTCCAAAGCCAACCGCATATTCTGTGTCACCGGCCCAGTGATCAGCACGCCATCCGCGTGGCGCGGCGAGGCGACGAACTGGATCCCGAAGCGTCCGAGGTCGAAGACCACGGTGCTGAGCACGTTGACATCGGCTTCGCAGGCGTTGCAACCGCCCGCACTGACTTGCCGGAGTTTCAGTGAGCGGCCGAACAGCCGCCGGCTCGCCGCGTCGAGCGCCTGGGCCGCTACCCAGGTCTGGCCGTCGAACAGCAGATCGCCGCGCCGCCGTTGTGAAAGGCGGTACTCCGCGCTGTACCGAATGGCACCGGTCGGGCAGGCATCTTCGCACTCGGTACAGAAGAGACAACGGCCGAGGTCGATAGCGATGCCCGTACCGTCCACCCTGATGGCATCCGTCGGGCACGCTTCCGCACACCGCGGACACTCCCCACCGCACTGGGCCAGATCCACGACCGGCAGGCCGCGAAACCGGTCGGGCAGCACGGGTTCCTGGCCTGGGAAGGGAAGTGTGCGGTGGCCTTGCTGTAGCCGCGCGCGCAGCACTTTCAACATGCGAGCCTCTTAGAGATCATGTCCGCAGTACGAGAGATTGAAACTCTTGTTGCACAGGGGGAAATCCGAGATCTGCTGATCGCGCAGCGCCAGCGCCAAACCCATCCAGTTGTGAAACGAGGGATCGACGACCTTGTAGCGTGCGAAGCGGGCGTGCGCGTCGGTGAGGGCAACGTGGCAAATCTCGCCGCGCCATCCCTCGACCAGGGAGACGGCCACGTGGTTGGCGGCAAGGGGGCCTACCTCCGTGCGCACCACACCGTCCGGCAGCGCGCTGAGTTGTTCGCGCACGAACGCCGCCGAGCGCTGGATTTCGAGCCAGCGCACATAGGCTCTCGCGAAGACGTCGCCGCTCCCCCAGGTCGAGGTGGGAATGTGCACAAAGCGGAAAATCCCAGAGGGGAACTCGTGCCGCACGTCACGTTCAACAGCGCACGCACGCGCCGGCGGTCCTACCAGGCCGAGCCGTTCGCAGTCGGAGCGGGATATCACACCGGTCCCTTCAAATCGGGCACCGACCGACGGCGTGTCCCATAACAAGTTCACGGCCGTTGCCACGTCGGCACACGCCGCATCGAGCCGCGTCAGCAGATCGGCAATGCGGCCTCGGTCGACATCGAAGCGCACGCCGCCCGGACGAACCAGACCGCGGCCGAAGCGGCTGCCGCAGAGCGCAGCCGTGAGATTGAGGAACTCCCCGCGGAGCCGTCCACAGTAGGCCGCGGTGGGCAGGTAGGCCACATCCCCCGCCAGCGCCCCCAAGTCACCGGCATGGTTGGCGAGCCGCTCCAATTCCAAAGCCACGGCGCGTATCACCTGCGCGCGGGCGGGCAGACGCGCCCCGGCGAGGGCCTCGACCGCTTCGCAGTAAGCCATCATGTGCCCGGCCGAGGTGTCGCCGGCCGCGGTCTCCATGTAGTGTACGGTGCGCTTGTCTGGCCCGCCCACCAGCGCGGCTTCGATGCCCCGGTGTTGATACCCGAGCGCGATCTCCAAATGGAACACGCGCTCGCCGTGGCACTGGAAACGGAAGTGGCCGGGTTCGATGATGCCCGCATGCACTGGACCCACCGCCACCTCGTGTACCTCCGCACCGTCGACCTGAAAGAAATCGGTCACCCCGGGCTGGATAGGCGCGCGCGGCGACACCCACCCGCCCTCGGGACCGAGCCGATACGGCGCGTGGAAACGTATCGGCTTCAGCCAGGGATGGCCCTCCGGCCGCACACCCCACTGCTCCGCGATCTCGCGCTCGAACCAATGCGCTTGTGGGCAGGCAGGGGTCAAAGCAGGATAGCTTGTGCTCGTATCCGCCGTGCACAGGGACAGGGTACCGCTGTCGCCGTGGGCCAACACCGCGAAGAGCCGGAAACGCGCCGCGGCGACCGGTTGCGCAAAGAACGCGGCGATCCGGCCGCCGGACCCAACGCTCGCGACCACGTGCTCGCGGAAATCGGCCATGCCGAGCCGCGGGATCTCCGACAGCGAGACTGCCGAACCGTTATGGATCGCTAGCGATGATGGGCCTGCCATGCGGATCATCCCAGCAGGCGCGCCGCTGCCTCGATCGCAGTGCGCAAGACAGGAGGCACGTACAACCCCAAGACCAAGACCAGCACGGCCAGCACGGCAGGCGGTCCAATCGCCGTCACCGGTTCCCCGCGTGTCTCGTTCTCCCAATGCCGGTCCGGAACGCCCTGGGCCATGCGCAGCGCCGCCGTCATCATCCCCACGCAGATCGCGGCCAGCAGCACGAGATACGCCGCCGCCACGCCGCTCCGGCCTTGATCCAGAGCGGCCTTCAGAATCGTGAACTCACTCAGAAACGGCCCGAACGGCGGCGAGCCGGTGATGGCGAACGCCCCCATCAGCCAGAGCACTCCGGAAACCGGTAGCGCGCGCAGGACCCCCCGGACGTCGAGGGTCGATTTCGTCTGATACGTGGCCAGAATATTCCCCGCGACCAGGAACAGCAGCGCCTTGGTCAGCGAATGGTTCACCGCATGCAACAGCGCACCGAAGCTCGCGCCGCCGCCGAGACCGACTCCCAGGCTGAGGATGCCCATGTGCTCGACGCTGGAGTACGCGAGGAGGCGCTTGAAGTCGGCCTGGCCGATGATGAACACCGCCGCCACCGCCATCGACACGATGCCGAAACCGACGAACAGCTCTCGACCAAAGGCCCCGCAGCCGGCGGCGGCACATACCTGCTGCACCCGCAGGATCCCGAGGAAGGCGCAATTCAACAGCGCGCCGGAGAGTAGGGCGGATACCACGGACGGCGCTTCGCTGTGCGCGTCCGGCAACCAGGTGTGCAACGGCGCCAGGCCCATCTTGGTGCCATAGCCAACCAGGAAAAGCAGGAAGGCCGCCTGCAGCCAACGGACGTGCAAGCGACTGGCCCCGCGGACTAAGTCCTCGAGGACAAGCGGAATGCGAGTGCCGCCGGCATCCGACGCGGCCACGGCGAGAAAGAAGTTGCCGAGCAAGGCCAGGGCGATCCCAACCGAGCAGATGAGCAGATACTTCCACGTGGCTTCCAGTGAGCGATGGTGGCGGTGGAAGAAGATGAGCGGTGCGCTCGCTAACGTGGTGGCTTCGATCGCGACCCAGAGAAGTCCGAAGCGCTGGCTGGCGGCGACCAGGGTCATGGCCGCGAGAAACAGCAGCAGACAGCCGGTGAAGGTGGCTTCCGGGGCATTCGTAAACAGCAGCCCTTCCTGAAAATCGTGATGGAATTTCTGGTGCTCCCGCTGCAAATACCCCACCGCGTATACCGCCGCGGCCAGGAACAACAGGCTGGTCACACTCAGGACGAGTTGCCCCAGCGCGTCCAAGCGGAGCCAGCCACCCAACAGCGGGCCGGGCAGCGACACCCAGGTTGCCGCCATCAAGACGGTATGCACAATCGCCGTGAGCACCAGCACCCTGCGGCGCAAGCTATCGGCCTTCACAAAGAACGCGCCCACACCCGCCACCGCCGGAATAATCAGCAAACCGTAGAGCGTCATCCGGTTCAATCTCTCAACGCCGCAAGCTGATTCGCGTCGATGTGATCAAACTCGCGGTTGATGTGAAAGATGGCGATCCCCATGACGAAGACGGCCACGAACACATCCAGCAGCACCCCCAACTCAACGACCATCGGTGTGCCGTGGACCAAGCCGACACCAAACGTATAGATCCCGTTCTCCAGCACCAGATAGGCCAGCACCTGTGTCAACGCGGTGCGGCGGCTCACGATCAAAAACAGCCCGACCAGCGTGGTGAATAGCGCAACGGGTAGCACCAGCGACGAGATCGGCGGCGTAGGAAGCGGCAGGCGCTCACTCAACCAGAAGGAGACCGCGAACCCCACCACGCCGACGAGCATCGAACTGACGTAACTCACCAGCGGCTCGATCTCGCGCCGCACGTCGGCTTCTTGCAGGACACGTGAGAGCAGCCAGGGGAAAGCCGCCCCTTTCAGCGCCAGAATGGTGGCCGCCAGCATCGCCACCCGCAACGTCAATGCGTGGGCGTGCACCGCCAGTGTCAGCACCGCCAGCAACATTCCCTGGAAGGCAACGATCCGAATGCACCGCACCAGCCGGCTGGAACCCAGCAACAGGACACTGGTTAACGCGAGCAGCACCAGAACTGAATCAACCCGCCCGGCCATACGCGCTACCCAAGCATAAAGACGAGTGCAAGCGCGGCCATCACGCCCGCGCCCACCAAAAACTGCGGAACGCGCAGCAAACGCCAGCGAGCCATGGCCGATTCGATCAGACCAACGAGCACGGCGAGCGCGAACATCCCCGCCAGGGCCGTCCCCGCATCGACCCAGACGGTACCGCTGCGCACGGGAAGAACGAGGCTGACGAACAGTGCCCCGAGCAGCCACAGTTTCAGCGCGCTGCCGTACAGGATGAACGCCAGATCGGGCCCGCTGTGGTCAAGAACCATGACCTCATGGATCATGGTCAGTTCCAGATGTGTGGTCGGATCGTCGACGGGTACGCGAGTATTCTCAGCCAGAAACACCGCCAGCAACGCACCTGCCACCAGCGCGAACGTTGGTGCGGCACCCGCCCAGGCGGTGGCATCGACGTGCGCATACATGGTGGAGAGCGAAAGGCTCCCGCCCTTGCGGGCAACTGCAGCCAAGCCCAGCAGCAAAGCCGGCTCCGCCAGGGCGGCAAAGGACACCTCGCGGCTGGCACCCATCCCCTCGAAGCTTGATCCGGTATCGAGCGCCGCAATCACCGTGAGAAAACGCAGCAGGCCGAGAAGATACGCGAACACGATCAGGTCGCCCTCGAACCCCAGCGGTGCCGGCACGCCGCCGAGCGGAACCACCAGTAACGCAATCAGCAGCGCGGCCAACCCTACGACCGGCCCGGCACGAAAAACCCAGGTGGTGGTGCGGCTGTACACCGCCGATTTCCTCATCAACTTGGCGAGATCGTAATACGGCTGCAGCAGCGGTGCTCCCGTCCGTCCGGCGACAATGGCCTTCGTCCGCGTGATCACACCGAGCAACGCCGGGGCCAGCACCAGCGGCGCCAGCGTCGCGATAGCCGAAGCCTGGGTCATAACGTACCGAGCTTCCAAATGAGCAGCACCAGAAGCGTGAGCGCGATGTAGAGTATGTACAAGTGCACTTCCCCGTGCTGCAACCAGCGCAACGCGGCCAGACCCCGATCGATTGCGGAGAACAGCGGCCCGTAAATGCGTGTCGTGCACCGGTCGGGCGTTTCAGAGGAGAATGACCCATGCGACGGGAACAAGCCCTCGGGCAACTCCACCCGCTGTTGCACCTGCAACAATGGACGAAAGAGATCGGTCAGGAGTTGCGCAAAAGATGAGGCCGTGTATTGCATCCGCGGCCCAGGCTGCGCATAGCCACAATCCCATGTGCCGCTCGTTTCGACGCGCCGGCCGGAGAGCAGCCAACGCCGCAGGCCTGCCAGCACCGCGGTCAGGATAATGAGGCCTGCCGCTATCGCCGTGAGAAAAGTCAGAGGCCCGGTAGCTCCCGCGAGGCCACCCCGAACCGTCTCCAGAGGCAATCCGGTCGCCCGTCCAACCACCGGGGCCAGCCACCGTACCACCACTGGCGCCAGACAACCGATGACAACACAGGCCGCGGCGAGCAGCAGCATCGGGACCCGCATCGGCAGACCGGGTTCATGTACGTGCGTCGCGTGATGGGTACGGGGTTCGCCCAGGAAAACTATCCCGAAGGCCTTGGTGAAGCACGCCGCTGCCAGCCCGCCGATCAACGCGAGGGCCGCGATCACGCCGAGCGCCACGACAACTGCCGCTCTGTCGCCGGTGGTCACTCCTCGAAAGGCTCCGAGATAGATGAGAAACTCACTGACAAAGCCGTTGAGCGGCGGCAGCCCCGAGATGGCTACCGCGCCAACCAGAAAGCTCAGACCAGTCCAGGGTGCCTGCTTGAGAAGACCGCCGAGGTGATCGATCTCCCGGGTGCCGGTGGCGTGGGCAACGGCACCCGCACCCAAGAATAGCAGTCCCTTGAAAATGGCATGATTCAGGACATGAAGCAGTGCGCCAGCGAACCCAAGGACCGCCAAGGGACCCGAGCCCGTGCTGATGCCCACGACGCCGAGCCCAAGACCGAGCGCGATGATGCCGATGTTCTCGACACTGTGATAGGCGAGCAACCGCTTCAGGTCGTGTTGGGCCAGCGCGAACAGGACCCCGAGGATACCGGAGGTCAACCCGATGCCGCACAGCACCCATCCCCACCACGCCGGTGGCGGACCGAGCAGCGTGAGTGTGCGCATGAGGCCGTAGATCCCGGTCTTGATCATGACGCCGGACATCACCGCGGACACGTGGCTGGGTGCTGCCGGATGGGCCTCTGGCAACCAGACATGCAGCGGCATGAAGCCGGCCTTCGTGCCGAACCCCACCACGGCCAACCCAAACAACAGTCCCGCTGGAGATGATGCCGCGTTCAGGTGGTCGAAATCGAGCGACCCGCTCGCCCGTCCGAGCAGCACAAACAGCGCGAGCAGGCACGCAGTGCCGAGGTGACTCGCAACCAGATACACCCATCCGGCGCCACGCACGCTCTCCTGTTCGTCCTCGAAGGTCACCAGAAAGAAGGAAGCCATGGCCATGACCTCCCACGCCACTAAGAAAAGCACTGCGTTGCGGGCCACCACGACCAGCACCATGCTGGCAATCAGAACGTTGTAGGACAGCCACGCCGGACCAAGCGGCTTTTGTCGACGAAATGGGATCAGGTACTCGGCGCCGTAGACTGCGGCGAGTGCGCACACTACGAAAATGGGCAGTAAGAAGAAGGCGGAGAGCGCATCCACCTCCACGGCGAAGGCACCGTAGGGAACATCCCAGGCCCACCGCAGTGAGAACCCCGGAGAGCCCACGACGACCGGCAGGGTCGGAACCAACCCAAGGAGGCAGCCGACCACCGCACCACCGGCGCCCAACCCGGTGCACCAGCGGTCCGATTTCTGCGCCAGGAGAGCCGCGAGTCCACTGAGGACGAAAAGGCCGGTCGCACTGAGGAGCAGGAGCATCTACCCCTGCTCCCGATGAGGCGCCTTGCCGCTGGCAGGCGGCCTCGCGAGCATGCTTTGCTCGACCGTGCGGGCCTCGGCGAGGATCTCGTCTCGTGCCGCTTGACGCAGGACGGCATCCTTGAATCGTGGCTCGTTGAGCGCAAACGATAAGCGTGAGAGCAAGCGCAAATGCGCCCGCACGGTCGGACTGATCAGCGAAAACAGCGCGAAGACAGGCTTGCCGTCCAAGGCATCGAAGTCAATCGCGCGATCGAGAAAACACAGCATGATCATCGGACGGGAGACGTGCAACACGATCGGGTTGCGGACGTGAGGAATCGCAATCCCATCGCCAATCCCGGTTGATTGCAGGCGCTCCCGCGCCAGCAGCACCCGCAGCACGAATTCTCGATCGACCTCGTCAGGCAATCGCATGTGTTCGACCACACTGCGCAGCGCAGACTGCTTGTCGGTTCCCCCCACCCGATAAAAGATCCCGCCCGCCTGCAAGGCTTCCACCAGACCGGGGATCGGTGTGGCGTCACTCTCCGGTTCGTCGAACAGCTCGGCGGCCACGTTCATCTTGCGCGTCGTCGCCCACTCCAGCAGCTCGGCGCGATTGAATCGGTACTGGTCATTCACCCGATATGCCGGCAGAATGCCCTGGTTGACCCAACGATAGACGGTTTTCTCCGATATCTTAAAGAGGTCGGCAACGTTACGGACAGTCAGCTGCATTGATCTCGAGCCTTGCCGTTTTGCCCTCCCGATTGGACATTGATGGACAAACGGACCGGCATGAGGTAGCACTGCCGCCTTCTGGACGCAAGCAAGCGGCGCGGATACTTCGGCTATCCGTAGGTTGCTGGCACGCCCTCAGGCGGCGCTTTCGAATGCTGGAACGCCGGAAGTCGCCTCTTTGATCCGGGGTCGCAGCGCTCGGCGAACGGCGGTGGCAGAAAGCTTGAAGTACGCACAGACGGAATCAAAGCTGAAAATGCTGTAGTCGCTATCGTAGGAGAAGACGTAGGCCGAGGCATCGGCGCGGACGGCGGCACAGGGATCGTCAAGATCGGCAATCGCTTGTTCGAGGACTGCCAGGAGCAAAAGTTCCTCGGACTCGAGCGCTTTTGCTCCCACACCTTCCGTCATCAAGCGTGCGCCACGGGCCATCTCGGTCTCCTCCAACTGGAGACGCACAGCAAGTGCGATGCCACAATGCGAAGAACGCGGTTTGCGCGGGGTGCCCGCGGCGGACACCGGTTCGGTGCACATTTGGCCGACGCATCGTCAAAGAATGTGCACTCCCTGGGCGGGTCGCGGGGGCGCCAGCCGCGTCTCGTCCGCCTCCGCCGTGCACCGCGCGGGTCGGGCGCCTCAGGTCAGCGTCCGATCCGCGCCGCGACGCTCTCGGCCAGCCACTCGGCAATCCACCGCTGCAATTCCTGCAGTTCGCAGCCTGCGGCAGCGGGGTGTCCGCCGCCGCCCAGACGCTGCGCCAGCTCCGAGAGGTCGACGGCACAGTCCGGTGAGCGGCGCAGGCTCACGCTCAAACTGCGCCCGTCAAAAAGGGCGAAGACGGTATCCGTTGCGCTCTTGCCCCAGGCATCCGCCACCTCGCTAGGATACCCGTGACAGACCGCCGTCACCACGCTCAGTGAATGTTCCGGCACGCGGTGGACCACTCGGCTGCGCTCCGCAATCTCGAACGTGCGCTGCAACTCGTCCTGCAGCTGTCGCTGCGCTTCCTGCATGCGTCGCGTGTAGTGGACATCGGAATCGATGTTGAGCAGCTCCCCATACGCGGCGGGCCCGAGCACGCTCACCACCAGCCCGAGTTCCCGCGAGCCCGGAACCTGGTGAATCCAGCGGTCATTGTCGTCGGCCATGGCGACGAGGTGGTGCACCGCCGCAAACCATTCATTCTGCCGCCGTTCCTCCTGGAGGCGGGCACGGAGGTACTCGTAGGTTAGGCGGCTGGCGGCGTAGGCTTCGCTCAACACGAGATCGGTGAACCGGACCTTGACCTCGCCGCGGCGATACCGTTCCAACGCGGTGCGATGGTGATCCACCCAGAACACCCGCGTCCCGGCATCGACGAGGGCCTGCAAATGCCGGTCTACCACGGGATCAGTCCAGGAAATGTCCGTGATCCACACCTCGTGCTCGGTGCCATCGGCAGCATGCGGTAGACGCAGCAGCGTATCGTTGATTGCAGTATTGCTGCTGAAGCGCGGCAGCACCTGCGCGTTGCGGTGATAGCGGGCCACCACCACGGCGGCGGCGGTGCCGTCGAGGCAGTTCGGGCCGTGACTGACGACGTGGACCGTCGTGCCTGGGTCTTTCGTCACTCCCGAATTATAGGCAGCGGCCGCCGGCTGCGATAGGGGTGTCGCAATTCTCAGGCGGGGCCCGTCACCGGTACGCGGCAAGCGCGCTTATTGACCTGATGCCGAACGACCAACGGGATGACGAGCAGGGCCAGCAGCAGCCCTACCGCCAGAAGAAATTCCTGCGAACCGATATCGAGCAGCGAGTCCCCGAAGAAACTGTAAGCAAACGCCCGTGGAGTGAGTCCGGCCGCAACCGCAAGGGTAAACGGAATCAACTCCATTTCCGACAGGCCGGCACCGTAGTTGATCGCAGTCATCGGTACGATGGGAATCAGGTTGAGCAGCAACACTACCCCAGTACCCCACCGGTCCCGACCCAAATCCGGCATGCGGTCGCCGAGGTGCCCACTGACGAATTCCCGGCCAAGGACTCGCGCGATGCTAAACCCGACGACCGCCCCCGCGGTTCCGCCTATCGCGGCGTAGAGGGTACCGTGGGCAACTCCAAACGCCAATCCGCCGGCCAGGAACAGCAAGGTCGAGGGAAAGAAGATGAAGGGTCGCAACACGAATGCGGCGGTGAACACCAGCGGCGCCAGCGGTCCCCAACCCCGCACGGCGTCCCGCACCGCCTCTGGCGTGAGCGGCACACCGGCCTTGGCGCGCAGTAGCGCAAACGCGCTGGTCGCTGCCAAGAGGACCAGAAACAATACAAACCGTTTGGTTGCGCGTGATGACATCGGGTGCAGTCGCAGAGTCTATCAGCGGAACGGCACGACCTGCAACACTCGCCGGAAAGTCACTATCCGTCCGATGCCTGATGGATTCATGTCGCGCGCTGCCCTTAATCGAACTGGTTGAGCGGACGAGCAGCCACCGCAGACGCTGAGGTGGTTGGCTACCGGAGGGGCGCGGTGTGCGCACTCCCCTCCGGCATGCCATGGAGGGGTCCCCTTACTTCGTTGCTTCCCCTGCCTCTTGGGTCTTCTGCTTGCCTTTCTTGTGAGATTTCTTGTGTTTCTTGTTCTTGGTCGCCTTCCCGCCCGTCTCACCAGCGCCAGCGGCTTGACCACCCGCAGCCTGGCCCTGGGCCAGGCTCGTCGAGGCTACGCCGAAGGACAACAGCGCAACCAAGGCAATCGTCATCAGCCTTTTCACCTGCCATCACCTCCTTCCCTACAATGTTGTATCAATAGCATCGTGTGACACGAGCAGGAAGATACTTGACAATCCTTTTTTATTGCAGGGCACGGCAGGCCGCCCCGCGGCAATTGCGCCCCAAGCAGGTATTGGGTAGCTTGCACCGAGCCAACAAGGACGATGCGAACGAATGAAGAGGTGTGACCACCGGCTTGGCTTTCCCGCCCTGCTCGTTGTCGTCCTGATCACGCTCTTGGCTTCGCGATTTGCAGGGGCGGTGCTTCCCGGCGATGTCAATTGCGATGGCACCGTCGACAGCAGTGGACTCGCTACGCTGACTGCCCTGATCTTCGGCGAACTCGAATCATCCTGCCCGGCGGCGGATGTCAATGCTGACGGCCGCATCACTAGCGCGGACCTCAGCGGACTGGCGGCTGTCCTCGGGCAACCGCCACCGCTGGGACCGGTCGTGACCTATCTGGGGTTGGCAGGGGCGGATGGTACGCCGCTGGACTCACTGGGGCTGATTGATGGTGTCCCCGCCTTTTTTGGCGGATCCGGTTGGGGCTTCAAACTGGTCGTTGAAGGTCGGCAGGGCGCCAGCGGCATCGATCCCGGCAACGTCACCTTTTCCCCTGGACCGGCGCAACGGCCGGACCTCCAGATCGAGAGCAGCAAGCCGCTGGGCGATGGCAATCCGGAGCTTTGCGTCGGCGGCGTGCCTGCCATCAACCCGTTGAATTTCGGACCAGCGCAGACCGTAACCGACGCGTTGAACGATTGGGGCTGCGACTTCACCTCGGCCGTTGCTCCGAGTGCTGCCTGCACCACAGACAACTCTGGCGAATATGCGTTTGCCGGCGAGGGGACGCAGGTACAGTTTTGCCTGCAGGTGCCCAAAACACTCGCGTTCCCGCTCGTCAACACAGGGGTGAGCGACACTGTCGTCAGCGTTCAGCTCCGCGACACCAGCGGCAACATCGGCCCCCTCCAACAAATTGTCATTCGTGTTGCCGAAGGCACGCACCCACCCACATTCACGCCGACGCCCACCCGAACGCCAACTGCGACGGCAAGTCCTAGCCCCACGGCAACGAGCACAGCGACGGGGACGCCGACGAGCACCTACACGGCAACCCTTACGCCGACGGCGTCCCCGACATCGACGCCGTCGCCTAGCGCGACGCCGACTCCGACACGCCCATCGCCCACGCCGACGCGCACCGGCACGCCGACCCCCACCCCGACACCGACACTGACGCCAACGGTGACCCAGACCCCGACGGTGACGTCCACCCCGACCCCGCTCGTCGGCCCGACAGTGACCTACTTCGGGCTCCTGAGATCCAACGACACCCTGATACCGCCAAGCGGTACCCCCGGAGCCAGTCCCCCAGTCTATTCAGTCCTATTCGGCAGAAATTTCCGCATCGTTGTCGAAGGCAAACCCGGCCCCAGTGGCGCCTCCGTGGGCCCTGATCAGTTGCTTTCGTACAAAAGCGATCGAACGGCTCCACTCGAGCTGCAGATCCCCGATCTCCAGATCGAAGCATCGAATCTGCTCGGCAACGGCAACCCCGCTGTGTGTGCCACAACCAGCACCAATCCGGACGGGGTACCGGGCATCCTGTTGCCCGACTTCACACCGACGCTGGAAATTGTCAATCTGCTCAATGACTTCGGGTGTCGTTTCAAGAATGGTGCAGGCGGCTATACCGGCCGCTCCGTATCCGATGCCTGCGTGCAATACACCGACTTCGATGGGAATCCCACCGGGGAGTATGGCTATGCGGATTCAACCAACAGCAGGGTTGAATTCTGCAGCGAAACCATCACTCTGAACGAACTCTTTCCAGTCGGTGATACGGTGCTGACGGTGCGGTTACGCGACACGGATGGCAATGCGGGGGCACCCGCACAGATCATCGTGCGCGTCGTCAACCCCAGCCCTTGAGAGTGGGCGAACCCGTTCCGGACTGGCGGAATGTTGGTCCGATCAGCCTGCAGCCCCAGCGCGGTGCGTTGCGGGGCGCTTCCGCGCCAGTGTCAGACCGAAGAGCACCGTCAGGGTCAACACGATCGTCGCACCGGCAGCCACGTTCAAGAAATACGAGATGAGAAGCCCCGCGACCGCCGCAGTCACGGCGCTGAGCACGGAAAGACCGATCATCATGCGATAGCCTCCCGCCACCTGGTAGCCGATCGCCGCCGGAATCACGAGTAAGGCCTCGACCAGCACGATGCCCACGACGCGGATCGCCGCCACCACCGCCAGCGCCAGGCAGGTGAGCAGCAGATACCACAGCGCGCTGACGGGGAGTCCGCTGGCGCGTGCCACCTCCTCGTCGAAGGAAAGGAAGAGCAGCTCCTTGAACAGCAGCGCCACCGTGCTGAGCACCACCAGCGACAATCCGCCCAGCAGCCACAGATCGCCGGTCGACACCGAGAGGATGTTCCCAAACAGGTAGCCGAAGAGGTCCACCTGGTACGTGCGGGACAGGCTGATGAGCGCCACCCCCAGCGCCATCGCCGACGAAAAGAGAATGCCGATGCTGGTATCCTCGTGCAGGCGCCCGGCGCGGCTCAGCCAGCCGATCCCCCAGGCGACGAGTGTGGCGAAGATGGCCGCCGCGATCAGCGGTTCGACCCCGCACAGGACCCCGATGGCGATGCCGCCAAAGGCGGAGTGGGAGATGCCGACGCCGATGAACGACATCCGCTTCAACACCACGAAGAAGCCGAGCACCCCGCAAAGCAGCCCCACGAGCACTCCGGCAACCAGGGCACGCTGCATGAATCCGTAGCTGAGCAGCTCCGTCATGCGCTCGGCCCCTCACCCTCGTGCACTTCGTGCGACAGGAAGTCGAACTCGCAGCGGTACGCCTCGCGCAGTTGGTCGCTCTGCAGCACCATCTGCGGATTGCCATGGATGTGCGTGGTGCCGTTGATGCAGATCAGGTTGTCGGCGTGCACCCCGAGTGCGAGCAGGTCGTGGGACACCGCGATGACGGTCAGGCCGAGCTCCCGCCGCAGCCGCTGCAGAAGGGCGTACAGCTCGTGCTGCGCCGGCAGATCGAGGCCCGTCGTTGCCTCGTCGAGGAGGAGCAGCTTCGTCTCCGCGCACAACGCGCGCGCGACAAAGGCACGCTGTTGCTCCCCGCCGGAGAGTTCGCCGAGCCGCCGACGCTCCTGTCCCGACAAACCGACGCGCTGGATGGACTCGTCCACCTTGCGCCAGTCCTCGCGACGCGGGAAGCGGAACAGGCCGAGGCAACATACGCGGCCCATCATCACCACGTCACGGACCGATACCGGAAACCGCGGATCGAAATCGAGCCGCTGCGGCACGTAGCCGATCTGATGTGCGCCACGACCGAGTTCCCTGGGGGAGCGGTGCAACACGCGCACGGATCCGCGCGTCGGAGCGATCAAGCCGAGCAGAACGCGCAGCAAGGTGGTCTTGCCGGCGCCGTTGGGGCCGATGATCCCGAGGAATTTGCCCGCGGGGACCGCGAAGGTGATATCCCAGAGCACCGGATGGCCGTCGATTTCAACGGCCACGCTGCTGACGTCCACGATGGGAGGAGGGGTTGCGGTCACTGGAGCGCCTTGACAAATGCCTGCACGTTATAGCGCATGAGATCGAGGTAGTGGCTGCGGCCGGGCAGATCCGGCCCGCCGAGCGGATCGACCACGGCGAGGTGCGCGCCGATATCGTGCGCAATCTGCTCTGCCATGCGCGGAGTGAATTGCGGTTCGATCAACACGGCCCTGACGCCCGCGGCCCGCGCTTGTTCGATCAGGGCGGCGACTTCCCGGGCTGAGGGCTCTTTGCCGGGAAAACTCTCTACCACCCCCACCTCACGCAAGTCATAGCGCTTGCCAAAATACCGCCAAGCGGCATGGAAGGCCACGTAGTTGCGATTCGTGACCGCGGCCAAGGCACCGCGCATGTCGGTATCCAGGCGTGTCAGTGCCGCGGCCAGGTCGCTGGCACCCTGCTGAAACACCGCTTGCCGGCCGGGATCGGCCTGGATCAGCGCGCGGAGAATTGCCGGCACACAGTGGTCCCGTACCAGGATCGGGTCGAGCCACACATGCGGGTCGCCGCCATGCTGTTCGCCACCGTGTGGGTCGCCGTGTTCGGGTGCCGCCTGCAACAGCGGTAGGCCCGTCGCCAGCGTGACGACGGCCAGCGGACCGCTGCGGGCCGTGCGTAATTTCTCCGCCCAGGTATCCAGGCCCGCTCCGACTTCGACGAACACCGCGGCCTGGGCAACGGCACGGACCTGTTCGGGCGCCGGCTCGAACGTGTGCGGGCTGGCGCCGGCAGGCAGCAGCGTCGTCACCTCCACCGCGTCATGGCCGATCTGCCGGACCAGGTCGGCCACGGGAAAAATCGTCGCCACCACGCGCACGTCCGCCGCGGCTGCGGTGCTCCAACACAAGAGTGCGCACAGGACGACGCGGTAAGACATCCGCTGCATGGTGTCCGACTTCCCCAACACGGTCAAATCCTTGCGACAACGAACAACGGTCGGCTATACCGGTTCCCATGCGCTGCCTCACGCCCCCTCTCCGCCTAAGCCTGGCCCTCGGTCTGGCGGCGTTGGTCGTGACAACCGGCTGTCAGCGCGGTTCGGAGTCGGCGTCGCCGGCCACCAACACGCCGAACGCCGCACCATTCAAGGTTGCGCTACTCAGCCCCGGCCCGGTCAGTGATGCCGGCTGGAACGCGTTGGCCTACGAGGGCCTGCTGGCAATCCGCGACCAACTCGGCGCTCAGGTGAGTCAAATTCAGACCAAGACGCCCGCAGAGTTTGAAGAGGGGTTTCGTGACTTCGCGCGCCGCGGCTATCAGCTTGTGTTCGGACATGGCTTCGAATTCCAAGACGCGGCGGCGGCGGTGGCGCCCGATTTTCCGCGGACCGTGTTCATCACCACGTCCGGCAACACCGTCCGGCCGAACGTGGCGCCGCTGCGCTTCATGCTCGAGGAGGCCACCTATCTCGAAGGCATGCTCGCGGCGGGGATGTCGAAAAGCGGGAAGGCGGGCGTGGTTGGAGGCATGGAGATCCCGTCGGTGCGGAGCACCATCCTCGCGTTCGAGGCCGGGGCCAAGGCGGTGCGACCGGACTTCACCGTGGTGACGTCGTACGTCGGCAACTGGGAGGACGTCGGAGCCGCCAAGGAGGCGGCACTGGCGTTGGTACAACAAGGCTGTGATTTCCTCTTCCACAACGCCGATGCCGCCGGTCTCGGCGTCTTTCAGGCGGCCCAGATGCGGCACGTCTACGCCTTCGGCAGCAACCGCAACCAGAACGACGTCGCCCCCGACGTGGTGATCGCCAGTGCCGTCGCGGACATCCCGCGCGCATTTGTGGAAGTGGCTCGCGAGGTACACGAGGGGCATTTCACCGGAAGAATCGAGCGCATGGGCATGAAGCAAGGCGTGGTCAGTCTGGCGCTGAACCCGCGTCTCGAAGCGCAGATCCCGGAGGCGATCAAAGATCGTATCGAGCAGGCGCACCGGGCGATCCTCAACGGCACACTGGTGGTCCCCACCGCGGAATTCTGAACGGCCGCGAGCTGATGCCGGTGACGACCTCGGCGGCAACGACTTCCACCGCGCCGCTCGCCGTGCGCGGTATCTGCAAGCGGTTTGGGGCCACGCAGGCCTTGGCCGACGTCAGCCTCGACTTCCACCCTGGCGAGATCCACGCCATTCTCGGGGAGAATGGCGCCGGCAAGTCAACGCTGATGCACATCCTCGCCGGCATCCACCGCGCCGATACCGGCAGTGTGCTGCTCGATGGTCGGCCCGCCTTCTTCTCCACACCGCGCGACGCGCGCAACGCCGGGGTTGGAATGGTGCACCAGCATTTCGCCTTGGTGGAAGCGCTGTCGGTGGCGGAGAACCTGGCCCTCGTCTTACCGCGCCGGTCCCGTTGGCGGTTCGACCGTGCCGCGACAGCGGCCGAGGCTGACGCGCTGGCGCAGCGCATCGGTATCGCGCTCGGTCGACCGGACGCACCCGTGTCGCAGTTGCCAGTCGGTGCGCGCCAGCGCATCGAAATTCTCAAAGCCCTGGCGCACGCGCGGCGCGTGCTCATTCTCGACGAACCCACCGCGGTCCTGACGCCACAGGAAGTGCGCCCCCTGTTCGCCATGTTGCGGCAACTCCGGAACGAGGGGCGGCTCATCCTCTTCATCACCCATAAGCTGCGGGAGGTGCGCGAACTGGCCGATCGCGTCACCGTCATGCGCCGGGGCCGCATGGTCGGGACCTACCCCACCGCGGACCTGAGCGAGCGCGAAATGGCGGAGCGGATGATCGGAGAGGTGGTAGCGGGACGGCCGCATGCCACTGCGAGCGCCCGCGGCGCGGTGGCACTCGCGGTGTCGGCACTATCGGTCGACGATGCGCGCCGCGGACGGGTGTTGGCTGACGTGAACGTGTCCGTGCGCGCCGGTGAGATCCTCGGTATTGCGGGCGTGGACGGCAACGGACAACAGGAACTGTTCGACGTGCTCGTCGGCCTGCGGCGGCCCTCCCGCGGCACGGTGCAGGTGCGCGAGCACACGCTGTCCACCTTCACCCCGCGGGCCGCCTTGGCAGCCGGGATCGGGCACATTCCACCGGATCGGCAGCACGAAGGATTGGTGCTGCCCATGA
>JAGDMS010000188.1 GCA_017860575.1 Deltaproteobacteria bacterium | reverse complement strand
TACCTGCCGCGGATCCTGCGCGGCGAGTTGAGCATCTGCCTCGGTTACACCGAACCGGGGGCGGGATCCGACCTCGCCAGTCTGAGAACGCGGGCGGTGCGCGACGGCGACTTTTACATCATCAACGGCCAGAAGGTGTACACCACCGGCGCACATTACTCGTCCCACATCTGGCTCTTGGCGCGTACCGATCCGCAGGCAAAGAAACACAAGGGCGTGTCGTTGTTCCTGTTCCCGCTCGACACGCCGGGCATCACCATCCGCCCGCTCTATACGATGGAAGGCATCCGCACCAATGAGGTCTTCTTCGAGGACGTCCGGGTACCAGCGGCGTGCATGGTGGGCAAAGAGAATACGGGGTTCTACGGCGCGGCGGTGGCGCTGGACTACGAACGCGTTTTCATGGGGCGTCCGTACGGCGTACGACGGGCGCTCGATCAGTTGATCGCCTTCTGTAGGACGTTCCTGGTCGACGGCAGGCCGCTGTTCGAGCAACCGATCGTACAGGACCGCCTGGTGCGGTTTCACATCGACGTCGAACGCTTGCGGCTGTTGAACTACCGGGTGGCATGGATGATCGAAAAGGGCTTGGTCCCGACGGCCGAAGCATCGGCACAGAAGGTGATCGCCGCGGAGCTGACGCAACAACTCGCGGACCAGGGCCTGCAGATGATGGGACCCTATGCCCAGCTCCGCCGCGAGTGTCCGCGCGCGCCGGCCGGCGGTCAAATTCAGCAGGCGTGGCTACTCAGCATCCTGCTGCGATTCGGCGGCGGCACGAACGACATCCAGCGCGATATCATCGCGCAACGCGGACTGGGACTGCCGCGGGGATGACGAAGTCCAAGGTCCAAAGTCTGTTGAAGGTCGCGCGTGATCGCCGCAATACAGCGTTCACAGCGGACACACCGCTGAGAGGAAAACCGTGGATCTCGGCTTCACTGAAGAGCAGCAGTCGCTGAAGGCGTCCGCCCGAAAGTTCCTGGCCAAGGAATGCACGCCGGCGCTGCTGCGTCAGCTCGAGGCCGATGCACGCGGCTTCCCACGCGCACTGTGGGAACAGATGGCACAGCTCGCGTGGCTCAGTCTGCCGTTCGCGGAGCCCTACGGCGGGCTGGGCGCCGATCTCGTCACCCTGGCGGCGCTCGTCGAGGAACTCGGGCGTGCGTGCGACCCGACTCCCTACCTGTCCACGGTCGTCGCGTGCGGCATGCTATTGCAGGATGCGGCGAGCGAGGCGCAGAAACGGGCGATCCTCCCCCGCATCGGCCGCGGCGAAGCGGTCGTGAGCTTGGCCGTATTGGAGACGGAAGGACGGTACGCCCCGGGGAGCATCGGGCTGTCGGCCGAAGTCCAGGGCAGCGCCTTTGTCCTCAACGGCATCAAGCTTTTTGTCGACAACGCCCACATCGCCGACCACTTGCTGGTCGCTGCCCGCACCGCGTCGGGACCCGACCCGGCGCACGGCATCACGCTGCTGCTGGTCGACCCCAAAAGCGCAGGCATCTCCCTGTCCCCGCTCCCATCCCTGGGGCACGGCAAGCTGTTCGAGGTGCGCTTCGACGGGGTCAGCGTTCCGCGGGAAAACGTCGTCGGTACGACCCATGACGCCTGGCCGCACCTGGCCGCGACCATCAAGCGGACGGCGGCGATTCAATGTGCCGCCGCCGTCGGTGGTGCGCAACGCGTGCTGGAAATGGCGGTCGACTATGTCAAGGTGCGGGTCCAGTTCGACAAGCCGATCGGCAGCTTCCAGGCGGTACAGCATCATTGCGCCAACATGTGGATGGACGTCGAAACCGCCTGGCTGGCCACCTACCAGGCGATCTGCGAGTTGAACGAGGGGCGGCCCGCCGACGAGCAGATCGCCATCGCCAAAGCCTGGGCCAGCGAGGCCTACACCCGTACCTGCCTCACCGCACACCAGCTTCACGGTGGCATCGGTTTCATGATGGAGTATGACCTGCAGTTGTGGACCCGCCAAGCCAAGGCCCTGGAGGCCGCGTGGGGCAGCCCGGACTGGTATAGGCGACATCTCGTCACGATGCTGTAGCAGCGGCAACCGCAGCGCGCGCACCGGAGCGGAGAGAAGAGAGAGCGTGACTATGGGATTACGAGGTGAGGCAGCGATCGTCGGATTCGCCGAACTCAAACCGGAGAAAAAACCCACCCGACCGGCGCTGTTTTCCATTGAGCAGTGGGCGAACCTGGCCCGTTTGGCGTTGCTGGATGCCGGCATCGAAGCCAAGGAAGTCAACGGACTGGTCACCAATGCCATCTCCGAATCCGCGATGTTCGTCCCCGCCACCGTGGCGGAGTATCTGGGCATCGAGGTGAACTTTGCGGAATATGTCGACCTCGGTGGGGCTACCGGCGCCGGCATGATCTGGCGGGCCGCCGCCGCCATCGAGTTGGGCGTGGCGGATGTCGTCGTCTGTGCCCTGCCCGGCGACCCGATGCCCCAACCGCCGACGCCCCAACCGCCCCGGGCGCCGTACGGGGCCTCGAGTAGTGCGTTCGGCTCGCCGCAAGCCGAGTTTGACATTCCCTACGGCAACCTCGCCCAGAACTGCGGCTATGCGCAAATCGCCCAGCGCTATGCGGCGGAGTTCGGCTACGACCCACGCGCGCTCGCCAAGATTGCGGTCGATCAGCGCACCAACGCCTGCGCCAATCCGGACGCACTCTTCTATGGAAAGCCGCTCACCATCGACGAGGTCTTGCAGAGTCCCATCATTGCCGACCCGCTGCACCTGCTCGAAATCGTCATGCCGGTTGCCGGGGGCGCCGCGGTCGTGCTGGCGAGCAAGGAGCGGGCAAAGCGGGCGAAGCATCGCCCGGTCTGGGTCAGAGGTTTCGGCGAACGTCTGGCCTTCAAGACGCCCACCTACGCGGCGGATCTTTTGCGGTCGCCGATCGGTCCCGCATCCGATACCGCCTTCCGTATGGCGGGCATCTCACGCGCGGACGTCGATATGGTGTCGCTGTACGATTGCTACACCATCACCGTGTTGTTGACGATTGAGGACGCGGGTTTCTGCGCAAAAGGGGACGGGGCTCGATTCATCAACGCCCATGACCTGACGTACAAGGGCGACTTTCCGTGCAACACCCACGGAGGACAACTGTCCTTTGGGCAGACGGGCATGGCGGGAGGCATGTCGCACGTGGTCGACGGGACGCGACAGATCATGCACCGCGCCGGGGAGAATCAACTGCGCAAATGCGACCGCGCCTTCGTCACCGGCAACGGCGGCATCCTGAGTGAGCAGGTCGCGCTCATCCTGCAAGGGGACTGAACGATGGAGAAGCCTTTTCCAATCCCGACGCCAACCTCCAAGCCCTTCTGGGACGGCCTTGCCGCACATCAGGTGCGGATACAGCAATGCCGCGCCTGCCACAGCTGGATCTTCTATCCCCGGGTCATTTGCCCACGCTGCTGGGGAGCCGACCTCGAATGGAAGGACATTGCCGGCACCGGCACGCTGTACACGTTCACCATCGGCCGCAAGCCGACACACCCGCTGTTCGCGGACGAGGTTCCACAGCTGCTGGCCGTGGTGCAGCTCGACGAAGGTCCGCGGCTGACAACGACACTCGTCAACGTCAAGGAAAGTGAGATCCGCATCGGCATGCGGCTGCGACCGTTTTTCGATGACATCGCCGGACGAAACGTGACCTTGTTGCGTTACCAGCCTGCAGCGTAAGGAGAGCAACCATGAGCGAGACCCCATCCCTGCTGACCGACGAGGCCAAGGCATTCATCGGCAAGGAAGGACCTGCGGTCCAAGGATATCCCGTCGCCGAGCACGAAATTCGGCGGTTCTGCTACGCGATCGACGACCTCAATCCCCGGTACATCGACACCACGTACGCCGCCAACACACCGGCGAAGGGCATTGTGGCGCCGCCGCTGTTCGTCAGCATCCCCTTCAGTCGCTTGGACGTTCCGTTGTCGGAACTGCGCAAGGACGGCGTGCCGGCGAATCCCGAGGGCAGCCTGATGCCGCCCATCCGCGCCGAACGCCAGCTGGCCGGCGGCATTGAACTGGAGTTCTTCACTGACGTCCGGCCCGGCGATGTGCTCACCCTGCGCACCAAGATCACCGACATCTACGAGCGGGCCGGGAAGAGCGGCCCGATGGTCTTCATCATCCAGGAGACCACTTACACCAACCAACGCAACGAAAAGGTTGCGGTCGAGCGGATGACAAGGATCTCGCGCTGACCGGCCTGAGGCGGAAGGATCCGGACACATGAGCCAGACGAAGCAGATCTATTTCGAAGACCTCGAAGAGGGCGCCGAGCTTCCCCCGCTGAGCAAGACACCCAGCACGACGCAGATGTTCCTGTTCAGCGCGGTGACACGCAATGCGCACCGTATCCACTATGAAAAGGACTTTGCTGCCAGCGAAGGCCTGCCCAATGTGTTGGTCCACGGTCCGATGCAGGGGGCGATGCTATCCGCCTTCGTCACAACCTGGATGGGCGACCGCGGGTTCCTCAAGCGGTTCGCGTACACCAACCGCGGCATGGCAACGCCCGGCGAGACGCTCACGTTCAAAGGCCGGGTGAAGAAGAAGTTCGAGACCGACGGGCACCATGCGGTGGAACTCAAGGTATGGGAGGAGAACGCCCGCGGCGAGGTGCTGGTACCCGGGCAGGCGGTGGTGTATCTGCCCTCGCACCGTGAGGGCGGTTGATTCTCGCGTCTCCACGGATTACGGAGGCCACATGCACGATTCGGCGCTTGCGGATCTGCGGGTAATCGAGTGCGCACAGGGTGTGGCCGGACCGTTCTGCGGCAAAGCCTTCGCGGACCTGGGTGCCGATGTCATCAAGGTCGAACCGCCGGACGGCGATCGCAGCCGCGGCACCGGCCCGTTCCCCGGTGACGTGCCCCATCGCGAGCGCAGCGGCCAGTTCCTTTACAACAATGCGAACAAACGCGGCATTATGCTCGACCTCGATGACGACCGCGACCGTCAGCGGCTGCGGGAGCTTGCCACCACCGCCGATATCCTGATCATCGACCTGCCTCCGCGGGCGCTGCACGAGTTGGCGCTGGATTACGCGCACCTGCGGCAGCTGAACGATCAGCTGATCGTCACGTGCATCAGCCCGTTCGGGCAGACCGGGCCGTACCGCGACTTTCGATCGTCCGAGCTCACCAGTTTCCACATCGGCGGCCTGGGACGTGAAACTCCCTACAACGAGGTAACGGATCTGGAGCGGCAGCCGCCGCTCAAGGCCGGCGGGTACCAGGCCTCCTACCTGACGGGGTGGACTGCGGCCGCGGCGACGATGGTCGCCCTGCAGCATCGAAGCTGCTACGGCGCGGGGCAACTGGTGGATGTCGCTGAAATGGAGGCCGTCGCTAGCATGTTGCGGTTCAGCTTTGCGGCGCTCAGTCACGATGCGAGCAGCGTGTGGCCGCGGCAGAAAATCGGGTTCCCGTGGATCATGCCCTGCAAGGACGGGCACGTGTCTTTTTCGCCGTATCACTACGACCACTGGTGGGCCAGCTTCAAGGAAATGATGGGGCACCCCGATTGGGCCGAAGCGGAGATGTTCGCCACGATGCCTGGACGGTTCCAGTACACCGACGTGCTGGAGCCGCTCACCGTGGAATGGCTGAAGGGCCAGACGAAGGCGGAGCTGTACGCCATGGCGTTGGCGCGGGGACTGCCGGGCTTCCCGGTCAACAGCATCCCGGAGGTCGTGCGTTCCCGTCAGTTCGTCGCGCGGAAGTTCTTCGTCGAGGTCCATCATCCCCAAGCCGGCACGCTGACGCAGCCCGGCGCTCCCTGCCGTTACGAGCGCACGCCGTGGCGGGTGACGCGTCCGGCACCCCAGTTGGGCCAACACACCAGCGAGGTACTCGCCGAGCGGAGATCGGGGCGTGACCGATCGACTCCCGATCCGGATCGGCCGGCATCCGCTGCCGGCGACGCACCGACGCTCCCCGCACGCAATCAGCCCTTACGCGGCCTTCGCGTTCTCGAATTAGGTTGGGCGCTTGCGGTACCCCACGCCATGGCGTGGCTCGGGAGCCTCGGTGCGGAAATCATCCGGCTCGAATCGAACACGCACCTCGACACCACCCGCGTCTCGTGGGCAGGCGCGGCCGACGGCATTCCCGGACCGAACCGCTCCGCCTTCTTCAATGGCCTCAACCTCAGCAAGAAGAGCATCACGCTGAATCTGGGACATCCCGAGGGTATCGCCCTCGCCAAGGCGATCATCCGGCGCAGCGACATCGTGGCGGAGAACTTCTCCGTCGGGACAATGGAGAAGCTGGGTTTGGACTATGCAACGCTGTGCGCCCTCAAGCCCGACCTCATCGTGCTCTCCGGCAGCCCGCTGGGTCGCGACGGTCCGGAGCGCCTGGCGACGGGGTGGGGCCCCAATACACAAGCCTACGCCGGCCTGCCCTACCTGACCGGCTACGAGGGCGGTCCGCCATCCGGCATCGGCGGCAACTGGCCCGATTACATGATCGGGGTGAGCATGGTCCTCGCGGTACTGACGGCACTGCATTACCGCAGGCGGACCGGCCGTGGGCAATTGCTGGAGGTGGCCATGGCCGAGACCGTCGCAACCATGATCCCGGAGGCCATTCTCGATTACACCATGAACGGCCGGCACGGCATCCGCCTGGGGAACCATCATCCCGCGATGGCTCCGCACAGTGTCTACCGCTGTAAGGGTGACGACAAGTGGGTGGCGATCGCCGTACAGACCGATCTCGAATGGCAGGCACTGCGCCGTGCGATGGGCAGCCCCGCGTGGGCCGACGACCCGGTGTTTGACGCGGCAGCGGGACGCCAACTGCGTCAACGCGAGTTGGATGAGGGAATCGCCGAATGGACCCGGCAGCACACCCACTACGAGGTCATGCGGCTGCTTCAGCCGCTCGGCATCGCCGCCGCACCGTGCCTCGATGTCCACGAACTGGCTGCCGACCCGCAACTGCAGGAGCGCGGCTTTCTGGTGGAGCTCGATCACAAGGAAATCGGCAAGCGCCGTCTGGCCGGGCTGCCGGCGAAATTCAGTGCCATGCCGCAAATCGCGTACGGGCCGGCACCGCTGCTGGGCGAGCACAACGAGGAGATCTTTTGCGGTCTGCTCGGGCTGTCGGCGGATGAAGTGAAACGGCTACAAGACCGTCAGGTGATCTACTAGCGCCGCACCAGCGATCGTAGTACACGGCTGGCCAGGCACCGAGAAGGAGAACGACAAGCAATGACCATGCGAGAAACGGAACTGCCATCGAAGTGGGATCTGGAGGTGGATCTGGTGGCCATGGGCTCGAGTTCCGGCGGGCTCACCGCTGTGATCATGGGCCATGACCTGGGCCTGAGTACGGTGCTCCTGGAGAAATCGGATCACCTCGGGGGAGGCACCGCACTTTCCGGGGGTGTCCTCTGGATTCCCTGCAACGATCACATCGCCGCAGAGGGTCTCTCGGACTCCCGTGAAGAGGCCCTCACCCACATACGCCGCACCAGTTTAGGACGGCACGATGAGGAGTTGGCGGCGACGTTTGTCGACACCGCCGCCGAAGCGGTGCGCTACATGGAAGCGCATACCCCGCTGAAGCTGACCATCGAGGCCAGCCCCGACTACTATGCCGACCTGCCGGGCGGCAAGAAGCGCGGCCGGCAGATCTATCCCAATCCCAAGATCATGATCCCGCTCTTGAAGGAAGCGGAAAAGAACCATCCGCTCGTGGCCCAGATTCGCCCCGATCCGATTCCCTACTTTTGTGGCCGCCGTCACAAATGGGCCGAGGGCCGGGGAATTGTCGGCGGCCTCGTGCTCGGCTGCATCGAACGCGGCATCAACGTCATGACGAAAACACGCGGAAGACAACTGGTGCTGCACGACGGAAGAGTGGTCGGCCTGCGCGCAGAGAAGGACGGTAAGGATTTCTTCATCAAAGCGCGCCGCGGGGTCCTGCTGGCCTCGGGCGGCTACGAACGGAACCCGGAGATGAACAAGCGCTTCCTCAACGCGCCCGAGCTCCACGGTAATACTCCAGCCTCCAATGAGGGCGATGGGCACATTATGGGAATGGAAGTGGGCGCAGCCATCGCACTCATGGATCATTCCATCTTCCAGCCCGTCTTTCATGTCGAGGGAGAAGAGATCCAAGGCAGGCCCCTGTACCGTCCGATCGACTACGGTTACCCGGGCAACATCTTCGTCGATCGGCACGGCAAGCGATGCTGCAACGAGTCCTTCTATCCCGATATCGGCAGAGCCTTTGTGGAATATGACAAGAACTTCTGCGAACTGGCGCACGCCCCGCTCTTCTGGATCGCCGATCATCCAGAGGCAACCCGGTCCTACACGACCCTGCTGGCCACGACGACCAAGAATCCGGATTGGCTGATCCAGGCCGACACCTTGCCGGAACTGGCCGCGAAACTCGGCATCCCGGCGGACAACCTGGTGGAGACCGTCAACCGCTTCAACCGTTTTGCCGCCGAAGGCAAGGATCCTGATTTCCATCGCGGGGAGGGTACCTACAGCCAGTACTGGGGCAGCCGACGCGATCCGAACTTTCAAGGCGACCTGCCGTTTAAGGGCGGGCCGGTGCTGGGCCCCGTGGAGACGCCGCCGTTCTATGGGATTCGGCTCGAACTGGGAACCGTCGGCAACCTTGGGGGGCTGGTGACCAACAAGCACGCGCAGGTGGTGGACGCGGAAGGCGAGCCTATTCCGGGACTGTACGGCACCAGCAACACCACGGCGCTGTTGACGCACGGTTTCATGTACACCACCGGCTCCTGCCAAGGGAAGAGTTTCGTCTTTGGCTACATCGCCGCGCGCCACATGGCGCAGGCCAAGTGACGTAACCCGCATGAACGCCCACCGCCCCGGTTGCTTTTCCTGACAACCGGGGCGGGACAGCGTCGCAGCCACCCGGTGCGCTTCCCTTGCCGCTAGCCAGGCGGGTTTCGCACGGGCGCAGCTTGTGCTGGGCCCCCGCGAAAGAGGATCACCGACGCGCGTTATTTGACGTGCAACTCCACACGGCGGTTCTGCGCGCGTCCGTCGGCGGTGTCGTTGGACGCCACCGGCTTCGACTCGCCCATGCCCTCCGCCGTGATCCGCGACCGGGCGATCCCGTGGTCCACCAGGTACGTCCGCACGGTCTCCGCGCGCCGGCGGGACAGTCCGAGGTTGTACTGGTCGGTGCCGACACTGTCGGTATGCCCTTCGACCACGATGTCGACGCTGCCTTCTTGCTTCAGTACCTGCACCGCCTCGTCGAGGATCGGCTTGGCATCGGCCTTCAGCGTCGCCTTGTCGAAATCGAAGTGCACGCTGCGCAGCACGATCTTCTTCTTTGCCGGCGGTGGCGGCGGCGCGGCCTGGGCCACGGGAGCCGGTGGGGGCGGCGCGGCTTCCCCCGCCGTGAAGTTATAGGCCAGCTGGAGCCCGAAGGTACGCGGATCGCCGTACTGGTTGATCGCCCAGCCGAGCGACGGGCCGAAGTCAACTCCGAAGAGCCGGTATTTGCGGTCGAACAGGTTGCGGCCATACAACGCAATGTCGAGGCTGCCCTTCTGCAACGGGATGCCGGCCAGCTGCAATCGACCGTTGACCAATGCGTAGTTGCCCATATCGTTGACACCGCGGGTGGCAACGATGAACTGGGTCGCATCCTGAAAGTACGTTTCGATGTGAGCCGAGAACGTGCCTGCGGTCATTGGGGGTGCCGTGTACGTCAGGCCGACGGTGAAGGTGTTCTTGGGTGTGCTCACGAACTTGCGCTGGTCTGACACGTCAACGGAGATGGTCTTGCCTGGATTGTTTGGATCCGGCACCTGGTCCTCGAATTCCTTGTACGTCGGATCGACAAACCCGTACTGGAACATTGCCTCGAGGCCGCGCACGGGAATGGCCACCATTTCGAATTCCGCGCCCCAGATATCGGCCTTCGCAGCATTTTGCAGCGTCGAAACCGCCCCTCCCGTCGGGCTCGCCCGGAACACGGAGACCTGCATATCTTTGTATTGGCTGAAGAACATGGACCCGTTGGCGCGCAGGCGGTTGTCGAGCCACTGCGTCTTGAAACCCGCTTCGTACGACGTCAGGGTTTCCGGGTTGAACGGCTGCGCAAACGACTCCGGCGAGGTGGCCCGGCCATTGAACCCGCCGCTCTTGAAGCCGCGGCTGACTTTCGCGTACGTCATCACGTCGTCG
>JAGDMS010000187.1 GCA_017860575.1 Deltaproteobacteria bacterium | reverse complement strand
GCCCAGGAGACCGCGCTCGTCTTCCCGCGCAATTTCTACAACAACTACTATGAACTGACCAAGGCAATGGCGGCGATCGACACCGACCGCTTCATGATCGAACGCGGCCTGCGCGTCGTCCAGCTACTGCCATCGATCATCATTGGGAACAGCCGCACGGGCAACAACCGCGGCGACACCAAGGTCGTCAATGCCCCCGTCAACGCCTTCGGTCGTGCCAAGCAGATCATCGACCACGTCGGCCGCGGGATCACCGGGGTGCCGAAGGCCTGGCTGCTGGCGCGCATGGCGGAGAGCTTCCCTGGAGACCCGTCCGCGGAACTGAACCTGGTTCCGATCGATCGGGTCGTCGCCGGCATTCTGGCAGCCCTCACCGCGCCCGAGGCGATCGGCCAGCACATCCACCTGGCCTCCGATGACCGCATTCGGTCCGACGTCATGGCCCGCATCGCCACGGACGAAATCGGCGTCGACATTCGCCTGACCGATCCCACGCTGTTTCGGACGGTGGCGGCGCCGATGCGCTCACGCGCGCTGCACACTCTCAATGAACCGAAGTTGGCACGCGCGGCAGCCAAGCTGACCGCGGTCTTCAGCGCCTACGGCGAGTGGGGGCAACCGATCCACGATGTCGGCAACGACGTCCGCATCCTCGGTCTGCCGCTCCGGCGACCAAACATCGAACACGCCTTCCGCATGCTGTGCCGCCACAACCGCTACGTGCAACAGTTCGGGAAGATCCGCGATGCCGACGAGATTGCGCGGCGTGAGGCCGTTTGGTCGGCGGCCATCGATCGGATCGAGCATACGACCGGGCGCGAAGTGGCCTCAATCCCGCCTGCCTTGTTCGCGCACCTGCTCGCGCGCGCGATCGACACGACCACCTTCACTGCCGCCCGGTCACACCGGTAGCGCCCTTTATCGCTCGTGCGCCTCGATCGCTTAACGAAGCGGGGCACGGAATCGCACTGGGCGCGTGACACGCAGCCGTCCGGCGGCGTACACTGGGTGCCGGGAGCGGCAC
Organism: Deltaproteobacteria bacterium; assembly: GCA_017860575.1. Lineage (GTDB taxonomy): Bacteria > Desulfobacterota > Binatia > HRBIN30 > HRBIN30 > JAGDMS01. Next base: position 9,213 of record JAGDMS010000187.1, on the reverse strand, counting down.
CGGATGAAACATGGATGGTTGGCGGCGGCGATGGTCCTCACCCTGTGTGCAGGATGCAGTTCGGAATCGGCAATGGTGCGCCAGATGCGGAAGGAACGACTGATCGGCACCATCCGAGCGAAGCTCCTCGAGGCCGTCGAAGCCGAGAAGAGCGCGGTCCTGGCAACAACGGACGAGGAGTCACAGGCCTTGGCGCAGGAGGCCAGGAATTCCGCGGTGGAGATCAATACGATGCGCGCCGCGCTCCGTCAGCTCATCGTTGCGGACGGGCTGCGCGCGGAGATCGAGAAGCTCGATGCCTTCGATGTTGCCTGGGCCGAGCTTGAGCGCGTGGACGAACGCCTGCTTGCACGGGCGGTGGCGAACACGAACCTCAAGGCAATGCGGCTGTTGTCGCGCGACGGCGCGGCCGCGCTCGACCGCTTTGTCGATGGCCTCACGGCGATGCAGCGTACGATCACCGACCCAGAAATGATTCGCATGCTGGCGCGGGCGGCCGTCGCGGCGCTCCGCAGCCAGTCGTTGCTGTTCGTCCACATTCCGTCAGCGGACGATGCGGAAATGTCGCGGATCGAGCAGCAATTGCACGACTTGGGCGGCGAAGTGGAACGCTGTCTCGGCAGTGCACGCGAGAGTGGTCAAGCGCAGCCGGAGCAGCTCGCCTCGACGTCACAGGCCTGGGATGAGTTTCAGCGCCTGGCGACCGAAATCATCCGGCTATCACGGCAGAACAGCAACGTCATCTCGTTCGACGTATCCGTTCACGAGAAACGCCAGGCGATGAAGACGTGTCTGTCTGCGCTGTCGGAATTGTCCGCGGCAGTGGATGCGGGACCCCATGCGACGCGGTGACGACACACGGCGAGCCGTGTCCCGCTAGCGCAGGCCCAGCTCGCGGCCGACCACGCCAAGCGTATCCAGGGCAAAGTCGATCTGCCGCTCGGTATGCGTGGCCATGAGGCTGATGCGCAGGAGTTCGCGCCCGGGCGCGACGGCCGGCGACACTACCGGGTTTACAAAAACCCCTTCCTCTTCAAGGCGCCGGCACATCCGCAACGTGTTCATCACGTTGTGGCAATACACCGGGAGAATGGGCGTTGCGGATTCGCCCAGATCGAACCCGAGCGACCGCAATCCCGCCTTCATACGCTCCGTGTTGTGCCAGAGTTGGCGGAGCCGTTCGGGTTCCTCACCCATGATCTTCAGCGCTGCTAGCGCCGCGGCAGCGCTGGCCGGGGTCATACTGGCGCTGAAGATCAGCGACCGGGAGTGATGCTTGAGAAACTCGATGGTCGCCGCGTCCGACGCGATGAACCCCCCCAGACTTGCCAGGGACTTGCTGAACGTCCCCATGATCAGTTGGACCTGATCTGTCAGCCCATAGTGCGCCGCCGTCCCTTCCCCGCGCGGACCCAGGACGCCGAGAGAATGGGCATCGTCCAGCATTAGCGCCGCGTCGTAGCGCCGTGCCAGACGGCACAACTCCGGCAACTGAATGATGTCGCCCTCCATGCTGAATACGCCGTCGACGACGATCAGTCTGCCCGCCGGGCGCTCGAGCTTCCGCAGCCGGTTTTCTAACGCGGTCATGTCCCGATGCGGGAAGCGCAAGCACTCGCCGAACGAGAGCCGGCAACCATCGACGATGCTGGCGTGGTCACTCTTGTCCACCAGGACGTATTCCCCTTTGCCGACCAAGGCGCTGATGACACCCAGGTTGGCCTGGAATCCCGTGCTGAACAGCACGACGGCCTCCTTTTTCAGGAGCCGAGCCAGCGCCTCCTCGAGCTCGATGTGAATCTGGAGCGTACCGTTGAGGAAGCGTGAGCCCGCGCAACTGCTGCCATATCGTTCCAGCGCAGCCCGCGCGGCCTCCTTGACCCTGGGGTCATTTGTCAGGCCGAGGTAGCTGTTACTCCCGAGCATCAGCAGCTTCCGGCCCTTGAGGGTCACCTCCGTATCCTGGGCTGACGAAATCGGACGGAAATAGGGATACAGCCCTGCGGCCCGCACCTGCGCAGCGCTCTGAAACTGGTGTACCTTGTCCAAAAGCGGCAATGCCGGAATGGATGCTGCTGATCTCGCACGTCCTGCTTCGCTGTACACGAGCGCCTGGGCAGACGCCCGGCGCACGGCGGACGAGGCGCGCCGGGCCGGCACCTTTTCGAAGCGGGTCGCAACCTGGGCAACGGCTTCAGCGGCGGAGCGCATTTAAGAGTCCTCCCGGCAGCGCAAGTCGAGAAGGACCCGCGAGGGTCCCCTGCCCTCGCGGATCGAGCGGTCGGGCCGGTGCGCGCACGACAAGCCACCACCCTGACAGAAATTTCTGAGTTTTTTGGACACAGAGGCTCCTTTACGTTCGTCCAGGTCCACCAGCCCAAGACATCTGGGTCCTGTGTTCTTGAAGAAAAGCCCACCCAATCGGTACTCAGTTCCTGAGCAACGCCGGTGCCAACGTTGCCTACGCCGGCTGCCGATCTCCGCGGCATCGCAAGTGTCATAAATCCGCGACACTTGTCCCCACCGGAAGACGCTACCGTCTATGCCCACTCGAAACGTCGAAGCGCGGCCCGCGTCATCGAGATTGCGGCGCACGATTTCGGCACCACGCCGGTTTGACATAGCGTCTGTTTACTTTGATTCTGGCGCGGTAATGCACGTATGCCGCGAGGGACGCGCGTTGACGTGATTCCCGCCAACCACCGACAGGGGGAGCCAATGCCACAGCTGAGCGACATGAGAGCCTGGCGCACGCACGAGTATGGCGAGCCGCGGAAAGCGTTGCGGCTTGATCGGGTGGAGATTCCGGAGCCTGGCCCGGGCGAAGTCCGGGTGCGGGCGCAAGCCATCCCGCTCAATCTGAATGACTTGGAGCGCATCACTGGCGGCAACATGATGGTGCGGCCCGACCTGCCGTACAGCCCCGGCATGGAAGTGATGGGTGTGGTCGACGCTTGCGGCGAGGGGGCTGAGACCTGGCACGGGAAGCGGGTCGTCGCCATCACCCGCGGCGCCTATGGCGGCTTTGCCGAATATTCCGTTTGCCCGGTGGTCTCCGCTTTCGAAATGCCCGAACAGATTCCCTTGCCGGATGCTGCCGCACTCTTCTTCCCGTTTCATCTGGCGTGGCTGGGGCTCTTCGATCGTGCGGACTTGCAACCGGGAGAAACGGTACTCGTCCACGCGGCCGCCGGTGGTTCGGGGTCGGCCGCCATTCAGCTGGCCGTGAACGCCGGCGCCCACGTGATTGCCACCGTGGGCTCCGACGCGAAGGTCGGCTTGTGCCGCGAGCTGGGCGCCGAGACGGTGATCAACTACACCAAGGACGATTTCGCCCCAATTGTCATGGAGCGCACGGCAGGCAAGGGCGCGGAAGTAATTTTCGACAACGTCGGCGAAGCGGTCATGGCAGCGTCGATGAACTGCATCGCCTACAACGGCCGGTACTTGATGATGGGGTTCGCGTCGAACAAGACGGTGGCCGATGAAAAGCTCATCGTGCCTAGACGCGTTGCGACGGGAAATTTCAAACTGTGCGGGGTCCTATTGGCCTACGTTCAGGCTGACCAAGCAACAATGTTGAAGATGGGCATGGGCTGGAACTTCACGCCCCGCCCGCTGGGCGAGCAAATCCATCAGCGGATCGTGGAGTTGGTGCTGAACCGAAGAGTGAGGTCGGTCGTCGGCAGGGTCGTCGACTTCGAGGACGTGCCAGCGGCGGTTGCGGCCATGGCCAATCGGGAAACGGTCGGCCGGACCATCGTCAAGCTGTACTGAGGCGTGACCGCGCGCACCTTGGGCGTACTCGGTTCTTAGCAGCCGTGTAAGGCGTTGTGGGTCGCCAGCAGGATCTCGTCGATGGTGATCTGGCCGTTGCCATCGGCGTCACCCGCGGGGCACGCCGAGGCGCTGCCATTCCCGAGCGCGATGTTCACCATGCTCAGAATCTCACTTACGGTGACTGGCGCGTTTCCGTTGCACTGACCAACGCAGCGGGGTTTCGTAGTCGCCGTCGGCGTAGCCGTTGTGCTCGGGGTTGACGTTGCAATGACGGTCTCGGTCGCTGTCGTCGTCGCCGTTGGGGTCGGGCTACTGGTTGGTACGGGCGTCGGCGTAACGCTGGGAGTTCGCGTGGCGCTCCTGCTCGCCGTCGGAGTCGGACTCGGGAAGGCAGTGGAAGTTGGGCTTGACGGGACCGTCATCGTGGCGGTTGGCGTTACGGTGTCCGTCGGCGTTGGAGTGCTGCTTGGCACGTTTGTTGGCGTGTGAGTGGGCGTCGGCGTGGCCGTCGCGGCCCGCGTTGCTATCTGAGTCGGGGTAGCGGTCGGCAGTGGAGTCGCGGTCGAGGCTGGCGTTGGACTGGCGGTGAGCGTCGCGGTGCCGGTTACGGTGGGGCTTGGCGCCGCCGTCGGCGTGGACGTTGCGGTCGGATCCGCGGTAGCGGTCGGCACAGCGGTGGGAGTCGGGCTGGGCGTTGCCAAGGTGAGGAGCGCGGCATTGACGGCGGCGAGCGCATCGATGCGGCCGTAGCCGACCACATTGTTGGGGATCGTATCGCTCGCGATCTCGCCGCAGACGTCAGGGGGGGGCACCGTGACGTCGGGTTGGGCGGTGCTTTGCAGAAGCGCTTTGGTCGCGGCGATGTCGCGCGCCAGCAGGGGCTGCGCCGACCAGAGCAGCGCGACCACCCCCGCCACGTGCGGGCCGGCCATTGAGGTGCCCTGCTTGGTCTCGTAGGTGTCGGGCGGTACAGCCGACCGCACGTTGACGCCGGGCGCAACAATGTCCGGCTTCCGCCGGTTCGACCCGTCCACCGTCACCGGGCCCCGGCTGCTGAACGTCGCCAACGTATTGGTGCTATCGAATGCCCCCACGGAGAACGCCTCGGCGTAAAGCGCCGGCGGGTCGTTGATACTGCCGCAGTCGGGCCCGGCGTTCCCGGCCGAGGCAACCACGAAGATGCCGGCAGCCTCGCTATTGCGCACGATGGTTTCGAGGGTATTCGCAGCGCAGCCCTCGCTGGGCGGACAGACCCAGCTGTTGTTGATGACGTGCGGGCGCCGGGTGGGATCTGGGTTGTCACCCCGCTGATCGGTCGGGGCGATGAAGAACTGAAAGCACTCGGTGTAGCGCTCCGGCGTGCCGACGTCGTTGTCCATGTTGCGGCAGCCGATCCAGCGGGCGCCGGGGGCAACACCGATCTGATTCCCGTTGCCGTCGTCACCCGAGGTCGTACCGGTGGTGTGGGTGCCGTGCCCAAGGTCGTCACACGGTGCGGGGGCGTCATTACCGCAGGGATTGTCAACCGAGTCGTGAACCGCATCGTGCCAGTTGTAATTGTGGTCGGCGGCGTTGCCATTCCATCCACGGTAGTGTGGCTTCAATGCCGGGTGGTCCCACTGGATCCCGGTGTCCTGCACCGCAACGACCATCCCCTGGCCGGTGTATCCCATAGCCCACACGGCAGGAGCGTTGACGCTGCCGACACCCCACTCGACGCCGGCTACCCCCGCCGCCAAGGCCTCCGCCCGTGTCGTCGGTTCATCAACCCAGCGCATCGGTGCGTTGGACTCGATCGCGCGGGTATCACTGCGCCGCGCCAGCGATTCAAGGAGGTCGAGATCGCCGTCGATCACGAGCATATTGGCGGCCCAGAACGCGCGGTAGGGGACCCCGCGCGCCTCCAGCCAGCGGCGCAGGGGCGCCTGGCTCCGCGCCGCGTGCGCGGTGAGCACATGGTGGACATACCGGCCGCGTGCGTCGGCGTCCGTCATCGCGTAGGCGGCACCGAGATCGGCCTGATCGGTGAGCAGCACCACGGTGGACGCGCGCTGACCCGCCGCCGTGTCGGCCAGCAATCGCGGATGAATCTTCGCATGCCAGGCCGTGGCGGCACGCGGCACATCGGCCGCGTGACTCGGCCCGCCGGCCAGCGACGCGGCCCCGACCACGACAATGCAGGCGAGGGGACCCACCCACATGCCGTGACGGCCCGATCGCGGGTGGATTCCGGTCGACCGCAGGTGGCGAGCAATTTTCGGCACCCCTTGCGCGGCATGCTCCGTCGTCGGACTCACATCAACCTTTCAGTACGCATGGTCGTGCAACGCATAACATGTGTGATCGCCGCTTTCAGCCCGCGGCCGCCGTGTGCATCGACGGCGTTTGCATCGCCGCCCGATCGTCCTGTAGTAGGAGTACGCTTGCAGAGCGATACCGGAGGCAGCGGCAGTGGCGCCACCCAGAGCGGAGGGAAGCGGCTTGGAAACGACACTCGACTCGAAGGCATTCCAGGTGTTCGCCGGGGCGGCGTCCGCCGTCACCAATCCGGACGTCGACCGGTGGAAAGCAGCGGGCGGCAAGGTGATCGGGTACTTCTGCTCGGCCATGCCCGAGGAGCTGACCGTGGCGGCCGGCATCCTGCCGGTCCGTCTGCGGGCGACGGGCAGCACCGGCACCGAACTCTCCGACGCCTACCTGAGCAGCATCAACTGCACCTACCCGCGTCACGCCCTCAACATGGCTCTCCAGGGCGAGTACGCGTTCATCGACGGCCTGGTCATGTTCAACAGCTGCGACCACATCCGGCGCCTCTACGACCATTGGATCCGGCAGCTGCCGACACCGTTCGTCCGCATCCTGAGCCTACCGCGCAAGGCCGAGCCGGCCCAGGTCGCGTGGTTCCGCAGCGAGCTGCTCGAGCTGCGCAATGGCCTGCAGGAACACTTCGGGGTCGAGATCACGGACGACAAGCTACGGGCGGCGATCAAAACACACAACGAGCGGCGCCGGCTGCTGCGCGAAATCTACGGGCTGCGCAAGGCCCCGCAGCCGCCGCTCAGCGGTGCGGAAGCACTGGCGGTGACCGTGGGTACCACCGCCTTGCCGGTGGAACGCACCAACGCGCTTCTCACGGAACTGCTGGCCGACTTGCGCCGGCGCGCGGGGATTGCCGACTACCGCGCCCGCTTGATGATCATGGGCGGCGAGCTCGACAACCCGCAGTACATCAAGGTCATCGAAGACCAGGGGGCCCTGGTCGTCGCCGACGCGCTCTGCTTCGGGTCGCGCTTGTTCTGGAAGGACGTCGACGAAACCGCCGCGGACCCGCTACAGGCGCTCGCGCAGTATTACGTCAAGGACCGCCCCTCGTGCGCCCGGGTGTTCACCGAGTACGAGAATCGATCGCAGTACGTGCACCGCATGCTCGACGAGTTCAAGGTCGACGGGGCCATCTTCGAACGACTCACCTTCTGCGAGTTGTGGGGGTTCGAGCAGTTCTCGCTGACCAACGACTTCAAGGAATGGGGCGTGCCGCTCCTGTGCATGGATCGGGAGTACACCCTGAGCGCCGTCGGACAGCTGCGCACCCGCGTGCAGGCGTTCCTGGAAACGATCGAGGGCTGAGTCATGGATGCCAAGGTCGAAAAGAGTTTGGCCCGCATCAAGGAAGAGCTGTCCGTGTACGAGCCGGTGGTGCAATACCTGGAGGCGGAGCCGGGCGAGACCGGCCATCTGCACCTCCCGTTGCTCCGCAACATGATCCGCCAGCACCGGCGCACGGTCGACTGCGTGGAGAACGGCGAGCCGCTCATCGCCAGCCAATACACCAACCCGGTGGAGATCCTGAGCGCGATGGATCTGCACTGGTACTTTCATGTGCAGCAGATGTTTGCCGGCGCCGCTGGGGGCGGCGGCATGCACATCGCCGAGGACCTCGTCGGCATGGACCAACTGGCGCTACCCTCCGACTGCTGCACGTTCATGCGCCTTGCGATCTACTACGCCTACGCTGGCCTGCTCCCGATTCCGACCGTCTACCTCGCGCTCACGGAACCGTGCGACGGCGTCGCCGGCATGCACGCGGCCTTGATGCACCATCCCGACTGGCGCAACGTGCCGACGTTCGCCCCCGACCCGCCCTACGGCACCGATCCGCGCTCGATTCAGTACTACGCCGGCGAGATGCGTCGGATGGTCGACTTCCTCGCCAAGCACACCGGCAAGACGCTCGACATGCAGCGGCTTCGACAGGTCGTCGAGGAGACCAACAAAGGCTACGCGCTGTGGATGGAGTACAACGAGATCCGCCGCTCCAAGCCCACGCCGCACGGTTACGTCTTGCCGCTGTCGTGCTTCTACATGGTCAACTCCTCCGGCGCCGGCGAACCGGCGAAGACGGCGTGGTACGAGTCGATGGTCGCCGACGCCGAGATGCGCGTGCGCGAAAATCGTCCGGAGGTGCCGAACCAGAAGTTGCGCGTCCTGTGGTACGATATCCAGCCCTTTTACTTCGGCCAGATCGCCTCCTGGCTGGAGGAGGAGTGGGGGGCGGTGATCGCCATGGACATGGTGAGCTTCTGCCCCTACGAGCTTATCGACACCTCGACCGAGGACACCATCTTTTACGGGCTGGCCAAGCGCGCCTTTCAGCACGGGCCGATGATCCACCAGGCGCGCGGGATGGCGGACAACGTGATCGACGACATCACGCGCATTACGAAGGACTACAGCATCGACGCGGTGATCTTCCCCGGCCACATGGGACATAAGGACATGGCGGCCAGCGCCAGCCTGATGCGCCAGGTGTGTCGCGACATCGGCGTGCCATTCCTGCACATCGGCATGGACCAAGCCGACGAGCGCTACGCCTCGATGGACGAGATCAAGGGAAAGATCGCGAGCTTCCTGACGGGCACGGGTCTGGCCTGATCATCGAACATACATCGCCACCACACGCGAAGCTCCGCCGCATTGCTCCCATGCGGCGCATCAACTACTAGGCAACATTGGAGGAAATACGCATGGCAGGGCCGTTGGCCGGGGTGCGGGTGGTCGACCTGACTTCGGTAGGGATGGGACCGTATGCCACCCAGATCCTGGGTGACATGGGAGCGGACGTCATCAAGGTGGAATCGCCCGAGGGCGACCTGTCCCGCGACATCCCTCCGTTCCGTCATCCCGGCATGGGCGCCCTCTTTCTCAATCTCAATCGCAACAAGCGCAGCATCGTGCTCGATCTGAAGCACACCGGCAGCCGCGACGTCTTACGGCGCATGGTCGCAGCCGCGGATGTGCTGATCTCCAACATCCGCCCACAATCGATGCGCAAATTGGGGCTCGACTACGAAACGCTGAGCCAAGTTAATCCCCGCTTGATCTACTGCGGGGCGTACGGGTTCTCCGAGGATGGGCCGTACACCGGTCAGCCAG
>JAGDMS010000406.1 GCA_017860575.1 Deltaproteobacteria bacterium | reverse complement strand
ACTGCCATCCAGGTAGACGTAGTGAGCGACGCGCTCCCTGATTGCGTCGGCGACGCCGGAGATCACAAAGCCTCCGTAGCTGTGTCCCACGAGAACGAAGTCCCTCAACTCCTCTGCTTCAACCAGGGAAAGGATGTCTTCCACGTGGGTCTGCAGCGAAATGTCCTTGGAGAAGAGATGCGTCCGATCCCCTACTCCGGTGAGGCTCGGCGCGAACACCCTGTTCCCGCGAGCCGTGAGGATATCGGCTACACGGCGCCAGCACCATCCCCCGTGCCACGCGCCATGCACCAGGACGAAGGTGCGGACGTCTTCAGTGGCGCTTGCGACGCTGCTGGTACCCGCCGAGGCCATGGCACCGGCAGTTGCCGCACTTGCCGTCTTTAGAAACTCTCTCCTTGTTAGCATGCAGTCCTCCGCGTGCGAAGTTGATCCACCCCCGTTCCGCGATCCACGATGTGATCGAGAGCGTTGAGCGCCCATATGGACCCGTGCCAGGGAGCTGCGGTGCAATTCATATGGATGCCGCCGGTCCCTGGCCGGTCCGTCGCGTCGATGTCAGTGGGCAAGGACCAGATCTCGACCGACTCCTTCTTCAACCTTCGAATCGGGGCGCCTGTCACCCCTTGCCCATCGCCTTCTTCACCCACCCCACGACGGCCATCAGGATGGTTCCACCAACGGCGCTGCCCAGTATGTTGCTGATGATCGCCCCCACGCCGCTTGCATCTGGACCACCGATGCCCATGAGACTGAGCAGCCAGCCGCCAAGTCCGCCACCCAGGACTCCGGCGATAGAATTGCCCACCGGGCCGAGGCTGATGTCCTTGAACAGTTGCCCGCCCAGGTTGCCACCTGCAGCACCCGATGCCAGGCTGATCAGAAGTGATCCGATATCCACTGTGTACCTCCTGCGTGTTGGTGTGTGAAGTGCCGCTGTGCGGCGGGATTGTACCGGTACCGCTTTATCGAGTCAGTGCAGCTACACGATTGTGATTCTGTCGCGATGCGATCCATCCTGGCGCCAACAATCGCCTCTTCGCCGTCAGCGCAATGCCCAGCCGACCATCAGGAGCCCGACCGCGGCAACCCAGCTGCCGGCCACACGCACCACGATGCGCGACCAGTACTTCTTGAGAGAGACGACCAGCGCCGATCCAAGAGTGATCAGAACGAACAGGACGGCCATCATCCCGATCAGCCCGGACGTCCCCGGCCCCGCGCGCAGCACAGCGCCGTTCAGGAAACCGTGCGTGAGTCCGAGAATGATGACCAGTCCGGTTACTGCCGGGACCGGCATTCGCAGGTCCGCCGCCACAAGACCGCCGAGGACAAGAAACGAAATGGCCGGAAGAGGGAAAGCGATCTCACCCGGAACATGTGAGCCCGCAAGACCTCCGATGAACCAGGCAATCGGCAATAGGAACATCGCTCTCCGTCCCGCGGCAGCCCCGCGCAACCCCGCGTAGAGTGCCAACGCAATCACCGGAACGATGTCGTCGGGTGACTGGAGCAGGTGGGCAATTCCGTCATACACGGGACCCATGCCGGTGGTTACGAGATGGGCTGATGCGCGCGAGGGGATGCAGAGCAACGCCGCAAGCGCGACCCCTCCCTCCCACCCGTTTCTCCGCCAGGGGGTCAAGTCAGAGCGCTCCAGAGGAAGTAGACACCTGCGAGCGCAACGCAGGCTCCTGCCACACGCAGCGCCGTTCGACCTGCGGGCCACTTGTGCAGCAGTCCAATCGTGATTCCGGTGGCGTGAAGCAGACCCGTGGTGACCACGAAACCCATGCTATAGAGCAAGCCATTCCCGCCCGGCGGCAGCTCCACGCCATGTGCATGTCCATGAAAGACCGCAAAGAACGCTACCAGCCCCGCAGCGACGGGGAGTTTCAACTTCGCTTCCTTGAAGACGGCCAGCCCGAGCGCAATCGCCGACAGCGCGATGCCGATCTCTGTCGCCGGCAGCTTGACTCCCATCAATCCGAGGAACCCACCAAAAGCCATCACCATCGGGAACGTGACCGGAAGCAGCCAGATAGCGGGCGGGCCGAGTTGCGCGCCCCATAACCCGACGGCGATCATCGCGAGGACATGGTCGAGTCCCGACACCGGATGGGCCATGCCGCTGAGAAATCCCGCAACCTCTCCACCCTTCACGTGAGCCCATGCCGACGAAGGAAAGATGATCGTAGCCCAGAAGGCCGCCACTGCGGCCATCCAGAGCGTGGATACCGAGGCTGGATACACTCGGGCGTGATCATCGCGCGCTGTGTACCGCTCCAGGTCAGGCATTCTCTCTGCCCGATGTCGGTCCTTCATTGCGAACCTCCAAGCAGTATCGCGATCCGTTGTATTGTCCAGTACGCGCCCAGCGTACCGACCGCGTATCCAGGCAGTATTTCCGCCCAGCGCGGCCACCGCACCTGGAGCGTCTTGAACGACCTGATCAGGGCAATGCAGCAGATCACAAATGCGAGCTGGCCCAGTTCGACGCCGACGTTGAACCACAGCAGCGCCGACACGATTTCTCCCGGCGCGAGCCCGAGTGACGTGAGCCCGCTTGCGAAGCCGAAACCGTGCAGGAGGCCGAACCCGAAGGCCACGACCCACGGGTGGCGGATGGTGAAGCTCGTTTCGCCGCGCCATGCGTGCACAATCTCGGGTCCAAGGAAGAAGATCGACAGCGCAATCAACGCGTTCAGCGGAGACATGGGAATGCTCGCCAGGCCCAGGGTGGCAACTGCCAGCGTCAGGCTGTGCGCCACCGTGAACGCCGAGATGGTCTTGAGCAGCTTCCATCGATCGCTCACGATGAGCAGCAGCCCGAGCACAAAGAGCAGGTGATCGATTCCGAGGCCGATATGCTGGACGCCGAGCTGCAGGTAGCCGAGCGCGTGCTGGCGGCCTCCCCCGCTTTGCCCGAGCGTTATTGACGGCTTGGCGGGGCTGAGCAGATGGGATTCGAGCCGCCCGTCCGCATGGTAGATGCGCACGAGCACATCAGTGGCTGTCGCCTCGAGCCCCGCAATGGAAACAGTCTGGCCCTCCAGACCGGCGGGGCACTCGAGAGTCCCACGCACCACAACGGCCCCGGGCGTGAGCGGCTGGCGGTCTGGCGTCCGGAGGCGCCACTCCTTCGGCAGCACGGGCGCAATCTGAATCTCCACTTCGCCGCCGGACGGTTTCTTCCACAGGAAGGAGTAGGTGCCGGGCGAGATCTCGTGCAGTTCGAGCAGGCCCGGACGCATTTCGTGAGCGGAGGTAACCGAAACGCCCGTGAGCAGGAGCAGCACCGCCATGCCCAGAGCCGCGCGCACGGACGGCACAAGATCGCCGTCGAAGCGAGGACTATGTCGCGCAATCAGCGGTGCGCGACGTGCCGCAATCGACTTTGATAGCCTCATTTTCCCTCCCCGGCGCTCGAGGAGCCGGAGGCGGACTCCGGCTCCCTCGGGAAGTCGATGACGACGTCGTACTTCTTGAGCAGTTCCTGGTACTGGTCGTCCAGTTTCTTCTTACGACGCTCGGATGTCACCTCGCGCTCGACCAGCGGCCGCACTTCGTCCAGCGTTGGCTTGACTCCCGGTATGCGCTCCCGAATGTAAACGAGGTGGACGCCAAATGAGGATGTCACAGGGCCGGTCCACACTTGCGTCGCGAGTGTATCGAGCACGTTGGCAAAATCCTGGCCGAAATCCCTGGCGATATCGCGCAGCTGGCTCAGCGGCTCTTCTGCAGGCAGGAGCGTCCAATCGCCGAGCTTTCGCGTATCGACGTCCTGCCCGCCTGCCCGCAGGCGGGAGAGCAGTCTCTTGACCTCATCTTTGCCCCGTGCGCCGCCTCTGTCGGGGTTCAGATAGACCTGCCGGAATGAGACCTGTGCGTCGCGGGCAAAAGATTCGGGGTGCGATTCGAGCCACGAGCGGAG
>JAGDMS010000186.1 GCA_017860575.1 Deltaproteobacteria bacterium | reverse complement strand
TGAGGGCTTGTGAGCCGGAATTCAGCGGACCCGACACCTCAAGCCCTGGGATATGGCGTATGGCTGATGGCCGATGGTTTGGATCCATATGCCATCGGCGCGAGCCGTAGCCTCGCTACGCTCCCGTCTTGATGCGCATGCAGTAGAAGGACCGGTACACGAACACCGTCGACGCCACGAAGAACACCAACGCCAGGACGCGCGTGACGCCGTGCGGCAGGCCGACCGCCAACTCGACCGCGAGCAGACCGAAGAGCGTCGTGAACTTGATGACGGGGTTCATGGCAACGGAGGACGTGTCCTTGAACGGATCCCCGACGGTATCGCCCACCACCGTCGCCGCGTGCAGTGCGGAGCCCTTTTCCTTCAGCTCGACTTCGACCACCTTTTTGGCGTTGTCCCACGCCCCGCCCCCGTTTGCCATGAACAGGGCCTGGAATAGCCCGAAGAGCGCGATCGAGATCAGGTAGCCGATGAAGAAGAAGGGATTCAGGCAGGCAAAGGCGAGCGTGGAAAAGAACACCGTCAGGAAGATGTTGAACATGCCCTTCTGGGCGTACTGCGTGCAGATCTCCACGACGCGCTTGGAGTCGTGGATGGAGGCCTTCTCCACACCTTCCAGCTTGATGTTCGCCTTGATGAACTCCACCGCGCGGTACGCACCGGTAGTCACGGCTTGCATCGTGGCGCCCGTGAACCAGTAGATCACCGCACCCCCGGTGATCAGCCCGAGCAGGAAGAGCGGGTTGAGAATCGACAAGTTGCCGAGGTGCTCCGGGCGCAGCCCGTCCGTCAGTGCCACGATGATGGAGAAGATCATCGTCGTGGCGCCAACGACCGCCGTACCGATGAGCACCGGCTTGGCCGTCGCCTTGAACGTGTTTCCCGCGCCGTCGTTTTCCTCGAGGAAATCCTTCGCCCGGTCGAAGTTCGGCTCGAACCCGAACTCCTTCTTGATCTCCTGCGCGATGTTCGGGAGCGATTCGATGACCGACAGCTCGTACACGGACTGGGCGTTGTCGGTCACCGGACCGTAGGAGTCCACCGCGATCGTCACCGGCCCCATGCCGAGAAAGCCGAAGGCCACCAGCCCGAACGCGAAGACCGGCGCGGTCATCGCCGCCGTGCCGGCCGGCAGCGCGGCCTGCAACTCATCGAGGCTGAAAAACCAGGCGACACCCATGAGGACGACGAACACGATCCCCATCCAGTAGGCCGAGAAGTTGCCCGCGATCAGCCCCGACAAAACGTTGAGGGAGGGGCCCCCTTCCCGCGAGGCGGTCACGATCTCGCGCACGTGGCCCGACTCCGTCGAGGTGAAGATTTTGACCACCTCGGGGATCACGGCGCCAGCGATGGTGCCGCAGCTGATGATCGCCGAGAGCTGGTACCACAGGGACCCGCCGCCAAGGTCGCCGATCAGCAGGTACGAGACGATGAAGGTCAGGACAATCGACACGATCGACGTGAGCCAGACGAGCACAGTGAGGGGCTGCTCGAAATTCATCTTGTCGACGTTGGCGAGGCGGGCGCGCTGAATCTGCTCGTTGATGAGGTAGGAGAGGCCGCTGGCGACAATCATCATGATGCGCATGGCAAAGATCCACACCAGCAGTTTGACCTGCAAGACGGTGTTGTCCTTGAGCACCAGCAGCAGGAAGGTGATCAGCGCCACGCCGGTGACCCCATACGTCTCGAAGCCGTCGGCCGACGGCCCGACGGAGTCGCCGGCGTTGTCGCCGGTGCAATCGGCGATCACACCGGGGTTGCGCGCGTCGTCCTCCTTGATGTTGAAGACGATCTTCATCAGGTCGGAGCCGATATCGGCGATCTTCGTGAAGATACCGCCGGCGATACGCAGTGCGGAGGCGCCCAGCGACTCACCGATGGCGAAGCCGATGAAGCAGGGTCCCGCGAGGCTCGCGGGGATGAAGAGCAGGATGATCAGCATGATCAGCAGCTCGGTGGAGATCAGCACCATGCCGATGCTCATGCCGGCCTTGAGCGGGATTTCATAGGTCGGGAAGGGTTTGCCCTGCAGCGCCGCGAACGCGGTACGCGAGTTGGCGAACGTGTTGACGCGAATGCCGAACCATGCCACCCCGTAGCTGCCCCCGATGCCGACCAGGCTGAACAACAGGATGGTAACCACCTTCACAACATCTCCCTCGAACGCACGGGCGAAGTACACTGCCATGATCGTGCCGATGAACAGTTCGAGAATCAGGATGAACTTCCCCTGGGTGATCAGGTAGGTTTTGCAGGTTTCGTAGATCAGCTCGGAGATCTCCCGCATGGCCTTGTGGACCGGCAGGTTCCTGAGCTGCTGGTATATGGTGACGCCGAACGCGAATCCGAGCGCACAGACGAGCAACCCCGCGGTGAGCAGGGTGCGCCCGCTCATGCCCAGAAAGTGGACCGATGCAAAGTCGGGCAGCACGAGATGCATCTCGCCTTGCGCGTGCCCCTCCGCCGCCAGCGCCTGGCCTGCAACCGCCAGAGCCATGCCAATGCCGCCGACAAACGACCATGCTCTTTTGCCCATGTGTTCCATTCCCTTTTCGCTCCTCGGAGTCCGCGCAGCCTCGTCGTGGCTAGCTGTGGCCGCGCGGCAGTGCTCTACTGTCTTTCGCTTCGGCGTCCTCTCCCAGGGTTTGCGACGTGCAGGTGGACGCTCGTAGCCCGTGTTACGTTAAACGCCGACCTTATCGCAAAACTCAAGAGGAAACACAACTCCCCAGCAGCCCTTCCCGGATGGCGTCCGGACGGTCGGTGGCGGGCTGTGTCTCCCCGTCCGTGTGCCGCCGTACGTTGACCCGTCCGAGGTCCCCTGCTACCTTTTCGCGTGACCTTGACGACCCACCGCAATCCGGTGCCCACGGTTGACGCAATCATCGAACTAGCCGACGGCATCGTCCTGATAAAGCGTCGCAATCCACCTGCCGGCTGGGCACTGCCGGGCGGCTTTGTGGATTACGGGGAAACCGTCGAAGCGGCAGCCGTGCGGGAAGCGAAAGAAGAAACGGGCCTCGATGTGGTCCTCACCGAGTTGTTCTACGTCTATTCCGACCCGCAGCGAGACCCCCGTCACCACACCATCGGCATTGTCTTCATCGCCACGGCCGCCGGCGTCCCGGTCGGCGGCGACGACGCGGCGGAGGCACAGGTGTACACGGAGCAGTCACTACCCACGCCGCTGGCGTTTGATCACCGCCGCATCTTGGAAGACTATTTCGCGTACAAGCGAACGGGCCGGCGACGGCATCCTGCCGCATGAATGCCGAGGTTCGCACCTTCGCGCCCCTGACGGACGCCGAACGCAGTGAACTGTTGCAGATCGCGCGCGCCACCATCCGCGCAGCGCTGCAGGGCCAAGCGGCGGCCACGAACTGGGCCAGCACACCCTCACTCGATCAGCCGGCGGCGGTCTTTGTCAGCCTGCACCAGAATGGCCGCTTGCGCGGCTGCATCGGTTCCATGACGGCGGACCGCCCACTGTGCGAGGCGGTGGCACGCATGGCCGTCTCGGCGGCGCTCGATGACCCTCGTTTCCCGCCGCTGAGCGAGCCCGAGCTGTCCGCAACGGCAATTGAGATCTCCCGCCTCAGTCCGCTCACCCCGGCTGCGCCGGAGCAGCTGTGCCCCGGCCGTCATGGGGTCTATCTCGCCAACGGCACCAGCCACGCCGTGTTTTTGCCGCAGGTTGCACGGCAGCAACGCTGGGACCGGGAGACGCTGCTCAGCGAACTGTGCCTGAAGGCGTTGCTGCCGCCGGAGGCCTGGAAGCAGCCAGGCACCACGTTAATGCTGTTCGAGGCCGAGGTCTTCGCCGACGAAGATGGAGCCGGTGCGTCGCCTGCTTCCAGCGGCCATGGACCCTAGGAATCCGTCATTCCCGCAGTCCTTTAGCGGGGATCCACCCCGCACCCCGCCTGGATGCCCGCTCAAAGATTGCGGGCATGACGGACCTGAGCGCGCCTTGAGGTTGATCGGCAGCCTCGCGACGGCTGCTTTCCTCGCGTATCGACCGTTCCCACCGCGGGGCGGTCAGGCCAACTTGCGCAGCGCGGCGTCAATGCGATCGAGGCCGCGCTCCAAGTTCTCCATCGAGTTGGCGTAGGAGATGCGGATGTGGTCGGGGTAGCCGAAGTCGGTCCCACCGACGACCGCTACGTGCGCCGAGTCGATCAGATAGGCCGCCAGATCATCGCCGCTCTTGAGCACCACGCCGCCCGCCGTCCGGTTGAGATACGCCGCAATGTTCGGAAAGACATAGAACGCGCCCTCCGGCTTCGGGCACACCACGTTGGGAATGGCACGCAGCCGGTCGACGACGAATTCGGCACGCCGCCCGAATTCACGCACCATGTGCGTCACCGCGTCTTGCGGACCGCTCAGCGCCTGCACGGCAGCCGCTTGCGCCACCGACGACGGATTGGACGTCATCTGCCCTTGGAGCGTGGCCATCGCCTTGATCACATGGGCGGGGGCCGCAGTGTAGCCGATGCGCCAGCCGGTCATGGCATAGGTTTTCGATACCGAATTGACCACGAGCGTCCGCTCGCGCAGGTCCGGCCGTAATTGCAGCACATGCGTGCGCTGGAAGTTGCCGTAGACCATCATCTCGTACACGTCGTCGGAGATGACAATCAGATTGTGCCGGGCGATGACATCGAGCAACGGCCGCAGTTCCTCCGCCGCATAGGCGGCGCCGGTCGGATTGCTCGGGCTATTGATGATGACGGCCCTCGTACGGTCCGTAATCGCCGCTTCCAGAGCCTCCGGACTGAGCTTGAAGCCACTTTCCGCCGTCGTGCGCACGAGGCGCGCCTCCGCCCCGGCCAGCAGCAGTATGTCGGGGTAGCTCACCCAATAGGGGGCCGGCACGATCACCTCGTCGCCGGGTCCGAACAGCACATGGAAAGCCACGAACAGGGAGTGTTTGCCGCCGCAGCTCGCCATCACCTCCCGCTTCTCGTACGCCAGCCCGTTGTCGCGCTGCAGCTTGGTAACGATAGCGCCTTTGAGCGCGTCGGTACCGCCGACGGCCGTATATTTGGTCGCGCCGCGACGCATTGCCTCCACCGCGGCGTCCTTGATCGGTTCGGGCGTGTCGAAGTCCGGCTCACCGGCGCCGAAATCGATCAAATCGGCCCCCTGCGCGCGCAGTGCGCTTGCTCGCTCCGCCACAGCCATGGTGGCTGAAGGCTTGATCAATCCTACTCGACTGCTCAATTTCATGGGTCAATCTCTGTCTGTTGTGAACGACCGCATGGCGGTCGGCTGAATCCGGGCGGACGGGACTCCGGCGAGAGGCGCCGGTCAACCTTTCGACTGCAATTTGTCCATCAGGCGTTGATACACCGCATCCGGCACCAGGCCGCGGACGTCGCCGCCCAGGCTAGCCACCTCTTTGACCAACCGGGACGCCGTATAGAAATGCGCTTCCCCGGCCGCCATGAAGAACGTCTCCACCCGCGGCTTCAGGTGACGATTCATCATCGCCATCTGAAACTCGTACTCGAAATCCGACACCGCGCGCAGGCCCCGGATGATGGCCCGTGCGCCCACTCGCTCGCAGTAGTCGACGAGCAGTCCGCTGAAGCTGTCGGCGGTGGCCCGCGGCGCGGACTGCGCCAGGGCCTCACGGATCATCGCCACACGCTCCTCTGCACTGAACAGCGCCCGCGTCTTGCCGGGATCGCTGGTGCCGCCCGCCACCGCCACGACGACCTGATCAAACACCTCGAGCGCACGGCACACGACATCAAGGTGCCCGTTGGTGAACGGGTCAAACGATCCCGCGTATACCGCGCGGCGCGCGGGAAGTACCTGGCTCGAAGTCTCTGACATAGGATCGTTTGCGACGTACAGCGCGAGCCCTGTCTTTCCATAGTGCCGGGTCTGGGTCAATCGCAGGGAAGCGCAGGTTGCGGGCGGCACCTCCGTCACGTGGTGCTCCGCGACCACCCATGCCCCGTGCCGCAGCACGTCCGCCTCGACCAACTGCGCCAACGTGTGCGCCAGCAGGTCCTTTCCGTACGGCGGATCGAGCAGCACGCCATCGAAGCGCGCCCTCTCCCTGCCGAGCCGCGGCAGCGCGCGACGCACGGTGGTCGGCACGATGCGCGCCCGGTCCGCGAAGCCGCAGCGCTTCAGATTCTCGCGCAGACAGTGCAGCGAGGCGGCGGCCTGCTCCACGAAGGTGGCCGACGCGGCCCCTCGGCTCAACGCCTCGATACCGAGGGCGCCGCTACCGGCAAACAGGTCGAGCACGTGCGCCGACTCCAGACTGAATCGACTCTCCAGGATGCTGAACAGGGCACCTTTCACCTTGTCGGCCGTCGGTCGCAGCGCCATCCCTGGTGCGGCCTGCAGCCGTCGCCCTCGCGCCCAGCCGGTGATCACTCGCATGGCCCGCCCGCCCAGCCGTGAAACCGGCGCGCCCCTGGCTTGGAGTGTTCCGGCCACGGCCGAACCATATTCGCGGTTTTCGCTAGAGCCATGACCCTGGCAACCGTAGTGCATGCCGCCGGAACAGGTCAACTGCTCTGCCCGCGCCAGCGCTTGTCTGCGATCGGAGCGGCCGCTAAAGGGAGTGTCGACAAAGGGGAGCAACACCCATCGAGACGATCCCACAAGAAGGGACCTCCTCACGGGAAGCGGACATTTTCCTTTCAGCGCGAAAATAGAGCCGCTCGCCCCGAGAGGAGCCGCGATCTTGTGGCGGCGTCGCGAAGGGAGCCGGCTGTAGATTATCGACCGTCCCTTAACGAGGATCGGGGCCATCACCCCGAGCAGAAGGAGATCGTATGCGACACGTCGCCGCCATCAGCATGCTCGCGCTGCTCGCTGCCTGCGGCAGCAACAGCGAGGACACGAAAAAACTGCAGGAAACCCAGCGTCAGATCCTGGCAAAGCTCGCGGACATCGAAAAGAAGGTCGAACAGATCTCGACCAAGCCCGCCCCGCAGGCACCCCAGATCGATCCGAACAAGGTCTACGACCTTCCGGCCGCCAAGTCGCCGATCAAGGGACCCGCCAGTGCGCCAGTGACGATGACGCTGTTCTCGGACTTCCAGTGCCCCTTCTGCGCCCAGGTCCCCGCCCTGACCGACCAGGTGCTGAAAGCGTATCCCAAGCAAGTGAAGTTGGTATACAAGGAATTCCCACTCACCACCATTCACCAATACGCCATGCCGGCCGCGCGCGCCGCACTGGCGGCCGGCAAGCAAGGCAAGTTCTGGGAGATGCACGACAAGCTGTTCGCCAACCAGCGCGCCCTGCAACCCGACAACTTGAAACAGTACGCCAAAGAAATCGGTTTGGACGTCGCCAAATTCGAGCAAGACATGGCATCGGCCGACATCCAGAAAGAGATCGACGAGGACGTCAAGCTGGCGCAGCAGTCGCAGGTCGGTGGTACCCCGACGATGTTTGTCAACGGCAAGCGGGTGACAAACCGAACCTTCGACGGGGTCAAGCAGATGGTCGAGGAAGCGTTGAAGGCGGGGAAAGGCTGAACGCGGGGGCTTGTGGCTTGAGGGCTTGAGGGCTTGTGGGCTTGTGGCTTGAGGGCTTGGGGGAGGCGCCAAGCCCACCTTCCCAGCCGCTGGCCTGTCGCTTTCAGCTTTTTGCTTGAAGCTATTCTTTACGTCCGATACGCCGAGTTGAAACGGACGTAGTCCACCGTCAGGTCCGCGGCCATGCGAAACGCCTCGCCGTGGCCGGCGTGGAGATCCAACGTCAGCGTGAATTCCGCTCGCCGTGTTACCGCGGCGGCGCGGCGCTCGACCTGCCCGACGATTTCCCGTCCGCGCCGCACCACCTGAACATCGTCGAGATACACGTCGAGCTGCCCCGGATCGAACGTAGCGCCGCTGTAGCCGGCGGCGCACACCACGCGGCCGGCGTACGGATCGCCGCCGAAAAACGCCGCCTTGCACAGCGGCGATCGCGCAATGGTGTCGGCAACCCGGGCGGCATCGCGAGCGGTGCGCGCGCCGCGGACCACGATGTCGATCACCTTGGTTGCCCCTTCCCCATCCTTGACGACCATGCGCGCCAACCGTGTCATCATCGCCGCCACCGCGTGCGCGAAGGCCGGGAACGCCCGTGCACCAGGCGTTAGACGGGGATTTTGCGCCAGGCCGTTGGCCATCAGCACAACCGTGTCGTTGGTGCTCGTGTCGCCATCGACGATCGCCGCATTGAAAGATTGCGGCAGCGCCAACGCCAGGGCGCGCCGCAAGGCCGGCGCGGACGCGGCGGCGTCCGTGAGGAAGTAGGCGAGCATCGTCGCGTGCCCCGCCGGTACCGCACCCTTCGGTCCGCCGACAAGCGCCATCCGGGGCGCAATCATCCCCGCCCCTTTCGCCATGCCGGCGAGCGTCACGCGCTGCCCCCCGATCGCGAGCGTTGCGGTGGCGTACTTGGGAAACGCGTCGGTGGTCATGATGCCTTCGAGCGCCTCGTGGAAGCCGCCGGGAGACAGCGCGGCGCACGCCGCGCGGATGCCGCGCGCGATGCGGGCGCGCGGCATGGGCACGCCGATCCGGCCGGTGGATGACGGAATGATCAACTCAGGGTCGATGCGCAGCGCGTGACCCACGGTCGCGCACATGGCCCGCGCCACCGCCAGTCCGTCATCGCCGGTGTAGGCGTTGGCGTTACCGCTGTTGATGACGATCGCCTGCAACCGTCCTTTGGGGAGGCGCTCCAAGCCGACCAGGACGGGGGCCGCCTTGACCCGGTTGGTGGTGAACGCCGCCGCTGCCGCCGCCGGCACATCCGAGCAGATCAGCGCGACGTCACGGGCGCCGCTCTGCTTCAGGCCGCAGTGGACGCCGGCGAACCGGAACCCCGGGACATGAACTGGTTGGGATTGCACACGGATCTTCATCGTCTACCTCCACTCCGCCTTGCAGGGGGCGCCACCCTTCACTTATAGTGAAGGCACGGAGCGCCCCACATGTTTGGACTGGGAATCGGTGAATTGCTGGTCATCCTCGTAATCGTGCTGATCATTTTCGGCGCAGGCAAGCTGCCGGAAATCGGCGAAGGCCTGGGACGCGGCATCCGGAACTTCCGCAAAGCGGTCAAGGCACCGGACGAGATCGACATCACGCCCGACAAGAAAGACGAGCCCCCAACGAATCAGGCTTGATGCTGTGCGCCGACCACCTGCACAGCGTATTCCACCGCACCGCGCGGCGGCTCCATGAACACAATGACGAAGGTGGACGATTCGCCGGGCTCGATCATGAAGCGTTTCGGGGGGTTGAGCTTCTGCAGCACGGAAAGCTCACGCGGCGTCAGGTCCTTGAGCACCTTGGCCGAGATCACATTGCCACAGTAAATGACTTTCTCGTCCAGCGGCCGGCCATCCGCACCGTACAACCGGCCGGCAATTTGCACGCTGTGGAGGGCCACCGTCGCGGTGTTGAGCGCCCTCCCGGTGATGACAAATACCTCCTTGCCGTCCTTAATGCGCTGGTAATTCCCCACCACCTCGGATAGTGCCACCTTACGCGTCATCAGGCGGTCGCCACCGAGACTGCCGATGATGGGCAAGCGGCCCAGAAAGCGGTTGCGCAAGACGGGGCTCGAGACCAACGCGGAGGCGATGACGAAATAGATGGCCGTGACAACACCCGCAAACACCAGCAATGGCACCACGGGGCTCGTCTCCGCCCGCCGCGGCTGCGGTTCGTTTTCCTCCTCCTCGATCCACTCCACCTCGCTGTCGTCCTCCTCTTCCTCGTCTTCGTCCGCTTCCGCAGCCGCGGGCACCGGCGCCGGGGCCGCAGGCGGCGCCGGCAGCGTGACGTCACGGTCGGATGCGTCATCGGGGAGCGTAAACTCCTCGCTTTTCTCCTCGTCGCCAAGGGTGAACTCCTCTTCCGGCTCGGAGACATCGAGGCTACCAGCGACACCCCCTGCCGTGTCCGCTTGCCACTGCGGTTCGTCAAACGGGAGCGTCAGGTTCTTCGCCGCGGGCGGCACGGTGGCGGCAGGCGCGGGCGGAGCGGCTGGAGGTGGTGTCGCCGGGGCCGACCGTTTCTTGGCTTTGGCAGTCGGCGCAGGAAAGATGTGATCGCAGCGGGAACACTTGAGCATCGGGCTCTTGCCCGCGAGGCGTGTCGGATCGAGCTGGTAACTCGTGGCGCAGTATGGGCACTGAATGATCACGTCGTCACCGCGTTGGAGGAAAATTGTATGGGTAACGAGCAGAAAAGCAAAGAGGCAACCGGCATG
>JAGDMS010000405.1 GCA_017860575.1 Deltaproteobacteria bacterium | reverse complement strand
ACGCAAGACCACGGACGGATTGTTCCCGTTGGATCAGAAGTGGAGTCGCGACAACACTGAGCATGACCTGACGGAACAAATGACGCTCAAGATCCTCGGTCCGGCGGCGAGCAGCGTTGTGCTGTGGCGCTTGGCCGATATCAATGTCGATTTCACCGATGGCGCAGACAATGCCACGGGGTTGTATGATCGTCTCGACAGGAGCAATTACAGCATCTGGTTCCGTGATCAGGTGAACGAGTGGGACGTTGTGAGGATGAGCGTGTTGACGCCCGGTACACCTCACGGTGTACACGTTTCGGCGTCTACTATCCCCGAATCTGCACCGGCTTCGGTACGCTTCCATTTCCCGGCGGGCGTGCGGACGCCATGGGTCCAGTCGGGCATGGGTTCTCGCCGACGACAGGCGGTGCCCAGAAGGTGGTGAAGGTTGGCTATCGCGTGCAGTAAGGTGTCGCTGCCCGGCCCGGCCTCGCGTCCGCGGCGAGGCCGGGTGCTTGTCTGGGTCATCACCGCGGTCGCCGCGGCGCTGGTGATCGCTTATCTGAGGCAACGGGCGGAGGTCGTGCCCGAGGGCCCAGTCAAGGCCGCGCCTGAGGCGACGGCGGTGGTGCCCGTGACGGTTCCGCAGTCAGCGGACTTGGCCGTGCCGATGAATCGCATTGCCGCAGAGCACAACCTGCTGGAGGCGGTCGCCGCGGGAGATGCGCACGAACTGTTGCAGCTGCTCTCGAAGGGGGCCGATCCCAATGTCGTCGGTCCGGACGGCCGCACGCCGCTGATGCTTGCCGTGGTCGCGCAGCGCATGGACCTGGTCTTGCAGTTGTTGCGGTTCAGGGCGAATCCCGATCTCGCCGACGGGGAGGGGCAGACGGCGCTCTCAATCGCGCTAGAAATCGGTTCCGCCGAGGCAGTGGCGGCTCTGCTTGAGGCGGGAGCCAGCCTCGCGACTCCACCCAGCGGCCAACCACTCTTGGTTACGGCTATCCGGGCCGGCAATGAGGAGTTGGTCCTGGATCTGCAGCGGCGGGGGGCGCCGGTCAACGAAGGGCAGGGCGACGGCGAAACGCCCTTGATTGCGGCGCTGATGGATGGATCCTTCGAGCTGGTCGAGGCATTGCTGGTCTCAGGTGCCGACGTGAATGCGAGGGACGGTTCTGGCACCTTGCCGCTGGCCGCTGCCGTGGAGTCCGGCGTACCGGGCCTCGTCGCGGCGCTGCTCGCCCACGGCGCCGACCCCAACGGCCACACGGATACCGGCACCGTGCTCACCGACGCGGTCCGCGCAGGCGATGCAGAGACTGTGTCAGCGTTGTTGCGGGCTGGGGCAGACGCGGGCGTCCGCGACACTGAGGGTCAGACCCCGCTCGAAATCGCCCGGGCAGATGAACTGGGCGACATCGCAACGCTGTTGGAGGACGCCGCTCGCCACGGCCAGTGAAGCGAGCCATCGCCCGCCTCATCGGTGCAGATCATCGCGGCGAGACGGAGCATCTGCCCGTGGCGTCTCGGAATCACCGCGATGTT
Source organism: Deltaproteobacteria bacterium (assembly GCA_017860575.1). Lineage (GTDB taxonomy): Bacteria > Desulfobacterota > Binatia > HRBIN30 > HRBIN30 > JAGDMS01. The sequence goes on along the minus strand of JAGDMS010000405.1, from coordinate 2,417 downwards.
TCTTTACGTGTACGCATTTCAGCGGGTTGCGCCCGTCGTCCGACGAGCGCAGCGTATTGCGCAGACCCGGCGAAACCGGGCCAGTCAGCGAGAGGTCGTCACATGCGACAGCGGGAACCTGGCAAGCGGTCGACGCGAGCGCCGATCGTGGTGGCGGCGGTTGGTCTATTGGTGCCGGCCTGGGCCATGGCGGAAATGCCGCAGTATCAGATGCTGGACCTCGGCACGCTGGGTGGGACGGATAGCGAGGCAGCCGCCATCAACGAGGCTGGACAAGTCACCGGCTGGGCAGCCCCCGCCAGTGGCCCGAATCACGCGTTTCTGGCCTGTGCCGGACAGCCGATGATCGATCTCGGGACGCTCGGCGGACAGGCCAGCGCGGGCTACGCGATCAACGACGCGGCTCAGATCACAGGCTTTGCATTTACAGGTGACGTTGGTCCCTATCACGCGTTCCTGGCCAAGGTGGGCCAGCGAATGATCGACCTCGGTACCCTGGGCGGCGCGGACAGCCATGGCCTGGCGATCAACAAAGCCGGCCAGGTCACGGGATACGCGTATGTTGCCGATGCCGGTCCGTTCCACGCCTTCCTGGTCGGCGCCGGCCGTCCGATCGTCGACCTTGGGACGCTTGGCGGAACCAATAGCTATGGCTGGGACATCAACGCGGCCGGGCAAGTCACTGGATACGCCTATGTTGCCGATGCCGGTCCTTTTCACGCCTTCCTGGCCAGCGCCGCTCAGCCGATGACGGACCTCGGAACGCTCGGTGGATCACAAAGTTCCGGCTACGCAATCAACGACGCCGGGCAGGTTACCGGCAGCGCATACACCGCGGACGGTTCCTATCATGCGTTCGTCGCCAGTGTGGGTCAGCCGATGATGGATCTCGGCACGCTGGGTGGACCCACCAGCTATGGCGCCGATATCAACGATGCCGGGCAGGTCACAGGGGGGGCCGATGTTGCCGAGGACGCGCGACATGCTTTCGTCGCACAGGTCGGGCAACCGATGATCGACCTGGGTACGCTGGGAGGCCTAAATAGCTACGGCGCCGAAATCAATGATGTTGGGCAGGTGACGGGAGCCGCCGACACGGGAGACTGCTGTGGTGGTTCGCCGCACGCGTTTGTGGTCAGCCCGGGGCAGCCAATGGTGGATCTTGGTACGCTGGGTGGCGATGAAAGCGCCGGCGTGGCGATCAACGACTCGGGGCAGGTGACGGGCTGGGCAACCACTGCCGACGGTCACCGCCATGCGTTCCTGGCGACACCGATCTCGTTGCTGCTCTCCCGGCTGGCTGACGACGTGACGGGCGTTGGCCCGGGCAAGAGCCTGACCCAGAAGATTCGCAGCGCGTTGGCGTACTACGAGGCTGACGACCGGCAGGCGACCTGCTCGATGCTGCGCGGCTTCATCGAACAGGTGAACGCACAGCAAGGAAAGAAGCTCGGCGTCGCACTCGCACGGCAACTTGTGAACGATGCACGCGCGATCCGTCGTGCCATTCGCTGCGGCAGCGGCTGACGGTCTCTGGTCGTATCCTGGCGATTGGCTCTTGATTGGGGTCCCGCGGCGTCACACCGCGGTGTCCGTGCAAGCTGCTGCGTGCCATGGCAACGTGGACCTGTAGCTCAACACAGCATTACGGATGCCGCAGCGCACTATTATTGTGTAATCTGAGCTGCTATGGGAGAGGGGCTTCGTCGGGGTCGCCGTTGCTCGGCGCCTGGCTCGCCCGGTCGTTTGGCTCGGAGTAACCTCGCTGCGGATTTCAGACTGTGTTTGGCTATTGGGGGCAACGACCGTGACGAGCCGCAAAGTGACCAATTCCGGACAACCGCCGGCGTCGATGGACGACGTGCGTCCGGCCAATGGTCCGCCGGCACAGGCTCAACAAACTGGCGAGTCATCGGACTTGATCGACGGAGCCGAGCTTCTCCGAATCCTGGAGGAGAATCAGCACATACCGCGGGACCCGGGCGATACCGCGAATCTGCCTGGGATCAGGCGAATGCCCGAAGGCATCGAAGTCGTTGAGCGGCGCATGGGGGTCGCCGTTGGGCAATGGGTACTGCGTGTCCGTTGCCAGTGCGGGCGCAGTTGGTTTGAGATTGAGGCAGTCCACTGGGCTACATGCCCGCGTTGCGGTTTGCTCGTTCGCGTGGACATCGAGGCGGCACGGTCTTAACTACCGCGGTTTGACTGCGATGTAGTATTCTCCCGGCCGGCGCAGCGCGGTCCGGCTGCGAACCCATCTACGGGTAGCGTTGCAAGGGCCCGCGGATTCCTTCGTCCCTGGCTCCATCGCGTGAGCTAGCAACCTTCGTTTGCGGTTCAGTGCCACGTCAGGGGAAACCCCACCGTGGCTGCATCGCGTGTCCCTTCGAGAGCCTGATGCAGAACAAACCGACGGA
>JAGDMS010000185.1 GCA_017860575.1 Deltaproteobacteria bacterium | reverse complement strand
AGCGCCGCGGCCACACCGGCAAACTCCGCCACCGTGTTGGCCAAATTGGCAAACAGCAGGGCGACCATGACATAGAAGGTTACCTTGACCCCGTACTGCTCGCGGATGAGGTCGGCGAGCCCCTTGCCCGTGATGACGCCCATTCGGGCGCACATCTCCTGCACCACGACCAGAACCACGGTGATGGGAATCAGGGTCCACAGCAGGCTGTAGCCGAACTGCGCGCCGGCGAGGGAGTACGTGGTGATGCCACCGGCGTCGTTGTCGACGTTGGCGGTGATGATCCCCGGTCCCACCACTGCCATGACGAAGGCAATGCGTGCCGGGAGGCCGGAACTGAATCGCTCGCGTAGCCGCGCGCGTACGCCGCGCGCCGCCCACTTCTTCAGCGTCCCAGCTTGCGTTTCCATGCTTGATTGGCGATGTGGCTGACGACGTCATCGACCGTGATCATACCGACGATGCTGCCGGTGTCGTCCACAACAGGTAAGGCCAGGAGGTCGTATTTCTCGACGATCTCGGCGACGGTGTCCCGGCTGTCCGCGTGGTGCACGCGGGCCGGGTTCTTGATCATGATCTCGCTGAGCCGCGCTTGCGGCGCGGCCATGATCAGATGGCGCAAGTTCAGTACGCCGACGAGGCGCTGGTCCGTGTCGACGACGAAGAGGTAGTAGATGTTTTCGACGTCGGGCGCGGCCTGCCGCAAGTGCGCAAAGGCCTCCTCGACCGTGAGACCGGCGGGCAGAGCGACGAATTCGGTCGTCATCATGCCGCCAGCGGTATCCGGCGGGTAGGTCAGCAGTTCACGGACATCCTGCGCTTCGTCGCTCTCCATCTTGCGCAGCAGTGCGGTGGATGTCTCTTGCGGCAGTTCGCTGAGCAGGTCGGCCGCCTCGTCTGGCGGCATTTCCTCCAAGATGTCCGCCGCAGCCTCTTGCGACACGGTTTCGAGCAACTGTGTCTGAATGCGGGGGTCCTCCACCTCGGCCAGCGCGTCCGCGGCGATTTCCGGATCCAAGGAGCGAAACACGGTTGCACGCTCATGGCTGTCCAGGTCCGTGAGAATCTCCGCGATGTCCGCGGGGTGGAGATCGTTCAATTGCCGCTGCAGGACGCTGAGGCGGATGTTATGCGCCTTTGGATCGAGCGAGGTCGGCTGCACGTACTGCCAGCGGATGAGTCGTTCGGCGCTCAGGTAGCGGACTCCCGGCGCCACACGGCGCAACAGGCCGTCAACCACCGCCTCCCACCCCATCCGCCGTACCAGTCCGCGCGTGCCGACGTCAACATGTACCAGACGCAAATCGCTGCGGCCGAGTTTCAGGAAATGGAGATCGTTAACGCGCACGACCTTGGCGCCGCTGGTGTCGACGATCTGTTTGTCCAACAACGTCTCGCGAACGAGAATCTCACCGGGGGAATCCATCTTGGACGGCGTGAGCGTCTGAATCGGGACTCCCAGACGGATGGCGGGCCCTTCCACGTCCACCACGTCGGTCCACCTGCCGGTGAGTGCGAACGGATCCCAGCGGCCGCGCTGCGCCACGAAGCCCACAACCGGGGGAAACAGATACGCGACTGACACGGAGAGATCCGTGAGCTGTCCGACCCACGCCCCGTTCGAGTCCCACACGGGCTTGTTCAGCAACGCTGTCAGGAAGATGAAACTGTGCTGTTCCTCGGCGACAACTGCCGGAGGCGGGATCGTCGGCACGCTGTCGGGCGTCGTCATCTCCGGCCTCTTCCCTTCGACTGGTGCACGCTACGATGCGTCGCACCGGCAGTCAATGCGCCGATGGCGGACTGCCGCCGGCACGCGCGCGGTTCACTGGTCCGGCAGGCTGATCTGCTGCAGATGCACGTGCGGCGTGTATTGCAGCAGCGGCTCCAGGGTGTGCAGTTTGTATTCTTTTTCGTAGCAGATACGCACGATACCGGTGTTGATCAGCACTTTGAAGCATTGGATGCAGGGCGTGTGCGTGATGTAGATGGACGCCTCGCGAATGGCGGCGCCGTTTTTGGCCGCCTGCGCAATGGCATTGATCTCGGCGTGAATCGTGCGAAAGCAGTTTTCCTCGGTTTCGCCGCTCGGGGTCTGCGACTTGTAGACCAGGCAACCGGACTCGGTGCAGTGCGGCAGGCCCGCCGGCGATCCGTTGTAGCCGGTGGCAAGGATGTTTTTCTCCCGCACGATGACGGCGCCGACGCGCGCGCGCAGGCAGGTCGACCGCTCCGCCACCTGCCGGGTAATGGTCATGAAGTACTGATCCCAGCTCAAGCGCTCTCTCATGACGGCATCCCCCTTCCATGCGGTGCTCGCTGCCAGCGCAGCCGTAGACCGCCCCGGCCGCTCGCCACGCCCTCTGGCCGCCATACCACCGGCGTACGCTCACCCTCGAATACCGGTGACGGCTCCGTCATCGTCAACGGTTCGGGAATGAACGTCACGATGAACACGGCGACGGTCAGCCACGCGGCCAGAAGGCGGCGGCCGCGCAAGGGCGCGGCGGTGTCCCGCGTGGGCGGATGATCGATGCCGATGACCATCAACAACACGATCCAGACAAACCATCCCTCCCAGCCGCGCATCCCCAGGAAGGCAATGATCAGCAGAAAGACGCGCGCGATCCACCGGTGGGCGCGGCCGAACATGGCGTACGTCACGTGCCCGCCATCAAGCTGCCCGACCGGCAAGAGGTTCAGACAGGTCACAAAGAGCCCGAACCAACCGGCCAGTGCCACGGGGTGCAACACGATGGTCGCGTCGCTCGGTGTCGTCCCCAGCGCTACGCGTGTCAAAAATGAGAACAAAATGGAGTCGCCCAGAATGAGACCCTCGTCGTTGAGACCCAAGGGGTGGACTTCGGAGAGACGCAGACCCACCAGCACGGCGGGGATGGCGACGAACAGCCCCGCCCAGGGACCGGCGGCTCCGACGTCGAACAACGCCCGGCGGGTCGCCGGCGGCGATTTCATGCGGATGAAGGCACCAAAGGTGCCAATGAAGAACGGTGGCCCCGGGATGAAGTACGGCAGGGTCGCTTCCACGCCGTGCCGCTTGGCCAGGGTGTAGTGACCGAGTTCATGGAACAGCAGAATTGACATCAGGGTGCCGGCGAAAGGGAACCCCGCCGTAATACTGCGCCACTCGGCCAGGGGGTTGGCGCCCGCTTGGAACGCCCCGGCCATGGCGGTGGTGATGAAAGTGAGCACGAACAGTACCACGTGGACGACGGGAATCCGGCGCGGACGGCGCAGGGCGACAGGCGTGTCCCACTGCGGTAGCGGGGAGGCGATCGGGTGACGCTCAAAAGTCTGATCCGGACCCAGGCTGCTCATGTGCACGTGATTCCACACTGACGTTCACCGGCGTTCCCGTCCCTACACCGAATCTTTCCGCGGCGCTGCCATTGCGCACCGCAATTTCCAGCATGCCCCAACTGCCGACAATGGCGAGGGGTGAATCTTCGGGGACAGCCGTGTACGCCGGAACGGGACCAGCGACAAGTCTTCCTTTCATGCTAACGGAAAGCGGGCGCCCTGAGAAGCGCTGCAGCGCGTTGGCGCTGATGTTGGTGATCAGGTTGCCGAAGTGGTCGACGTAGACCACCTCCCCGGTGGCCGATGTCGCCGTGTACGCTGCCTGGGGGAGGGGCAGTTGGACGATCGACTCCAAGGGGGGCCCGAACGCGTCCGGTGACGATCCGCGCGACAGATGTGCCGCTGCCGGTGCGAAGATATCGCGTCCGTGAAAGGTGTGCGAGACGGGTTGGCGGAAGAAGGCGGCGTTGGCGAGGAGGCGTGGGAACGGGCGACCCATCTGCTCTGCTGCCGGGGACAAGACCCCGTTGTTCGGACCGACGAGGATGCCGCGTTCGGTCTCGATCAGGATCGGTTGCCGTGGCCCACCTACTCCTGGGTCGACGATGGCGACGTGAATCGTTCCCATGGGAAAAAATGGCACGGCACTGCGCAGCGCCAGCGCGCCAACCATGATCTGCTGTGGCGGCACGGCGTGAGTCAGGTCGACCAAGCGGACATCGGGGTTGATCCTGAGGATCACGCCCTTCATCGTCCCGACGAACGCGTCCGCCGTGCCGAAATCCGTCAGCAACGTGATCACACCGGGGGGCATGTCACCCCACTACTACAAGGAGACTACGGTGTCATGCGGTAGGCCGTGCCGGCAACGAGGTGCATCGGCTCCCGGTCCCACTGCCCATTCCACTGCTCGATCACCACGTCCGCTGGACACCGACCACGGCGGACCAGTTCGCGCAGGCGTTCGAGATACAGGGCCTCGCTGTCCTCCCCGTCGGGTCGCTGTCGGTCGAGGCCGGTGGCGGCGATATTCACCAGTTCGCGGGCCAGTTCGCTGACTTCGATGCCACGGATACGTGCCTGTAACGCCTGCCGATGCACCTCGTGGTAGAGCGCGACACGGTCCTCCCAACTCCAGCGCTTCACCAGATCCCACGCCGCCCAAAGACAGTCGTCGTCGAAGAACAGTCCCTTGACAAGGGCAGGGGCGGCCAGCGTGAGTTCGGGGGACTGGCTGTCGACTGAACGAAACTCGATGTATTTCTTCAGCCGGACCTCCGGAAACAGCGTGGTGAGGTGGTCGCCCCAGTCTGCCAGCCTGGCATGCTCTTCCTGAAAGCCATCGCGCCAGAACTGGCGGAAGGTGCGGCTGGTCATGTCGATCCAGCGACCGTCGCGAACGATGAAGTACATCGGGACGTCCAGCGCGTAGTCTACGTAGTCTGCGAAGCTGCAAGAATCGCGGAAGACGAACGGCAGCAATCCGCAGCGCGCCGGATCCGTGTCGGTCCAAATGTGGCCGCGGAAGCTCTTGAAGCCGTTGAGCCGCCCGTCGTTGATGGGCGAATTGGCAAACAGCGCCGTCAGCAGCGGAGCGATGCCCATGCCGACCCGCATCTTGGCCATGGCATCGCGCTCGCTGGCGTAGTCGATGTTCATCTGCACCGTTGCCGTCTGCTTCATCATGCGCTGCCCGAGGCTGCCGACCCGCTGCATGTGGGGGCCCATGATGGCGTAGCGGTGCTTCGGGACCCATTCGATGGCGTTGAGCGGGCTGATCGGCTGCATGCCGAGTCCGAGGAACATGATGCCGAGGTCCTTGCCGATCGTGACAATCTGACGAACGTGCTCCCCGAACTCACGCGCGGCGCAGTGGATGCTGTCGCATGGGGCGCCGCTCAGCTCGAGTTGGCCCCCCGGCTCCAGGGTTATCGAGGAATTATCCCCCTGCAGTGCGATGAGGCGGCCCTCTTCGATGACGCGTTGCCAGCCGTAGCGGTCGGCCAGTTGGCGTAGCACTTCCTCAATGCCACCCGTGAAGTGGACGGCGCTGCCGTTGGCCGCCCAGACGGCGACCTTCTCGTATTCCGTGCCGATGCGCCACTCAGCGCGCGATTTGCACGCGGTCTCGAAGTAGGCCACCAGTTGGTCGTAGCGTTCGAGCGCTACCGGGGCGCCGCGTTCGGCTACATATTGTGACATTGGCTCTGTCCCACGGGGGTGTGCAAACCATAACCTCGCCGCACACGCTATCGCAACCCCGGTGCCGAATCCGTTGCTCCGTACGCCGGGGCCGTGTAGTATGAATGCACATGATCAAAGCGGTATTGTTTGACCTGGGTGGGGTGTTTACCGACTCGCCGTTCGAAACGCTGCGCGCCATCGGTGAGGAACTGGCGGTGGACCTCGAGTTGGCTCTCGGGCTGGTGTTTGGGCCGTACCACAAGGATACGGACCACCCCTGGCACCGGTTGGAGCGGGGCGAGCTGTCGCTCGCCCAAGCGCGGGACGAGATCGCCGGACTCGCCGCGGCACACGGTTTGCGGCTCGACCTGTTTGAGATCCTCGCGCGCATGAGCGGCGGGTCAGGGACGCAGGAGATTCTGATCGAGCGGGTACGCGCATTGCGCGCCGACGGCTACCGGACCGGCCTCCTGACCAACAACATCGCGGAATTTCGCGACGCCTGGAAATCCATGATCCAGGTCGATGAGCTGTTTGACGTGGTCCTCGATTCCAGTGAGGTCGGACGGCGCAAGCCCGATCCGAAGTTCTTCGAACTCGCCATCGAGCGTCTGGGCGACGTGGCGCCAGAGCAGTGCGTGTTCCTCGACGACTTCGAAGGGAACACCGCTGCCGCGTCCGCCCTCGGCATGCGCGCCATCGTCGTCGGCGCTGACCGACATGCGGCCCTTGCCGAACTCGACGCGATTCTCGCCGAGGGGGCTAGATAACTGAGTCGGGCTGACGGCGAGTCCGCCGCCGGACCCGCCACCGGTCTCCCGTGTCTAGGACCGCCTACGACGCCTTACCGAGTACAAACTCCCGACACCCAGCACTGCCAAGAGTACAGTCAGGCTGAGGAGGCCCCGATGAGAGGCCGCCGGCACCGGACTGAGCTCCGGACGGCAAAAACCGGCACTCCCTGGCTGATTGCACGATTGGCCCGCGTTGGAACATGGTCCGTTGCAACAGACCCCATCCACACAGAACGTCGAGGCACACTCGGTGCTGCTGATACATGCGAACCCCAGGCCGCCGGGTGTGGGTGTTGTTGTGGGAGTTGGCGTGGGCGTCGTCGTGGCGGTTGGTGTCGCGGTCGGGGTCGCCGGCGGGTTGCAGACGCTGTCTGGAACGTTGTTACTCGGGGAGCAGCTGCCACCAGCGATGAGCGGCCCGCAGTTTGTAGGCGGACCGTTGTTGCAATTCGTGGTGTCGTTCCCTTCGCAATAGTTGGCGACAGTTGTGCCATCGTCATACGCGCACTGGCAACAGTCACCAAATGCACCGCGAGGCCCAAGTGCGAGAAAGCACACGATCGCCGTGAGGAGCACTGTGGACGTAAACCCGCTCAGGATACGGACACCTGAAGATCCACCCACTCCCAACCGGCCGTGATTCCGCAAGTCGAGCTGCTTCATATATCCCCCATCGATCCGTTGATCGCTACCTCCGAAAAAGAACACAAAGACCACGTATGTCACACCCACACTTACCGCAACAGCTTACCGAAGCAATGAAGCGCCGTCAATTGAAAAAGCCTGGCACGGCATCGCGCCCTGGCACTGGGGAAGGGGAGGACGCGTGAAGCGCCGACTGAGAATGCCTAGACTACCGGCGACAGCTTCGCCCGACATAGTGCTCGGTCATCCCCTGCAACCGGCCGCTGAGGATGTGGGCGGTTCAAGAATTCCCCGGCGGCACACCGATTCAGACCATGGCGATAGCGTCGATCTCGACCAGCATGTCCTGGTAGGCGAGGCGCTCGACCCCGACGAGCGTCGCCGCGGTCGGCGGCATCGGTTGACCGTCCCAGCCCTCTTCCATGGCTTTGGCAAAATCGCCCAGCGCCGCATCGGTGAGGCCAACCACGTAGATGGTCGATTTGACGATGTTGGCGGGTGTTGCCCCGGCACCGGCCAACGCAGCGCACAAATTGCGGTAAGCCTGTTTGGTTTGCGCGTAATGATCGCCCGCACCGACGAGTCGATTGTTCTGGTCGTACGCCCCCTGGCCGGCGATGTAGATGGTGGTGCCGCCCGCGGCGGTGACCACGTGCGTATACCCGTGTGGCTCTGCCAGCCCGCGCGGATTGATGTGTTCGATGTTGGCCATGCGTCCTCTCCTTTGCCGTGCGCGCACACTGGCGCCGCTGTTCTTACACCACCTCCACCGTGTCGCCGACGCGGACGGCGCCGGGGTTGGTGACAGTCACGCCGATCCCGAAATTCATCTGGGCGGCGCGCACGAGGGTGCGCATGATCGCCGGCTCCTTGCGGAGATCCCGTTGCGCGTGAGTGGTCATGGCGCAGCGCATCATGGGTAGCACCGCCTGTCCGCGCGCGGCTCCGATGCGCAGTTCCCTGCCGCACCAGTCGAACTCGAGAAATCCGTGGACCTCGGCACCGGTGTCCACGACGATGTTCGGACGGAAGCGCCGCACATCGATCCGGGCATCCGGTGTGCGGCGCGCCAGTTCAGCCAGTGACGCGGTCGTGATCACGTGCAGCTGATAGGCGTCGAAGTAAGTGCCCGGCGGCGTCGCGAACTCGAACAATTCGGGCGGAATGTCGTCGAGGTTGACGTCCGGAACGGGCTCATCCGGAAGCAGTTCCGCGGAAAGACGAATCTCCGCGATGGGGTCCTCAATGTGCCGCGCCCGCCGGTAATGATCGAGATCGTCGGCCGGGCGACGGGCGCACAGGCGCAAGCGGCCGCCCAAGGCTGCGGATAGGTGCGCCGATGCCTGCGGATCGTCGCTGGCCACGATGCGGCCATCGGCGAGCTCGATATCCATCGGGGGCACCGCGGCTCCGCAAGGCTCCTCGCGATAGCGGGCACTGCAGTGCAGCAGCCCTGGCAGTTGCTTGGCGCTGCGTAGTTCACCTGCCTCCTCGTCCCACAACGCCCAGCCACGGTCGCCGGCAACACCGAAGACGTCCTCAACCTGGCAACGCTGTAACCGTTCCCCGCCCATTGATTTCACGGGGTACCGCCAAATCTGACTCACCACCCCGACCTGCACCGGGCCTCCTCGTGATCCTGCCGCTTTCGTGGAGGCCCCAGGCAATCACTCTCCCGCCGAAAACTCAAGCGAGGGACGCAGGTGGTGAGGGGGCCCCGTGCGGGCGGGGTCAAATTATGCAGGCGGGGCGAGCGTGGGCGCACCACCGGGCATCCCGTGTTTCTTGAGCAACAACAGAAGCATGATGACCGGCGTGCGTGCTTGGAGGGTGTGCGGCAGTTGTGCGGGCATGTGGATCCACATGCCCGCACTCGCCTCGATCTGATCGGTGCCGAGCGTCAGGCGCGCGGTTCCTTGCAGTATCTGGATGATCGCGGGCATCGACGCGGTATGCTCCGACAGCTCCTGCCCGGCCCCGAAGGCGAAGACGACCGCCTTCACCTGGTCGTCGTTGTAGACGGTGCGGCTCAAAATTCCATCGGATGGAATGTCTTGTTCCGCCAGATTCGGAATCATCGTGTAGGTGCTCATAGGACCTCCGTCACTTCATCCCCACTACGCCGGGGTGCGAGCGGGTTCAAGTACCCCCTGCGGGGCCAGCGAGGCACATTCGGCGTCGGCTGAAAAAGGTGTTGACGCCGGCGGGAGCGACGTTCAAAGTGAACGTTTGGAGGGACGCGGCTATGGCGCGATGCGGGTTGTTGCAGCGGTCGGTCGTTGCGGTGCTGTTGCTTTCGCTCGTGGGATGCGAGGCGTACCAGGGGGCGCCACGGACGGTGAAGGGCGCAGGCGTTGGTGCGGCGACGGGTGCCGGTACAGGCGCGGCCATCGGTGCGATCGTCGGCGGGGGCGAAGGGGCGTGGAAAGGGGCGGCGATTGGTGGCGTGGTCGGCGCGCTCGCGGGTGGCGCCATCGGGAATTACATGGACCGGCAGGCCAAGGAAATGGAAGGCGTGCTGGCCGAGCAGGACCGTGTCCGCCGCAACCAGGAGCAACTGCAGGTGGTGATGCCCAGCGATGTGATGTTCTCCTCCGGCAGCGCCCAATTGCAGCCGGGAGCGCGTGACAAGTTGCGACGGTTTGCGGACGTGCTCAACCGGTATCCGCAGACGACGGTGCAGGTCATCGGGCACACCGACAGCCGGGGCAGCGAGGCCTCGAACGACGAGCTGTCGCGACGCCGGGCCCAGTCGGTGGCCGAAGAGCTGACCGCCGACGGTGTCAGCGCGGCGCGGCTTATGACCTTCGGCCGCGGCGCGTCGCAGCCGGTGGCCACCAATGCCACCCCCGAAGGGCGCGCCCAGAACCGGCGTGTCGAGATCAACGTCAACCCCGACCAGAGTCTGCGCAACGAGCAGGGCGGCGCGGGGGGGGCTGGTTATCCGGCCCAGGAACCACGTTGAGACCTGCTCTTTCCCGCTGAACAGGCTGCTGAGGAAGTGTCTAAACACCCTTCGACAAGCTCAGGGTGAGCGGAAAAAATCCAGTGAAATCGGGCGGGATCCGCTCATGCTGAGCCTGTCGAAGCACGGGGTGGGTGCAGCAATCGCTCACAGCGGCCGATAGCTTTGTAGCGAGCCGATGTAGTGCGAGCGCGAGAAGGCGGACGGGTTGGCGCAGTTCTGCTGGCTCATGCTGCCTTTCATCTGGTGTACCGAGATGTACTCGTGGGCTTCCATCCACTCGCGCAGCCGTTGCTCGACCACGCGGATGTGTTCGATGCCGTGCTGCAGCAACGATGAACACATCATGGT
>JAGDMS010000404.1 GCA_017860575.1 Deltaproteobacteria bacterium | reverse complement strand
GATGTTGAAATAGGTGAAGCGGTTGCTCGACTTCAGGGTGACCGCCATGGTCTGCCCGGCCCGGGCGCCCAATTGGTAATCGACGGTTTCATCGCCCTTGATGCGGCCCTTGAGCGAGGCGCTGTCCCTGCCTTGCTGGAACTGCACCCTCTCCTGCCGGATGCCTTCTTCCGCCCACACCGGCACGGTCAGAAACCCGAGACAGGTCAGAACCAGTAAAACGACTTTCTTCATGGTGGTTTCTCCTCATGTAAAAGATTCGGGCATGCGCCCTCCGCCAAATTGCGCCGCGCCACCCCCAACGCGGCGGTACGTCACGAACATCCGGTGCGTTGATTAAAACAACAGAGAGTTACTCAAACTTCTGGCCCTCAATGGTCATGGTGACTCGGATGATTCTCTTATCCACGGTGTCGTACGTGATGTAAGTCTTAATCCAGCGGACCACTAACGGTATGGAGGGACGTAATGGGCCATAAGTACCCTCGAAAACCAGCCAGCGGCGACCGCCACCTTTGTCGATGTGAGCGGATAGCTTCATGTGATCGCTGATAATGGCACCCAAGTCCTTAAAATCCGTGGCAAATCCTAAATCGCTTTCCTCTAGGCCCAAGTGTTCTTTAATGTTGGTAAAAGTCAGTTGCCGCGCCACCATTGGCCTCATCCTGCTCCATTCGGCACGAGCCTGTTCGACATCCTCAAGATAATGATCGTAGGGAAGCCATTCCGTTTCCGGTATTTTCCCTTCTTTCGCAAAATTCAATTTTGGATGCGTTTCATCCGCTAATGTGGGAATAGAAATAGCTCCCACGCCGACAAGGAGCAGCATGGACACCATATAACGCGACCGAGTCCCGATCGATGCGGTTCGCGACCCACCGCCTCCTGCGATCACTGCGGTTTTAGCGTGCGCTCGAACATCTGGAACGCGCGTCGGAAGGCGTCAATCTGAAGATCCCGCCGTTCCTCGAAGCAGTGGTTGCCGGTGGGATAGCTGACGATGTTCCAGTTCTGCTTGCCCAGGTCCAGCAGGCGCTGCACCACGCGCAAGGCGTGCTCGTAGGTGACCGCGCTGTCGTCGACGTTGTGCAGGATCAACAGTTCACCGCGCAGGTTCTCGACATGGGTGGTGGCGGAGGAGGCGCGGAACGCCTCGGGATTCAGGTCGGGCGTGTCTAGCAGTTTCGTGGGATTGCTGCCCATGGTGGCCGGCAGGTCGGCCCAGCCGTTGGCCGCGGCGGCGGCCTTGAACAGATCGGGCGCCAGGAAAGCGGACATGTAAGCCAGATAACCGCCATAGCTGCAACCGTAGGTGCCGGCATTGCCGGGATCGCCCCGATGGTGGTCGGCGAGGTAGGCCACGACGTCGCGCATGTCCTCGACTTCGGTGATGCCCAAACGCCGATACACCGACTCCCGGAAGGACTTGCCATAGCCCATCGAGCCGCGGTAGTCGAACTCCAGCACCAGATAGCCGTTCTGCGCCAGATAATTGGCCAGCATCGTCTCGGAAAACGACATCGACTGATTGCGGGCGACGAACTGGACCACGTTGCCGCCGTGCAGCAGCAGCACGATCGGATAACGACGGCCGGGTTCCTGCACTTTGGGGCGGAACAGCTTCCCCCAGATCACGCCCTTGAAGTGGCTGGAGGGTATTTGCACGAACTCCGGTTCGATCAGGGTGTCGATCTGGGCCTTCAGCGCCTCGCTGCGGGTGTCGGTGACGCGGCGGGTCTCCCCCGTCTCGGCGTCCACCAGCGCCAGTTGCATCGGCAGATACTGGCCCGAGTAGCGCACCGCCAACTGATGGCCGTCCGGCGAAAGGCGGAAGGCATCCAGATCGACATAGGTGCCAACGCCGTCCAGCGACGTCACTTCACGCAAGTCGCCGCCGTCGGCATTCACGCGGCAAATCTCGTAATCCCCCGGCTCCTTGCGGTTGCACTGGAAGAATGCGTGTTTGCCGTCGGCGCTCCACTGCACGTTCATGACGTTGTAAGCCCCGACGGCCAGCTTGCGCGCCGACGTGCCGTCGTGCAGATACAAGCCGAACCAGCCCTCACCTTCGGAGGTGAACCACAGCCGGTCGTCTGGAAGAAATCCGAATTGGCCCGTTATTACCGAGGCTCCGCGGTCATGGTCGCGCAAGGAAAGCTGTCCCGTGGCAACATCGAGCGCCGCCAGCCACCCATCACGGTTGTCGTTGGCCGTGAGGCCGAATGCCAACTGCCGTCCATCCTCCGACCATTGGATATCCCAGGTCTCGAACCCACGCAGGCCCACCAGCGGCGGCAACTTCCGCGCGGCGCGCAGGTCCGCCAGCGGGTCGACGGCGATGCCCGGCAGCCCGGACACATCGACCGGTCGTGCCCGGCCGCTCTGCACATCGACCAGCCACAGCGATTGCGGCGCTCCGTCATTGCGGCCGATGCGTGGCGGCAGATCCATCATCTCGGGGTAGCCGCTGGCCGTGAGGTACATCGGCATCTGGACCACGCGGCCGGCGTCGTAGCCCTTGGGCGTGGTCACCACCAGCGCGTGGCGGCCGCTGGGCGAAAGCGTGCTGCGCTTGATGACGACCTGCGGCCCGAGAAAGACCGTCACCCCCCCGCCCGGCGCGGGCGCCGACAGCGGCGGATTGTCGGCGCGCAGCGCCAGCAGCGGGGTTTCCACGCCACCCTCGGCGGTCCAGGCGAACCAGTCGGTGCCGCGAAGGTAGAAGACGCGCGTGCCGTCGGCGCTGTGGCGCGGTTCCGACTCCGCGTCCTTGGTGCGGGTCACCTGGATGGGTGCGCTCTGATCGACGTCGCGCAGCCAGATGTCGCCGTCGCGCTCGTACACCGCCCGCGTGCGCGTGACGTCGTAGCGCTTGGCATCCCCGTCGATTTGCGCCTTGCCGGCGGCGTCGATCGCTCGCACGGTCCCATCGCGGGGGTCCAGACGGAACGTGGAGACCTCCTTCGCGCCCGGGAGCTGGTGCTGGTAGTAGACCTGCCGCGAGTCCGCGGACCACCACGCCGCAGTGACGGGCGAGCCCATGAAGTCCGGCTTCGCCATCGTCATGGCCTGTTCGAGGGTCAGCGGAGTCTGGGCAACGGCCGGTGT
The DNA here is from genome assembly GCA_017860575.1 of Deltaproteobacteria bacterium. GTDB lineage: Bacteria > Desulfobacterota > Binatia > HRBIN30 > HRBIN30 > JAGDMS01. The sequence goes on along the minus strand of JAGDMS010000404.1, from coordinate 838 downwards.
AACAGTCGAAAGGACCGCCAATGCGCAAGTCAGCGAAGCACGTTCCAGCAGCGTGCGAAAGAGACGCGGTTCCAACTTCATGACAGTGTCCTCAAGAAACGGTGGTTCGCGGATTCCTAACCTCCGCGAACCAGCGCGTCGGGAACTTCGGCGCTCTCCTCCGCGCCGAATTTCACCAGGGTGTTGTCGCCCTGGCGCGAGAACGTCATCGGGTCCTGCGAGTCCGAGGCCACCGGATCACCCTTGAGGAACAGGATGCGGCGCTTGTAACCGTTGGCGCCACGGACCTCGACGGTGGCGGTGCCGTCGAAGCCGCGACGGATGACGAAGGCCTCGCATGGCTGCGGCTTCGGGTCGAGCAGCGGCACGCAGGAAATCGCCGCCGAAGCATGGAACGGCGTGCCCGGTATCAGCGCATCCTTCGATGCGGCCACGGGCGCGAGCGCCTTGCCGGTCACGCCGACGGTCAGCGTGTAGTCGCTCGACTCGTTGCGGCGGGCGGCGGGGCGCATCAGGTAGACGCGGATCGTGTAGTCGCCGTCGGTCGGCAGCACGCCCTTCCAGTCTTCGCCGGTCTGGCCGACGAACATCGCGACATCGCTGCCCGGCGGCAGGATGTTGAAGTAGTTCTGCAGATTGGTTTTCTTCAGGGCGACGGCGAGCGTCTGGCCGGCGCCCGCCCGCACCCGATAGTCGACGTCCGCATCGCCCCGCAGCCGGCCCTTGATCGACGCCGACGTGGCGCCCTTCTGGAACTGGATGGTTTCCTTGCGGATGTCGGCGGCGGCGTGCGCGCCCAGCGTGGCGATGGCCAGCCCGGCGGCGGCGAGGAATCGAG
>JAGDMS010000403.1 GCA_017860575.1 Deltaproteobacteria bacterium | reverse complement strand
CGCCGGCCGAGCAGGATCCCGATCCCCGCCAGAGCGAGCCCAGCGACGAGCAGGAAGGGCAAGATGAGGTAGAGGACAACGCCCTTGTACGGATTGTCGGCATGGCCGGCGACCTCCGCGGGCACCACAAACAGCCAGGTGCTGATGGCCGTGATGGACAGCGCGAACCCGACCCAGATGAGCCAGTGGCTGGTTAACAGAAGGATTCCCGGCCGGTCGCGTTCCCACTTCGGAACCGCCGGCCCCGGCGTACCGCTTGGCGACGTGTGGTCGGCCTCGCGATCGCCCATTCACACCTCAGCACCCAAGGCCGGAATCGCTGCGGGATCCATATTACCCGCGGCGTCGTCGCTTGACGCGCAACTGAACCAGGGAGCGAACGAGGGACGCGTTGACGGCAGCCTGTTCTTCGTCCGAGAGTTTCTCGCGGAGACGGGCTTCGGCGCGTCGCCGGGCCTCCTCGGCTTTGGCTTCGTCAATTTTGTCGGCTTGCACCGCCAGGTCGGTGAGAATCGAGACCCGGGTGGCGGCGACTTCGATCAGTCCTACGCCCGTGGCGAAGAAGGTGTCGCGGCCGTCTTTGCGCACGATGATTTCGCCCGGCTCCATCTGCGTCATGAGTGGGACGTGCTGCGGGTACACCCCGAACTGGCCGGCAACGCCCGGCAAGGTGACCAGCTCCACGTCCTCGGAGTACACCGGGCCTTCCGGGGTGACAATTTCAAGTTTTAGAGTGCTGGCCATTATTTACTCTTTGCCTCTTCCGGCTTCGTATCGTTCGCGTGGTCCTTCTTGCCCTCTGTGCTCGTCGGCGCGCCTTCGATTTCGTCGATCCCGCCCTTCATGTAGAAATCGCCTTCCGCCACGGCGTCGTGTTTGCCGTCGAGGATCTCCTTGAAGCCGCGTACGGTTTCGGCCACGGGCACTTGTTTGCCCTCGAGGCCCGAAAACACGGTCGCCACGCTGAACGGTTGGCTCAGGAAGCGTTGAATCTTGCGCGCACGGAGCACCGCGGTCTTGTCCTCGGGTGAAAGTTCGTCCATGCCCAGAATCGCAATGATATCCCGCAGGTCCTTGTAGCGCTGGAGCACGCGCTGCACGCCGCGCGCGACATCGTAGTGTTCCTGGCCGACAATTTCCGGTGCGAGCGCCCGAGACGTCGAGGCGAGCGGGTCAACCGCCGGGTAGATGCCCAACTCGGAAATCGAGCGGTCCAAAACGATGGTCGCGTCCAAGTGCGCAAACGTGGTGGCCGGCGCCGGGTCGGTCAGGTCGTCGGCCGGCACGTACACCGCCTGAAACGACGTGATCGAGCCCTTCTTGGTCGAGGTGATGCGTTCTTGGAGCGCACCCATTTCGGAGGCCAGCGTCGGCTGGTAACCGACGGCACTGGCGGTGCGGCCAAGCAACGCCGACACCTCGGAACCGGCCTGGGAGAACCGGAAGATGTTGTCGATGAACAGCAGCACGTCCTGATTTTTCTCGTCGCGGAAATACTCGGTGATGGCGAGGCCGGCCAGGGCGACGCGCAGGCGGGCGCCCGGGGGTTCGTTCATCTGACCGTACACGAGGGCGATCTTCGATGCGCCGAGGTTCTCCTGATTGATGACGCCGGCTTCGGACATTTCCCGGTAGAGATCGTTGCCCTCCCGGGTGCGCTCGCCGACGCCGGCAAACACCGACACGCCGCCGTGGAGCTTGGCGATGTTGTTGATCAATTCCATGATGACAACCGTCTTGCCTACGCCCGCCCCGCCAAATGCGCCAACCTTGCCGCCTTTCAGGAAGGGACAAATCAAGTCGATGACCTTGATGCCGGTGGGGAGGACTTGCGGCGAGGGCGATTGGTCCACGAGCTGTGGCGCCGGGCGGTGGATCGGATAGTATTTCTCCGCCTTGACCGGACCGCGCTCGTCGACCGGGTTGCCGCACACGTCGAACACCCGCCCCATCACTCCATCCCCCACGGGCATGGAAATCGGCGCGCCGGTATCGATCACTTCATAGCCGCGCTTGAGACCCTCGGTGCCGGACATGGAGATCGACCGGACCCACTTCTCACTGAGGTGCTGCTGCACTTCGAGTGTCAGCTTGATCGGCTGGTTGTCGACCTTGAATTCGACGGTCAACGCATTGTAGATGGCCGGCAAGCTTTCCGTGAATTCGACATCCACGACCGCGCCGACGACCTGAACGATATGCCCTTTATTCATGTTGAACGCTCCCGCTAATCGTTGCCGAGTTGGCCGCCCGCAATTTCCAGCAACTCGTTCGTGATATTGCCCTGACGGAGTTTATTGTACTCGAGGGTCAGGTCCTCGATCAGGTCGGCGGCGCTCTCGGTGGCGTTCTTCATGGCCACCATGCGGGCGCTATGTTCGCTGGCTCGGGCCTCCAACAAGGCCCGGTAGACAAGAACGTTGAGGTACAGCCCGAAGAGAAAGGAGAGCGTCGCCTCCGCGCTGGGCTCGAAGACGTATTCGGCTGTGTCGGCGGTCAACTCCGCTTCGGATTCCGCGCCGGGAACCTGCAATGCCTTGATTTCCCCGATCGGCAGAAACTCGACCGCACCGGCCTGCTGGGTCAGCGTGTTGATGAAACGCGTCGCGACAATCTTCACTTCATCGACCTCGCGTTTCAAAAACATGTCGCGGGCCATGCCGGCAATCGGCCGCGCCTCGGCGAATCGCGGCGAGTCCGTGAAGGTAAACTCCGCCGCTAGCTGGCGGCCGGTCCGCGCGACGAATTGCGCCGCCCGCTTGCCGGCCGTGATAAACACGGTCGTCGCGGGAGCAAACTGCGCCGCCACGCGGAACAGATTGGTATTGAGCGGCCCGCACAACCCCTTGTCCGTGCCGACGAGGATCACGGCACGCCTGTGAACGTCGCGGACCTCCAGCAGGGGATGCGCGAAATCGCGGGCGTGCGTCGTGGCGCGACGCTGGAAGCGGTAGAGGAGTTGAGCGAACGGCCGCGTCATCAGCGTGGCCTCTTGCGCCTTCCGCATCTTGGCCGCTGCCACCATTTGCATCGCGCGAGTGATCTGCGAGGTGCTGGCAATCGATGCGATGCGCGGACGAAGTTCTCGCGGGCTGGCCATAACTCACCGTTCCGTTTTCATTTCCATGTCTGCTTGAATTCGTCGGCGGCCGCCGTCAACTCGGCCTTCAACGCGTCGCTGATCGCCTTTTCCTTCCCGATCCTGGCGAGCAATGCGGGTTTGCGCGTGGTGAAAAAGTCCGTCAGCTTGTTCTGGAACTCCTTGACCCGTTCGACCGGCACGTGATCCACGTACCCGTTTTGCACGGTCCAGATCACGGCCACCTGGATCTCGACCGGAATCGGGTTGTACTGCCCCTGCTTGAAGACCTCCATGATACGCTTGCCGCGGTCGATCTGCGCCTGTGTCTTGGCGTCGAGATCCGAGCCAAACTGCGCGAACGCCGCCAGTTCGCGGAACTGGGCGAGCTCGCCTTTGAGTTGTCCGGCCACTTGCTTCATGGCCTTGAGTTGCGCCGCCGAGCCGACGCGCGAGACCGAGATACCGACGTTGATCGCTGGGCGCACGCCCTGATAGAACAAATTCGTTTCCAGAAAGATCTGCCCGTCGGTAATCGAGATGACGTTGGTCGGGATGTAGGCCGACACATCGCCGGCCTGCGTTTCGATGATGGGCAGGGCGGTGAGCGAGCCGTTGCCGTACTGCTCGCCGACGCGTGCCGCGCGTTCGAGCAGCCGGCTGTGCAGGTAGAACACGTCGCCGGGATACGCCTCGCGGCCCGACGGCCGCTTCAACACGAGGCACACCTGCCGGTAGGCCACTGCGTGCTTGGACAGGTCGTCGTAGACAATCAACGCGTCCATGCCGTTGTCCATGAACCACTCGCCCATCGCGGCGCCGGCAAACGGCACGAGATACTGGTTGGCGGCGGAGTCCGAGGCCGAA
>JAGDMS010000184.1 GCA_017860575.1 Deltaproteobacteria bacterium | reverse complement strand
GTGATGCCCGTCTTTGAAACCGGGCGGCTCGCGGGCCTGGGTCTTTCACCTGACGCCGCACCTCACGCAACGTTCTCAGCGTGGGCGTCATACCCCGGGAAGGCTGAGCCGACCAATTATCCCGTTTACTATCGCTGGTATTTCCGTACGGGCTCGCAGGGAGATTTCGAATACCTCGTTCGCCTGCTCAAGCCGCAGCCGGTGGACAAGCGCGTGGGCACGCGCGACATGGACGTGCAGGATCCGGGTTCCAACATACCTGCTATCATGGACCCTGACCTCGGCGGCATCCTGCGTCTTGGCGGCGCCTTGCGTGTCCCTGACGTGAACCTCTCTCCTGCTGACCTCACCGAGCGACAGAAATATGAGAACTGGGACCAGCCCTATCCCCACCAGTTTCAGGCGGCTCTCGCGCGGTTCATCAACCTTCCGGACGATTACGCGAGTCAGACCGCTTCAACAGCCAATGCGTCGACAGGGCTCGGCCCGGGCGTGGACGACGATCCCGATCCCCTTATCACGGCGCCGCTATACGGTCGCTGGCATGCCCTCACCCAGCGTCTCCTCTTCAACCGGGATGGGACAGACGCACCCCGTCAGACCAACTGGGTGCACAGATTGAATCTCGATCCGCGCTTCCGCGCGCCCGCGAACTTCGGGACCGATGTGGTAAGAACTAACGATGAAGAGTATATGAACAGCGCGTGGCAGCAGATCGGCGACGTTCTCGCTGCTAATGCACGCATCCGTCGGCTGCAGCTCGCCAAAGAGGTCTCATGGCGCTGGCATCGGCAAACACTCACGCCCCTCGCCGCGGCCAATGCGGAGCGCGCTTTTGCGCTCGTCTCGCCGGCGGCCAGGCGCGTGCTCATCGGCGGGACAACGATCGCCGCCACTGCGAAGGCAAGCCTTGTCCCGCCCGTTTACACGTCGACGGTAATGCGACGCGTGATCCGTCCGGGCTCGCGCCTGATGCGCTCTCTGCCGTTCAGCGCGGACATCACGCCGCAGAACCTGCTCTCACGCGTCAACAGCGGCAAGGTGAGCGCGGCGCCGCCCAAGAAGGTGCCACCCGGCGTGCCTACCGTCGATCAGGCCGCGGTTGCGGCGGTTCCCAGGGACGTGCCCGCCTGGATTCTCAAGCTGCTGCAAACCTATCCCTGGCTTCCTTACGCTACGCTCACGGTCGCGATCCTTCTCGCCGTTCTGCTTGCCTTCCTGGTCCCTGCTGTCGGTATCGTCCTGGGGGTGGCTGTGGCGGCAGGCGGGGTCTATCTCTATCGCGTGCTGACCAGATGGAAGACGGCCAATGCAGCGTCGCAGAGTATGGACGAGCAGAATCAGACACCGGCCACGGTTGATACGTTCCCGAAGAGCCCTGATTTTGGGTTGAGCGAGCCAGGCTCGAGCCTCAAGCCGACAATCGGGGCGACGGACAGCCCGACGGCTGTGCGCTTTAAGACCGCGCTGAGAGACTCATTCTCGCTTCTGACGGCAACAAGTGCCGTCTCCAAGCGTCCGGCGCCGGTCACGCTCAATCTTCCATCGCTTACTGCGTCGATGGTTCAGGCCATTGATCCACAGAAGAGCATCCCCATGCGCGGACTCTCCATCATCGCCATACCCCCCTGGATTCGGGAGCTGATCGGCGATCAATTCGGCGAGGTGATGGCGTACCCCAAGATTGATCTCCCGATGTACGAGCCGCTCAAGGTAATCTCGGCTGAGCTCTTCCTGCCGAACATCAACCTGATTGCGGCCAACAGCATCACACTGATCGAGACCAACCAGAAGTTTATCGAATCCTATATGGTGGGGCTCAACCATGAGTTCGCGCGGGAACTGCTCTGGCGGGAATATCCCACTGACCAGCGGGGCAGCTATTTCCGGCAGTTCTGGGATGCGCGCGGTCACTTCAATGCTGACAATCTCACGCCGGACCAGTTGAAGGAAAAGCTCTACGACATTCCTGAGTTGCACCGCTGGTCACTGGACTCCCAGTTGGGTGAGCATAACAATCGTGCGGCTGGCGGGCAAGCGGGCGAACAGGCCGTGCTGGTAATCCGCGGTGAGCTGCTTAAAAAGTACCCGACCGCGGTGATCTATGCGCACCATGCCCAGTGGGAGAGGAATCCCGATAACTCCATTGATCTCAGTAAGCCGCGCACGCTCCAGGACATTGACGCGGCTTTCGAGGAGCACCCGCCACCCACGGTCATACGGACACCGCTCTACGAGGCCAAGGTAGACCCCGACATCTACTTTTTCGGCTTCGATCTCACCATCCCGGAATCAAAGGGTGGTTCGGGTGAAAACCCGAACGATGACCCTGGCTGGTTTTTCGTCATTAAACAGCGACCCGGAGAACCCCGTTTCGGCCTCGATCTCACGCGGACAGGCACGCTGGAAGTGCTCGATGAGCTGACGTGGGACGATGCACTGCCAGGTGGAGCGCCGGGTGGGTTCCTGCCGGCGAACAGCCTGGGCACGGTGGCGCTCACGGCCCCGCCGCCAGGCGACTCAGAGGATAAGAAATCTCAATACACGGACGATCTCCAGGTCGACGGCGCAGCGATTACTGCCGCGCGCTGGGCCTACATACTTTTTCGAGCACCCGTCATGGTTGCGGTCCACGCCGGCGAGATGCTCGGGAGCGGATCCTGATATGCAAGACTTTGATGCCCGTCAAACCCAGCTCGCGAAGGCTCGTGCAGCACTCAGCACAGCGCAAACCGCAGCGGCTCAGGCCGCGGAAGAACAGCGGAAACTCCTGGCCCAGCTGGGGGAGCTGTCCCGGCGCTCCAATCCGGATGATCCGGCCGCAGCCGAACAGAAGGCACGTCTGGAAGCGCTCTTGAAACGGGCTGACGGCGAGAAACGAGCACGACAGGCCGCAACACAGAGGGCCAGGGAAGCCGTTGCCGTAGCAATCGAAGGGTTCGCGACCTTCACGGATCCTCGCAGGAACGTAGGCCTGTTGAGCGATCGCTCCCCGTTTCTTTTGCTGCCTGTGCGCGTGGAAACGCGGTTCGTTGCCTCCGGCCCCACGGGTCATCAACTCTGGGTCCGTATCTACCCGGATGACTGCTCCATTGACACGTTCGAGCCGACGCTGTCAGGGACCGAACTGGCCAACGGCAGGCTTTACTGGCAGGGCATGTGGCGCGCTGGCGGCATCGAGGCAGACGAACGGGCAGCATGGCGAGGTCTGGTCGCGGCGCACGGATCGGGCCGTGCTTCCTGGATCGTTGATACCTATCAGCCGGCCAATCTTCCCGCAAAACCAGCAAAAGCAGCGGCCAGCGATGAAATCCTGGTGATCTTAACGCAGACGCCGCTATCCGCCGCCGAAGCCCTTGCGATTTCCCCGTACTGGAAGGCGGTGTGGCTGGCGGACGGGGAGAGCGCAGCATCACAGGCAGCGCTGACGGCCCTGGAAGCGGCCGTGGGTGCAAGCCGTGCAGCAGACCTGATACGAGATTATCAGCCGTACAACCTGGCCGACACCCCGGCTCCACCTGCGAAAAAGAGTGACGTCGCGCTCTCGACCTCCTTCATCGTGTTTCCGGCTGATCCGGCGACAAAGCAAGACCCGTGGTCCCAGGCGCCCCGGGTCAACCACTTGGCAGACCGCTTCGTCGTGATCGGATACAATGATGGCGTCAAGACACTCGAAGCCATCGGCGGCGTTGTTTCGCTTCCCCTCTACGTGGGTCCGGACCCATCGGTCGATCCTTCCGACACGATTCATCCGGTCGACGGGGACCTCTCCTTTCCCGATCAATTGCAGTGGCTCGTCGATTTCGATCGTGCTGTTGCTGCGGGAATGGGGCTAAAGATCGATCTGACCCCCAGCCAGGCCCGGACGGGCTTCGACCGCCTGCTCGTCTTGGGCCTGGAGCTGGCGAGCAGCGATGGTGATGCGAAGGAGGCGCTGGAAGAACTCTTGAAGAACCATCACTATGGCCGCAGCGGCCTATCTATTATCCCGCAGGGCACGCCCACCAACAACACGACGGGAACGGGAAGCGGCTATACGCGCCTCGACCACGCGGACGAGAGTTTTGACGATCGCAAGCACCCCCCCCTCTTCAAGCTGGAGCCGGATCCGCTGGCGAAGCGCGACGGCCAATGGGTCGCCGAACTCCTGGGCATCGATCCATCGCTCCTCGCACGGGTGCATGGCAGCGACAGTACCGACCAGATAGAGTCTCGCGCCATGCAGTGCGCTCTCTGGCCGGCCACCCTCGGTTACTGGATGGATAAGATGCTCACGCCGCTCTTCAGTGATGCTGCCGTGGAGCATACACGCTGGTTCTTCACATCGTATGTCAGCGGGCGAGGCGCGGTCCCGGCCATACGCATCGGCGGTCAGCCTTACGGCATACTTCCCACAACGGCGTTTTCGAGGATCCGCTGGCTGGATCAAAAACCGGGGGAATCCGATCGGTTGCCCGGAGCACGGCAATTGTTTCTCGCGCGCCTTCTCGACGTGCTACGCAAGATCGACGCCGATTGGGCCACGCTCAGCGGGCAGGTCTCGTATGTGGGAAAATCGGGCGATGCACACAAGCTTCTTCTTGACATCATCGGCCTGCATCCGGCATCGGTGGAATTCTATTCGCGCTATGCAGAAAGCCTGACGGAATTGTTCAACGTCATAAACTTGTGGGGGCTCGGCCCTGATTTCTGGCAGGCACTCGTTGCGCTGGGGCTGGAGGCGGGCGCGGTCCAGCTCTTGTCGAGACTGGGGTACACGGGGAGCGTAAAGCCGGACATCCTCCAGCACGTCTTTCTCACTGACGCTGCGCAAATCGTGAACGTCATCGACGACCGGCCTCTTTCAGAGACGAGCCAGATAAGGGCCTACACGGACGACAGCCGCAATTACATCCAGTGGCTTATCGACGCAGCGAAAACGTCGCTCGACACCGTATACCAGGAGCAGGGCTTCAGCTCAGGTAAGACGCCCGAGGCGTTGCTCTACCTGTACCTGCGCCAGGCGCTGACGCTTGGATACTATGATGCGAGCTATCACCTGCACCGAAAGGCTGCCTTTCTCGATGCCGCGGACCTGCAGGCAATGAAACCTGAGCCGAAGTTCGTGCACGTGGCCGAGGGCCCAATCCCGAGCGAGAGCCGCTTCGCCGCGCTCTATAAGACCGAGCCGCGTATCACGTCGGAGGCCTCGCTGCTCGTTTCCGATTACATCACGCGCAACCTGGGTGGCCTCGCCGAAACGAGTCACCTGGCCGAGCAGATCGACTGCCTCGGGAAACTGGCCGGCGCATCGACCGCCCGACTGGAGCGTGCCTTTGCCGAGCACATCGACTGTTGCACGTACCGCTATGACGCGTGGCTTCTGGGACTGGTCAATTTCCAGCTTCAGGTCATGCGGTCCGTCGAGCAGGGCGATCAACCTCGGACGCGCACCGGTGTCTACATCGGTGCCTACGCGTGGCTCGAAGACCTGCGGCCGTCGCACGCAAGGCTTACGCCGGTGCGCCTCCCGCCGGACATCGCAAAACACTTTCCCGGAGCGACGCCGCTTCAGGCGGATCCGGCGAATGGCGGCTACATCCACGCCCCATCTCTTCCGCACGCAGAGACGGCCGCCGTGTTGCGTAGCGGCTATCTCGCCAATGCGACTTCTGCCAACCCTGGGACCATGGCCGTGAATCTCTCGTCTGACCGGGTCCGGTTGTCGCTCTCGATGCTGGAGGGGATTCGGAACGGTCAGAGCTTCGGGGCGTTGCTTGGTTACCAATTTGAACGGGGACTGCACGACAGCCACGGTCTGGCCGAGGTAGACAAGTTCATCTATCCGATGCGCAAGGCATTTCCCCTTGTGGCGGATGCGATCACCACGACGAAGACAGACCCCGGCGTGCCCATCGAGGCTATTGAAGCGCGCAATGTGCTGGATGGCCTCAAACTGGTGGCGCAAATGCGCACGAGCAATATCTCTGCGTATCCATTCGGCGCGACGCTGCCCCCAGCAACACCATCCGAGGCGGCCGCCATCACTGCACAGGCGAACAGGCTACTCGACATCTATGACGCGATCGCCGACCTGGCGCTTGCGGAAGGTGTCCACCAGGCAGGGCAAGGGAATTTTGACCGAATCGCTGCAACACTCGATGCATACACGACGGGAAATTTTCCACCCGATCCTGAGGTTGTGCAAACGCCGCCCAGCGGGATCGGATTGACGCACCGTGTCGCCATGCATTTCCAACCCGGCCTGCCCCCGGCGGCGGGCGCGACACCGCGCGCCAGTGTTGAGCCCGCGCTGGACGCATGGCTTGCAACGGTGCTCCCGCAGCTCGACAGTATCGCGTGTCAGGTCGTCTGGACCGACCCCGTAACAGGCGCAGAGCAGAAGCAGAGCGTCACCCTTGCCGATCTTGCTGTGCGGCCGATCGATCTCGTCGATCTCATCAAACCGGACGAAGTCCAGAGCATGACGGAGTTGGACGACCGCATCCTCAGCTTTGTAATCGCCAGTCGAGCACCCAGGCCCGATGCCACGCTGCGCATCGAGTATATGGCGAGCGATCCCGGAAAAGTCTGTGTCTTCCGGCTGATGTCGCTTCTGCGCAGTCTCAAAGGGCTGATAGCGCGCTCGCGGCCGCTCCGAGCCACTGACGCCATGCTGCATAATGAGGCCTCGCCGGAAGACGACTCCTTTGTCTTCGTTGATAGCACAAGAATTTCTGCGCCGAAGGCTGCCCTGGACACGCTGAGCATTGACATCGGTGCCTTTCTGAGTGCGCTTGGGCCGCTGGTGGCCGATCCGGTGGCCAACCGTGCTGCGATCGTTTCAGGCATTGACGGGTTTCTCGACGCGGCGGTTGGGCTGCTCGACCGCGCGGCGCGCTTCAACGTCGGCCTGTCGGGGTGGGGATTCGTGTTTGCCTGGAAGCACGCGGCCTTTGTGGACCTGCTCGCGAAGGTCACCAATCTGGTCACCCGTTGGAATCAGAAGCTTACTGACTTCGATGCGCACATCGCGGCTTACGACGCGCTCCCCGCGATCACGTCCGACGACACGCGTTTCCAGCTCCTCCGCATAGCGGAGATGGAAATTGCAACGGCGCCCGGTCCACTCCCGGCCTCACCGTCCTCCATGCGGCTGGCCATGGACGCGAAGCGCACTGCCTTCGCTCTGCGCCGCGATCAGTTTCAAGCTATCCTCGATTCGAACATTGCCTCTTTCGCCAATCTTCTCGCCACGGCGAAAGCTATTGCCACCTCCGACCTGGATCCTCAACCGTTTGACCTCTTGGAATTCGAAGATCGGGCGATCATCGTCGCCGAAGACCTCATCACCAACCTTACCGGTCGCCAGACCGAAATCACGACTCGGCGTACCTCTGTCCAGGCGCACCTCGACGCTGCGGCCGCTGCTGCGGCACCGGGCGAGAAGGTGCAGGCTCTGGAAGACGCTGCGAAAGCCCTTCTGGGACCAGACTTTCGCATCTTCCCTGAATTCTCACTCTCAGCGGCGCAGGGCGACGAATGGGCCAGCGCGATCTCCGCCTCGTTGAGCGGAGAGCTTACCAAATATTTGAGGACCTCCGTCAACATCGACTTTCCAGTCGACGAATGGCTTTACGGCGTTGCCCGTGTTCGTCCTAATATGCGTTCATGGGAGCAGGTCCTGATGCTGGCTCCTGCCCTCGGCCGGCCAGAGCCCGCACTCGTTCCCGTGCAATTCCCTTACGAGGCCGAGGCGCCATGGCTCGCGCTTCAGTATCCAACCAATTACAAGCTTCTTAGTGACAGGTTGCTCTATACTGCACATTACGTCACGCCGTTCAATAAAGCGGCCCGACAATGCGGGATACTTTTAGATGAATGGACCGAAGTGATCCCGGCAACTGATCACACCACAGGCATCGCGTTCAACTTCAATCGCCCCGACAACGAACCTCCCCAGTCTTTCCTCCTCGTGACGCCGGCGACGTCGAGCGGCGCATGGCACTGGGAAGACCTGCTGGGCGCTCTCAACGAAACGCTCGAGCTTGCGAAGAAGCGCGCCGTCGAGCCGGTTCATCTGGATTTCACACCCTATTCGTGTTTCTTACCCGCAACCGTGATGGCTGTCACGCTCTACGGGATTTCCATTACGACGAGTCTGGCCGCTGCAAACGGCGTTTTTCGATATCTGGAGGAGGGGTCAAGCGACAATGTCTAGTTCCTTCAAGGTGGCGAATGTCCGGGATGCCCTGCAACGCAGGCTCTTCCCATCTGTGACCGTGTGGAACCGGCTGGAGGGCAGGCCGCGCACGCAGAACTTCGAACGCGCGCTTCGCGCCGAAGTACGCGATGCGCTCTGGATGCTTACCAAACAGTGGCAGATGGGTGAGTTCCGAGGGAGTGACGCCGCCTCCCCGGTCTTCACAAGGCTCCTGATCGACACGACGAGGTTGACAAAGTATCAGCCGGGTTCTCAGGCAGCACAGCTTTTCGAATACGAGGTTCCTCTTGAAGGGAAGGTTGAGCGGCGCCCGGTGCCTCTACTGGTCGGCGGACGCCCGGTTGCCCTCGATCTACGCCTCTTGATGGGACGGCAGTGGCTTGCCCTCATCAAGGGCGTTGGCGACTACAAGCAGCCGTTTATCGATGCCTATCCCATCACAGCGCCCGACTCCACGAAAAAAGAGGACGCAGACCGGTGCGCGCACCCCGAAGTGTGGCAAACGTTCGCCGCCGTCGCCGGGCAGGCTATGGACGGGGCAGCGCTCTATGCGTACCTGAAAGAGAATCCCGCACATCATCCCTATGACGGGATAGCGGTAGCGCCGGGTGATCAAGCCGCGCTCGACGACCGTGCCTCGAGGTTCCTCGCGTGGTTTGACCGGCAGTTCCTGCAGCCGCCGCAGAGCGGTGATGACGCGTGGGCACCCGAAAAACTGGAGTACCAGTTCTCGGTCTCGGCCCCGGTGACAGACGGAGAGAAGGTCTACGTTGCGGACGAGTATTACCAGGGCAGACTCGATTGGTACAGTCTCGACGTGGACACGGCTAGGTCTTCACTCGACCCGGTCGCGGGATCGGATGTCACAGGTTTACCGCCCGGCGGCCCCAGAACCATGATGCCAAAGCCGGTCTCCTTCACGGGCATGCCGAACACGCGCTGGTGGGCATTCGAAGATCGCAAGACGAACTTCGGTGACATTGACGCAAGCACCACCGACCTGGCAAAGCTTCTGTTCATTGAATTCGCGCTCGTCTACGCGAACGACTGGTTCGTGATCCCCTATACGCTGCCCGCGGGCGCAATCGCCACGATCCGTGGTTTTGCGGTGACGAACGTCTTCGGTGAGCGCTTCTGGGTCGACGCGGCCGGCAAGGGCGCTGACGCGAGCTGGCAGCGGTGGAGTATGTTCACGATCGACGTGCGGGGAAAAGAGGGAGCCCCTGCTGATACGAGCCTCGCCCTCTTACCGACCGTGCCGAAGATCCACGAGGGCCCGCCCTGCGAAGAGGTCATGCTCGTCCGTGATGAGGTCGCAAACATGGTGTGGGGGGTGGAGAAGACTGTCCAGCTTGCAAGCGGTGAGGCAAAACCAGGGCTGGAGGCTGCGCGGCAAACACTGGCCTTCTTCGAGAAGGAACTCGCTTCGCGTGTCGCGGGCGGCGTGACACCCGCCGCTCCCGTTGCCGCCGCGGCACCCATCCGTTACCGGGTCATGAGCACGGTACCGGAAAACTGGATACCATTCATCCCGGTACACGTGGAGTCCAACAACCGGGAGATTCAGTTGCAACGGGCCGCCTTACCGCGCATCCTGGAGGGCGATCCCGATTCGCCCGTCAAAGTACGTCCCAGGACTGTGCTCTTGCGCCACGGCCTTGACCAGGCCCCACCGCAGCCATACTTCGTATATGAAGAAGAAGTGCCGCGCGCCGGTGCGCGCCTTACCCAGTCGTTCCAACGAACGCGCTGGACCGACGGCCGTGTCTACACGTGGCTTGGCGTTCGAAAGCAGACGGGCCGCGGCGAAGCTTCGAGCGGCATTGGGTTCGATAAGCTCATCAATGTAGAGCCGACCGGGAAGTGACGCGTATATCCACGACTTATCACAGGCGATACTAAAAAGTCCTTTATTTATATACGGTCGTCCCTGGCGCCTCGGCCCCACTGTGGATTTAAATGAAAAGACCCGAGCAACGACCTACTTTCCCACAGAGTCACCCCTGCAGTATCATCGGCGCGGGAGGGCTTAACTGCCGTGTTCGGGATGGGAACGGGTGTTTCCCCTCCGCCGTGGTCACCGGAAAACCTGTTAACTTCAGTGAGCAGTCAGCAGTTTATCTGCAGTGCTACGCTCAGAGAGCCTTTACTGCTCACGGCTCACTGCTCACCTTAAACTTTTAATTTGCCAACCGAATAATGGAGTTTTAATTATGGCCAAGCCGCTCGACCTATTAGTACTGGTAGGCTCAACGTATCGCTACGCTTACACCACCAGCCTATCAACCGGGTGGTCTACCCGGGGTCTTAGCCCAATATTGCTACCAGGCGGGATAACTAATCTTGAGGGAGGCTTCCCACT
>JAGDMS010000001.1 GCA_017860575.1 Deltaproteobacteria bacterium | reverse complement strand
CTTTGAGTACCTGATGCAGGGCAAGACCGACGGCGCAGCGCCACTGTCGATCGACGAGGTCCGGCGGCTGCATTTCCGCGGCGGTTCGTACCTCGGAATCTCTCGTGCCAATCCCACGCGCGATCCCCGGCACATGGAGAACTGCGTCAAGACCCTGGAACGACTGCACGTGTCACAATTGATCACCATCGGCGGCGACGACACGGCGTTCTCGGCGATGAAACTTTCGGAGGCCTCCGGCGGGCGCATCCGCGTGGTCCATGTGCCGAAGACGATCGACAACGACCTCGACCTGCCGCCGCACATCGATACCTTCGGCTTCCAAACGGCACGGCACGTCGGCGTCGAGATCGTCAAGAACCTCATGGTCGATGCCTACACCACCACGCGCTGGTACCTGGTGATCTCCATGGGCCGGAAGGCCGGTCACCTGGCGCTCGGGATCGGCAAGGCCGCCGGTGCCACGCTGACCTTGATTGCGGAGGAGTTCGGCACCGCGCCCGTGCGTTTTTCGACCATCGTCGACACCCTCGTGTGTGCCATCATCAAGCGCCTCAGTGAGGGACAGCGCCATGGCGTCGCGGTGATCGCGGAAGGGCTGATCCTGGACATCGATCCAAAAGATCTGGCTGGAATCGAAAACGTGGAACGAGACGCGCACGGCAATATCCGCCTTTCCGAGATCGACATCGGCGACATGCTGAAGCGGGCGGTCACGGAACGGCTCAGTGAGTTTGGGCTCCACACGACCGTGACACCCAAGAACATCGGCTACGAGTTGCGCTGCGCCGATCCCATTCCGTACGATATGGAGTACACCCGTGACCTCGGATACTGTGCCGCCAAATACTTGCTCGACGGCGGTGCTGCCGTCATGGTCTCCATGCAGGGCGGCCACTTCGTACCGATCCCCTTTCTGAGGCTCCTCGACCCGCATACCGGACGCGCGAAGGTCCGTCTGGTAGACATCCATTCGACCCGGTACGCCATTGCACGGCGCTACATGATTCGGCTGCGGCGCGACGATTTCGAGCAACCCGCCTTGCTGCAACGATTCGCCGCCACCGCCGGCCTGTCGGTGGACGAGTTTCGCCGCCGCTTCGAGTACTTGGTGCAAAACGAAATGCCGCCGCTGACGTTGGCCGGACCGGAATACGATGAGTGGGACCAGAGCCAGGAGGCGGGGCTGTCGGTGAAGGATTAGGGAGGGAGCGTGCGGCCGCACTGGAAGACCATCGCTTTGCTGCTGTGTGTGGCGCACGCGGGGGTGGCGACCGAGGCGCACCCGCAGCGTCTTCCGGTACAGGCTTTTCGACCGCAATCAAGCTTCCTGGCCCCGGTGTTCGCCCCGGATGGCCGGTCCATCGCGCTGCTCATTCCGGACGCTGAAACGGTGGTGGCGGTACGCCCGTGGGATCGTGCGGACGTTCAGCCCATCGGGCGGATTCCCGACGCAAACGTTCAGCCGCGCTGGTTGCGCTGGGCCGACCCAACGCGTGTGCTCCTGAGCGCAGAGATCGCTTCCCCTGGCGATCCGCCACACGCGCATCGGGTGTTTGCATTTGAGCTGCCCGGCGGCGCGCCCCCTTTCGCGGCAACCGCGGGCACGCAGGTGCTACATGAGGCGTGGGATCTGCCACTGCAGGATGAGGTCATTCACTGGCAGCGGGATGAACCCACCCATGCGTTAGTCCAGTACCGTGACCCGGGCCAGCTGTACCCGGGCGTCAAGCTCATGGACGTCCTGTCGGGCCAGCTGACGAACATTCTCCCCAGCCGCCGCGGAATCGACCTGTGGTACGCGGATCACGACGGAGTGATCCGCGCCGGCGTGGGCTTCGGGCAAAACCGCTACCGGCTGGTGGTGCGAATGGATGCGGCGGCGGGGTTCCAGCCGATCGTGGACTTCGACCCGTCAAGGGAAACGGGGTTCACCTTTGCCGGATTCGGTTTCGATCCCGCCACTCTCTACGTGTGGAAGCTGCTGGACGGCAGACGGGCGCTCTACGAATATAATCTTGCCTCGAAGCACATCGTTCGACTGGTGTTCGCCCGACCGGACGTGGACGTCGATGGGCTAGTGTTCAATGAGGGACGTCGCAAGCTGATTGCGGTGGACTACATCGCAGACGAGCCGAAACGACAATTCCTGGACGAACAAGCCGAGCGGGAGCAGCAGCTGATCGATGACGCACTGCCCGGCACCTTCAACCAAGTCGTCAGCCAGAACAAAGCGCATACACGGGCGATCGTGCGCGTAGCGGGGGACACACGACCACCAGCGTACTATCTCTTTGTGCGCGATGACCACTCCAAGCGAGCGGATCTCCTGACCAGCCTGTATCCCACGCTCGGCCCCGACCAACTGGCGCCGACGCGGGTCCTGTCGTATCGCGCCCGCGACGGCCTCGAAATCCCTGCCTACCTTACGATTCCCAACGGGCGTGCGCCGAGAAATCTTCCGGTGATCGTCCGGCCACACGGCGGGCCCATGACCCGCGATTGCCGGCAGTTCGACCCGGAGGTGCAGTTGCTGGCCAATCGGGGCTTCGCTGTCTTTCAGATGAACTTCCGCGGTTCCGGCGGATATGGCGAGTCCTACCGCGAGATGGGCTTCCGGCAGTGGGGGCTCGCCATGCAAGACGACATTACCGATGGCGTGCGGTGGCTGATCGAGCAGGGCATTGCCGATCCCGAGCGGATCGGCATCTACGGCGCGAGCTATGGCGGCTATGCCGCACTCATGGGACTGGTGAAGACGCCGGAATTGTACCGTGCCGGGGCCGCTTACGCCGCGGCGACCAACCTGCCGGCGTTCGTTGCCGCGAATCCACATATGTTTGCCGAACACGATCGCGGCGGCACGGCGGGCGCCTGGAACGATACGAAGGCACAACAGGCTGTGTCGCCGCTCCACAACGTGAGCCGGATCCAGGCACCGGTGCTCCTCGCACACGGGGCGGACGACGACCGTGTGCCGGTGGCGCACGCGCGGATGATGGCGCAGGCCCTGCGCGAGGCGGGAAAGGACATCGAGTACCTCGAGTTCGCGCACGAGCCGCACGGGTTCATCGCCGAGGGGGATCGCGTGCGCTTCTATGAACGGCTGCTGGACTTTTTCGAGACACACCTTATGACGCGAACCAGCGGGCGCAACGATGTCACAGGTGTGCCGACCACCCCTGGCTCCTGATGACTCGCGGCGGCGCTGCACGACTGCGGCCGGTTACGTCCGCAGTGGCCGGAAAAACGTCCGGATATCGCCGACCAACGCCTCGGGCTCTTCCATCGCGGCAAAGTGACCGCCCGCGGGATATTCCGCCCAGTGCTGCACGTTGAACGAATTCTCCACCCAGGCCCGCGGTGGACGAAAGAGCTCCCGCGGAAAGATGGCGCATCCCGTCGGCACCTCGATGCGGAAGCCCCGCGGCGGGAACCAGCCTTGCTGCATGGCCTCGCGATAGAGCCGTGCCGACGAGGTGGCGGTTTCGGTCACCCAGTAGAGCGTGATGTTGGTGAGCAGTTCGTCCTTGCTGATACGGCTCTCCAGATCGCCGTGACAGTCCGTCCATGTCCGGAACTTTTCCACGATCCATGCGGCCAGGCCGGCGGGAGAGTCGTTCAACGCGTACCCGAGGGTTTGCGGTTTGGTACCCTGGATACTTTGATAGCCCGTCTCTTCTTGTTTGAAGCGTTCCATTTCCATCAGAGCGACCATTTCGCGCTCCGACAGTCCGGCCGTCGGATTCGCTTCGTCCGGCGGGAAGGCCAGGACCATGTT
The DNA here is from genome assembly GCA_017860575.1 of Deltaproteobacteria bacterium. Classification (GTDB taxonomy): domain Bacteria; phylum Desulfobacterota; class Binatia; order HRBIN30; family HRBIN30; genus JAGDMS01. The sequence goes on along the minus strand of JAGDMS010000001.1, from coordinate 58,658 downwards.
GAGATGGACGCCGATGAGGCGTGCTGGATACTGGCGGCCGAGACACGTGGAGATCATCGCGCCCCAATCGCCGCCCTGCGCGCCAAACCGTTGGTAGCCGAGTTGCTGCATGAGGCCGGCGAACAGGTCTGCGATCGCGCCCGGATGCATCCCCGGCCCACGCGCATGGTCGGAAAAGCCGTAGCCGGGCAGCGACGGTGCGACAACGTCGAAGGCATCCGCGGGATCGCCACCATAGCGTGCCGGATCCGTGAGCGGGCCGATGATCTTGGTGAACTCGACGATGGACCCCGGCCAACCATGGCTGATCAATAAGGGCAGCGGGTTGGGTCCGACCCCGGGCTGGTGGATGAAATGCAGTCCCAGCCCGTCCACCACCGTGCGGAACTGACGGAACTGGTTGAGCGCCCGCTCCGCGGCGCGCCAATCGTAGGTTGTCCGCCAGTATTCGATCAGTTCCTGAAGGTAGGCCAGGTCCGTCCCGTAGCTCCAGTTGCCGTCGTTGACCTGGTCGGGGAAGCGCGTTCGCGCCAACCGCTGCTGCAGGTCCTCGAGTACGGCCTCCGGAACAGTGATGCGAAACGGCTCAATCGCCATGGTTGCCTCCTGTGCAAGCGCGCGCCGAAAATCATCGGCCATCGTGGTGCGCGGATCGTAGCATTCTCCGCCCCTGCAATGGTAGCGCGGGACGGCATTGAAAGGCGGTATCGCCCCGAATTATAGTCTGCACGGCTATGGCGAGAGTGTATGAATTCGCGGGCGTGATCCCGGTAATCGACCCGACCGCCTTTGTCCATCCCGAGGCGGTTGTCATCGGCGACGTGATCATCGGACCAGGCTGTTACGTCGCACCGTTTGCGTCTCTGCGCGGCGATTTCGGGCGCATTACGATCGAGGCCGGTGTGAATGTGCAGGACTCGTGCACGCTGCACGCGTTTCCGGGCAAGGCCACGCTGGTGGAGGCGGACGGGCACATCGGGCACGGGGCGATTTTGCACGGGTGCACCGTGCGCCGTGGCGCGCTGATCGGCATGAATGCGGTCGTCATGGACGATGCCGTCGTCGGAGAGTTCGCATTTGTCGGCGCTGCCTCCTTTGTGAAAGCCGGCTTTGCGGTGCCCGCCCGCAGCCTGGCGGCGGGCAATCCGGCGACCACCATCCGGCCGCTGTCGGAAACCGAACTGGCGTGGAAAGCGAACGGTACCCGCGTCTACCAGCGGCTGGCGCAACGCTCCCTCACTACGATGCGGCCGGCGGTTGCCCTCGCCGTCGCGGGGCCGGATCGACGCGGCGTGTTGTGGGATGAAGGCACGGCGAGTCCGCTGCACGTCGTGAAGAAGCAAGTGTGACGATGACAACGGTTGCAGGACGATAGTTTCTGTTTGCGCATCGCGGCGTGACAACGCTAGGGTAGGCGACAGAGGTGAGACGAATGTCCTGCACCGTGGCCATTTCCGCTGCCCACCGTTCCTATCTTTTCCGTGAGCAGGTGATCGCGCCGGCACTGATGAACTGTGCGCTGAACGGGATCATCGCTTGGTTGATCTTTCGCGCGCGTTCCAGCATCCCCGTCTGGGGTGACGGCGGGCTCGTGTTCGACACAATTGCCACGCTCTTTCTGCTGCCGTTCCTAACCTGCCTGATCGTGACACCATTGATTCGGCGGGGCGTTGCCGGGGGAAAGGTACCGCCACTGACGTGGCGTGCGGCGGAACATGGCGTGCTTGGCTATCTGCCGCTGTCCGTGTGGGGGCGTGGCGCTGTCATCGGCGGTCTCGCCGTTGGTGCCGGACTGCCGATCATTTTCGGCGGACTCAGCCTGGCGGGCGTTGCACACCTGGCACCGATGAATGTCGTCGTGCTCAAGGGGGTGTACACCGCGATGCTGGCGGGGCTGGTCGGCCCTGTCATCGCGCTGTGTGCCATCTCCGATGCCAGTCCAGCGCCGGTGGTTGCCTCGTAATCTCGGCAAGCGGTGGTGAACACGCGCGCCCAAGCTAGGAGAGCAGTCTATGACCCAAGACCAGCTTACGGATATTGAGGAGATCAAGCAGTTGAAGGCGCGATACTTTCGCCTCATGGACCTGAAGCGCTGGGATGAGTGGGGCCAATTGTTCGCCGAGGACTTCACGGGAATCTACCACGGCCCACATCCCGAAATCCGCTACCAGGGGCGCGCCGATTTCGTCAGCCGAACCAGTGATGCGCTCGTCAATGCCATCACGGTACACCACGGTCACACGCCGGAGATCGAGTTGACCAGCCCCACAACCGCCACCGGCATCTGGGCCATGTACGACTATGTGGAGCTACCCGAGTTCACCCTGCACGGGTACGGCCACTACCAAGAGGAATACATCAAGCAAGGCGGGGCATGGCGGTTCCAGAGCATCAAGCTGACACGGCTGCGGGTCGACGTTAGCCCGGGAAGGCAAGCGGCCGGAGCCTAATCATGAGCGAGTGGGGCGCCACGACGAATCGTGTGGGGAGGCCCCTATGCGCCTAGTGGCGTTCACAGGAGAACCGAGATGAAACCCCTGGAGAAACTGTTCAGCCCGATCAGCATCGGTAGCATGGAACTGAGGAACCGCATCGCGATGGCGCCGATGACGACCGGGTGGGCACCAGCAGACGGTACTGTCCCCGACAAGATGATTGACTACATGGAGGCCAGGGCCAAGGGTGGCGTGGGCCTCCTCATCTTCGAGACCGTCGTCATTGACGAACGCTTTCCCTACATCATGCAAAGCGTCGGGCTGTGGGACGATACTCTGATTCCGAGCTTCAAGCGGCTGGTGGATGCGGTGCACCGCCACGGGGCGAAGATCGCGCCACAGATCAGTCATCCAGGGCCGGAGTCCTTCTCTTTCCTCAAGGGCATTCAGCCGGTGGGGCCGTCGCCCTGTCTGTGCAAGGGGACCGGGCAGGTGTGCCGCGAACTGACGGTCGATGAGATCCAGGAGATCGTCGTGCAATACGGCGAGGCGGCGCGGCGGGCGCGAGAAGCGGGCTGCGACGGTATCGAGTTGCACGCGGCGCACAGCTACATGCTGGCCGGCTCGTTCTTGTCGCCGCTGCGCAACAAGCGGACCGATGAGTATGGCGGCCGTGCCGACGGACGGCTGCGCTTCGTCACCGAAGTGTTGGCGAGCATCAAGGCACGGGCGGGCCGGGATTTTCCGGTGATCCTGCGGATCTCCGGCGACGAGTATGTCTATGGGGGACGGACCCTCGGCGACACACTCTATATCGCACCGAAGCTCGTGGAAGCCGGAGTCGATGCGTTCGAGGTCTCCGGCGGCGTCCAGCCCGAGATGACCTGGCGCATCATGCCGCCGACCGGGACCCCGCTGGGCCTCAATGTGCCGGCGGCCGCGGCCATCAAGCAGGTTGTCAGTGTGCCGGTCATGGTGGTGGGCCGGATCAACAACGCGCTGATTGCGGAGGACATCCTGCAGAAGGGCAGCGCGGACGTCACCGTGATGGGTCGGGCGCTGCTGGCGGATCCGGAATTGCCCAACAAGGCCAAGGCCGGACGCTTCGATGACATCGCACCGTGCACGGCTTGCAGCCTTGGGTGCATCGGGGAGCAGACAAAAATGCGGCCCATGACCTGCGTCGTCAACCCGATGTTGGGCCGGGAAAAGGAGACCGAACTGACCCCGGCGGCGACACGCAAGCGGGTGCTGGTCGTGGGAGGCGGTCCGGGCGGGTTGGAAGCGGCGCGGCTGGCCGCGGCCCGGGGACACGACGTAACCCTGTGCGAGAAGTCCGCAAAACTGGGCGGACAGCTCAACCTCGCGGTCATCGCTCCGGCGAAGCAAGAAATCACGGTATGGATCCAATACCTCGCGCGGCAAGCGCAGAAGGCCGGCGTCCATTTCCAGTTCAATACCGAGGTGACACCGGAGTTCATCGAAGAAATGAAGCCCGATGCGGTGGTGGTGGCCACTGGCGGCGAGTGTGTGGTACCCCCGATTCCCGGCGTCGACAAGGCCAAGGTGGTACACAGTTCGGACGTCTTGCAAGGGCGGGTCACCCCGGTGCACGCAAAAGTGCTCGTCATCGGTGGCGGCAGCGTAGCCTGTGAGGTGGCCGATGCCATCGCCGGCCCCGGGGATAATCCGATGGACGCCAACAACAAGGTCACCATCGTGGAAATGCTCCCCGAGATCGCGCAGGACGAGCCGCCCGCGGCGCGCATGGTGCTGATGCAACGGCTGCGCGACAAGGGTGTCGTCACCATCACCTCCGCCACGGTGCAGCAGATCACCGACGACGGTGTCGTCATGTCACACGAGGGACGGGACGAAACCCTCAGCGGGATGGACCACATCGTCCTGGCGTGCGGAACGAAATCCGTTGAGCACTTGCGTGACAAGATCAGTACGAAGGTGCCGGAGGTGTACGTCGTTGGCGATGCGAAGCGGGCACGCCGGGCACTGGAGGCGATTGCCGAAGGGTCAAACGTCGGGCGTACGATCTAGCGCTTCTCTTCAAACTCCCGGACACCAGCCCTGCTGACGACAGACAACAGGCACAAGCCGTTGTTGCCGCTGGAGTCGGATCTCTTGTCTGCCCGTCTGACGGCCGTTGCCCCGTAGGTTTTGCCACAGCCGCGCTAGTCCGCGGCGCCGGCGGCGGGCCGTCCTTCCGCGAACCGCAGCGCCGTTGCGGACAGGAACACGAACGACACCGCGCCCCCGAGAGCGACGGCCAACGGTGTGCCGATGAAATGCGCCAGCGTTCCAACCTGCAAGCTGCCAATCGGTCCCAAACCAACCACCGTCAGCAAATACATGCTCAGCATGCGCCCCCGCATGGCCGGGTCGACAGTCATCTGTAGCTGCGTGTTGAAACTGGCCAGGCAGGCCACCATGCTGCCACCGGCAACTGCGAGCATGGCCACGGACAGGTAGAGAGTTCGTGATACCGCGAAGGTGACTACCGCCAGGGAAAACAGTAGGCCGGCACGCAGCGCCCAGCGCGTCTTGTCGCGGACGTTCCCCAGGGCCGCGAGCCCCAGTCCGCCAAGCACCGCACCGAAGCCTGCGCTCGCCGTCAAGTATCCTAGACCTGCTGCCCCGACGTGTAAGATGTCGCGCGCATACACCGGCAAGAGCACGGCGTAGGGTAGACAGAAAAGGCTGAGCACTGCGCTGACCGCCAAGATCATGCGCATCAGCGGCTGTGTCTGCACGTACTTGAAGCCCTCGCCGAGATGTCGCCAGAAGGAGTGTGTTGGTAACCGTCGCTGGGGGGCGATGCGGATGATCATCAGCGCCACAATCAGTGCCACAAAGCTGAGGGCGTTCAGATAGAAGCAGGCCGCCACGTTCAGCCAGGCGATCAAGGCACCGGCGCAGGCCGGCCCAACGACCCGCGCCAGGTTGAACTGCACCGAGTTCAGGGAGATCGCGTTGAGAAGAACCTCGGTCGGGACGAGGTCGGAGACGATAGCCTGCTGGGCGGGGGTATTCAGGGCGGCGGCGAAACCGCTGGAAAGCGACAGGAGAACAATCAGCGGCACGCTGATGAGGTGGACGGCGGTGAGTGTCGCCAACACTGCGGCCGACAGCATCAGCGCCGTCTGTGTCACCAGCAAGACGATCCGGCGATCCATGCGGTCGGCAAGCACGCCGCCGAAGAGGGAGAGAAAGAGCGACGGGAACAAGCCCGCGAAGCTCACAAACCCGACCCAGAACGCCGAATTGGTCAATTGCAGCACCAGCCAGCCGAGTGCGACATTCTGCATCCAGGAGCCCACATTGGAGAGGAAGGCACCGGTCCAGTAGAGCGCATAATTGCGCGACTCGAAGGCACGAAAAACGGCGGGCATCTTGCTTGAAGACCTCCACACACGCTGCGGCGGCGAAATGGCTGCGGCACCTCAGCGCGGGCGTCGCCCGCAACCCAAAGTCAAAGGTCCAAAGTCCAAAGTCCCTATCCAGAGTCCTTGCGCAGTGCTACGAAGTTCCGGACGAGCAGGGTAGCGCGCGAGTCGTGAACAACTACTGCGACGGGGCGGGCGACGGCGTGGGGTCGGGCGCCGATGTTGACCCGTCTGTTCCGGACTGCTCCGCTTTGCCCGCCTCCACAGGGTCCTTCGGCGCCGGTGCTTCGGATGCGGGTTGCCCGCCAACCGCCTTCGATGGAACGGCGTTCGTGCCCTGGGCCGCACCGGCAGCGGGTCGCTGCGATGTTTGCGCGCCCTGGGACTCGCGTCGCCGTTGCTCCTCCTCCAGCGCCTTGAAGCGTCGCTCGAGCTCATTAAACGAGGCCGTCATTTGCTCGGCGAGTTTCTGGAACTGCTCGAATTGCCGCTCAGCGCGCTCCTTGGCTTCGTTGGCGGCATCGAGTTTGCGCGTGAGTTCCTGGACATGCAACGACGTGGCCGTGGGGTCCGACGTCCCGCGAGGGGAAAGCGTCAGCATGCCGATCAGCACTCCGGCGGGGAGGCCGAGGACCAGTCCGAGGATGAGTCCGGGAAGGAAACGCAGTCTCAACATAGGCAAATTTCCACCAGACGTCCAAACCAAGCATAAAGGTGGCGGGGCCGCAAACGTTTCCGCTGCTTTGCAAGGTTCCAGGTCCCGCACGCCTGTGGCGCGCCGCTGCCGGTGTGGTGGCGTATGGAGGCCCGCGTCTCTACGCGGCTAGCGGCCGCCGCGAGGTCAGCGGGGTGAAAGATCCGCCGCCGATTGCTCCGGGGTGACCGCCGCCGTACGCCGGAGAAACAGCGCCGCGCCCCAGAAGTTACTGTCACGATCCCGCAGGGCCAGTGCCCTCAGGTGCATGTGTGGGGATGCGGCTTCGGAGACAATAAGCTCGTTTCGTTCCAGCACCCCTTCAGTCGCCAGGGTTGCCAACAGACGGGCGGCCGCTGGCTCCCCCCCGGAGAGCAGCTGCGTCAGCGAATTCTCTCCATCCGGCCGTGGTAGCAGTCGCCGTCCAGCCGCATTCGCCGCCGTGCACCGCCCGCTCGGATCGAAGCAAAGAACGGCGTCGGCGGTGCCGCGCCAAGCCGACTCGGCGGGGGGAGTGCCGATGAACCAATGCTCATGTGCCGGCCCGACTCCCGGAACCGTCGGCGCAGTTCGGTCGCCGGCTTCGTATTCGTGAACACCCGCAAACGCGCCATGCGCACTGCGGGACATCCAGGCGCGCCGGGCACGGCTCAGTACGAGGAGTTCAACTGCCACCGCGGGAAGCGTCGCGACGATTAAGCAGGTCCAGACGTCTGGCACGGGTTTCCTCCACAGCGGTGGTCAGGCTCGACGGATGGCGATGGTCTCATCTTGGCCGTCGCGGACCATACCCGCACGCCAAGACCAACGCTGAAGCAGAAGCGAGATAAGCAGTAGGGGCCAGGAACCGCCCGGGGAGGCTTGCGGCGGCTGTGGGCGGTACCGGAGCGTAATGCCGCCCCCCGTGTGCCGGACGGTGGCGCCATCCGGACCGGACCGACGACGCAAGTGGCAGCGTAAGAGTTCCGCAATCAAGGGGGCGAGCCCAACGGGTCCGGTGGCTGGCAGGGCCGGTGTGTCGCTTGCGACGTGGCAGAGCAGGCCCCGGGTGCGAGCGGCTGTGTCACTGCGTGCCAACGCGGACAGGAGCGCGAGTGTGAACCGCGGAGCGCAGGCCACCGCACGGGGGCGGGCCTGGTAACGCTCGAGCTGCTCGATCACGCTCGTAATAACGCAAAGCTGCTCGTGGATGATGACGGCGAAGAGCGCGTAGCTCTCGTTGCCGACTGTGCCCGCATCGAGGGGCGCAAGGGCCCGCAGGGCGGCAAAGGCATACGTCAGTTCTGCCCGCAAAGTGGTGGCGACAAGCCGTGCCGCTTTGCGCAACGCGCCGGCGGCATCGACCCGCAGCCCCTCCCGTACGGCATTGCGGATCGCCAGCGGCTCGAGTGGGACACTGGTGATTCCCGGTAGGCTGACCGGACAGGACGCGCCGGGGTGCACCGCGACCACGGGAAGTGCCGGCCAGCGCCGCTTCAAGTTGTTCATTATCGCTCCCGGCGGCTGCACGGCGACCAACGCGAGATCGGCACAGTCGCCCAAGATCGGGCTGAGGCAAGCAGGATCCAGAAACTGAAGCTCACAATCGTGCTCGAGGAGCACGCTCAGCGTCTCCCGCATCGCGGGCGAGTCGGTTACCGCAACAACCGTCTGTACAGCTTCCATCGCAGCCCCGCACCTTCTACGCGGCACAAGACCGTTGAGCAAGGGCGCAACGCACACGGTGTGCTGAGATGCTGCCCGCCCCGCTTGCGAGGGCGCGCGTCGTGACTGCACGAGCGGTCGCTCGGAATGCGTTTGGCGATCCGGCGACAGCCGACGGTTGCACCGCTCCGCCGGCGCCGAATATAGTCGTCCCATGGACCGAAAAGCGTTCGAGATGCTGGAAGAGGCGACGCTGGCACCGTATGCGATGCAGAGCCGGGATAGCCGGGGCCGCGCGCACGCGGAAACGGAACATGGCTTCCGGATGGCGTTCCAGCGCGATCGCGACCGCATCATTCACTCGACCGCATTTCGGCGACTAGAGTACAAGACCCAGGTGTTCGTGAACCACGAAGGGGACTACTACCGCACCCGTCTGACGCACACCATGGAAACGGCGCAGATCACGCGGACCATCGCGCGCGCGTTGCGGCTCAACGAGGACCTCGCCGAGGCGGTGGCGTTGTCGCACGACCTGGGACATACGCCGTTCGGCCATGCCGGGGAGCGAATCTTGCACCAGTTGATGGCGGACCACGGCGGCTTCGAACACAACCAGCAGAGTCTGCGGATCGTAGATCTCCTGGAGGAGCGCTACCCAGCATTCGCCGGACTCAATCTGTCGTGGGAAGTCCGCGAGGGCATCGCCAAGCACTCCCCGCCGTACGACCGCCCACTGGCACAGGCCTTCGAGCCCGGCCGAGCGCCGTGCCTTGAAGCGCAGATCGTCGACCTTGCGGATGAGATCGCGTACAACACCCACGATATCGATGATGGGCTGAAATCGGGCCTCCTGACGTCGGAACAACTCCACGGGGTGAGCCTGTGGCGCGCGATCTTTGGTGCGGTGTCGGCGCAGTACCCGACCGCCGGCTTTCGGATCTGGCGCTACCAGGTGCAGCGGACACTGATCGATACCCTGGTTACCGACCTGATCCAGACGGTCTCCACCCGCTTGCGCGAGTGGGAAATCGAGAATGTTGATGACCTGCGCGACAGCGGCCGGCCGATTGTCGGGTTCAGTCCGCGGACCGAGGAGATGCGGCTCGAACTGAAAGCGTTTTTGATGCACAACCTCTACCGCCATTATCGCGTCATGCGCATGGGGGTGAAGGCGCAGAAGGTCATGGCCGATCTGTTCCATGCCTACATAGACGAACCGGCGCAGCTACCACCACACATCGCGGCGCGCTGGCAGAAGGGCGAAGCGCTTGCACGGGTCGTGGCCGACTATATCGCCGGCATGACCGACCGGTTCGCGCTCGACGAACACCGCAAGCTGTTCGACCCGGCGGAGCGCACGTGACGCGGAAATCCCAAGGGCACCCCTTCGCGGGGGCTTGCCTGCTCCACGGCCTGCCGGTACCGTTTGGAGCAGAACCTGTGCTGCGGACACCGCGATTCGTAGGCGCGGCATGCCGGTTGCGTGCCACACCGGCGTCTCCCCTTGCCACGGGGCGAAGGGTCCAGGGAAAGCACAGGTAGCTGGGGGTCAACGATGAAGCCGAAGGTGATCAAGTCAGAGGCCGAATGGCAGGAGACGCTCACGCCGGAACAGTTCGCCGTCTGTCGGCAAAAGGGAACGGAGCCGGCCTTTACCGGAAGGTATTGGAACAATCATGCTCCGGGAATGTACCGCTGCGCGGCGTGCAGCGCCGAGCTGTTCAGTTCCGACAGCAAGTTCGACTCCGGCACCGGCTGGCCGAGCTTCTCGGCACCGGCAAATGCGGACAACATCGCCACGGCGGACGACACCAGTCATTTCATGCGGCGGACGGAAATTTTGTGCTCGGTGTGCGGCGCGCACCTGGGGCACGTCTTCGACGATGGACCGGCCCCCACGGGGTTGCGGTACTGCGTCAATTCGGCCTCACTGGATTTCAAGCCGAAAGAGTAGGGCTCGCCCCGCCCGCTGACACGGTGCGCGCCTGCAGGCGGGCCCGATTGCTACTCGCGCGGTGCCCGAAAGACGAGCATGGCCAGGGGAGGGAGCGTCACGACAAGCGAGTGGCTCCGCCCGTGCGCCGGGCGCTCCTGTGCCTCGACGCCACCACCGTTGCCCAGATTGCTGCCGCCGTAGAGCGCCGCGTCGCCGTTGAGGATCTCCGCCCAATACCCGCCCCCCGGGACCCCGATCACGTACTGGGGCCGCGGAACGGGGGTGAAGTTGCAGGCGATGAGGACCACCTCGCTCGGGTTGCGCCCTCGACGCAGGAAGCTGATCACGCTGGCGTCGGCATCGTTGCAGTCGATCCACTCAAACCCGCGCGGATCACAATCGAGCGCGTGCATCGCCGGGTCGTTGCGGTACAGCCAGTTGAGGTCGCGCACCCAGTGCTGCAGACCTTGATGGGGGAGGTACTGGAGGAGATGCCAGTCCACGCTCTCGTCGTGATTCCATTCCCGCCACTGCCCGACCTCGCCCCCCATGAACAGGAGCTTCTTGCCCGGTTGGGCGGTCATGCAGCCCAGCAGCAAACGCAGGTTGGCGAACTTCTGCCAGTCGTCCCCCGGCATCTTGCCCAGCAGAGATCCCTTCCCGTGCACGACTTCGTCGTGGGACAGGGGCAGCACGAAGTTTTCGGTGAAGGCATACAACATCCGGAACGTCAGGTCGTTGTGATGGAACCGGCGATGGACGGGGTCATGGCTGAAGTACTCGAGCGAGTCGTGCATCCAGCCCATGTCCCACTTCAGGCCAAAGCCGAGTCCACCGAGATACGTCGGCCGCGACACCATTGCCCACGCGGTCGATTCCTCGGCAATGGTGATGACATCGGGATACTCGGCATACACCTGCTCGTTGAAGCGGCGGACGAAATCCACCGCCTCGAGGTTCTCGTTCCCGCCGTAGCGGTTCGGAATCCATTCACCGGGCTTGCGGGCGTAGTCGAGGTAGAGCATCGAGGCGACCGCGTCGACGCGCAGACCGTCGAGATGATACTTGTCGAACCAGAACAGCGCGTTGCTGATCAGAAAGTTGCGCACCTCGAGCCGGCCATAGTTGAAGACGTACGTGCCCCACTCCTGATGCTCACCCAGGCGTGGGTCGGCGTGCTCGTACAGGTGCGTGCCGTCGAAGAACCCCAGGCCGTGGCCGTCACGCGGAAAGTGTGCCGGCACCCAGTCCATGATCACGCCAACGCCGCGTTGATGCAGCGTGTCGACGAAGAACATGAAGTCATGCGGGTTGCCAAAGCGACTGGTGGGCGCAAAGTACCCAATGGTCTGGTAGCCCCAGGAGCCGTCGAACGGATGCTCGCACACCGGCAGGAGTTCGACGTGGGTGTACCCCATCTGCTGGACATAGTCGGCGAGCTTGTGCGCGGCCTCGCGGTAGGTGAGCCAGCGGTTGTCTTCTTCGGGAACCCGCATCCATGAGCCCAGGTGAACCTCGTAGATGGCTATCGGGCCATCAAGGCGGTGTGCGCCGCCTCGGGTGGCCATCCACGTCTGGTCCCCCCACGCGTAGCCGTTGAGGTTCCACACTTTTGAAGCGCTGGCCGGCCGGATCTCGCTGGCAAAGGCATACGGATCGGCTTTCTCCGCTTCGTAATCGTGATAGTTGGAGCGCAGGAAATACTTGTACAGGGCGCCTTGGCCCACGCCTGGGATGAAGCATTCCCAGAGCCCGGCGTCGGCACGAAAGGTCATGGGATGGAAACGCGGGTTCCAATCGTTGAAGCTGCCGACGACGGACGCCTCGCGCGCATTGGGCGCCCAGACAGCGAAATGGGTACCCGGCTGTCCGTCCAGGTCGGACAGGTGCGCGCCCAGCTTATTGTAGGTGCGGTAGTGCGTGCCCTCCGCAATCAGGTGCAGGTCGAAATCGGTCAGAAAAGGTGTGGTCACAGCGGGGTCCCTCCGTGCGGTATCCACGCACTCAGCGCTGGAATGTTAGGTGGCCGCGGTAAAGCGCGCAAGGATGGAGGGGGTAAGAAATACTTCACTCAGCTAGAAGAGCAACGCTCGCACGGTACCTGGGATATCGGAACGCCTTCGCGCAGCGCCTAGCGGCCCGGCGCAAACCCCTCGATCGTGCGGCGGACGGCATCCGCATCCACGGCCGCTGGGCTGATGGCGGTGGTGGTCACCCCCGCGGCGACGTAGGCGGCGAGGCGCTCACGGCACTCGTCCAGCGAACCGAAGACCGCGATGCTGTCCACAAAGCGGTCCGTCATGCCCCGGCGTGTCAGCGCGCGATCGCCCGTGCGGAACCCCTCGGCGACCATGGCGGCTTCCTGATCGAATCCGTACCAGGCGGCGAATTTGTTGTACACGGGCGTGGCAAAATACCCGCTCAACCCGGCGCGCAGCGCCTCCCGTACAGCCGGTTTGTCGTCGGTCACCAGCACTTGCTGCCGGCAGACAACTTCCAGCGGTAGTCCATTTCTTCCCGCACGTCTGCCGCCTGTGCGAACATGCTCCAGCATCCTCGGCAACGCCTCGGCGGGAAACAGGTTCACCACAACCCCATCGCCCACCTCGCCGGCAAGCTCAAGCATCGGCGGCCGCAGGGCGCCAACGTAAATGGGCACCGGCATCGGCGGCGGTGCCGCCAGGCGAAATCCCCGCGTGCGCAGCGTCTTCCCGTCGAACGTCACCTTTTCCCCCGCCAGCATCGATCGCACGGTGGTGACGGTCTCGCGCACGCGGGTCACGGGCCGATCGAAGCGCATGCCATGCCAGTTTTCGATCATGGCATGACTCGACGCGCCCAGCCCGAGAATGAAGCGCCCTGGCGCCAACTGCGCCAGGGTCGCCGCCGTGGTGGCCAGCACGGCTGGCGTGCGGATGTACACGGGTGAGACGGCGATGCCGATGCGCACCACGGTGGTGACTTGGGCGATGGTGCCGGCAAGTACGAAGGGATCCGGCCCGACGGCGTCCGCGATCCAAATGCTCTCGTAGCCAAGCGCTTCGGCGCGGCGGGCCCATTCGATGCACGTCCGCACGTCCGCAGACACGGGGAGGCTCAGTGCCAGACGACCAAGATCCATGCGCTAGGTTTACAAGAGAAGGGCCGAAGAGTGAAGGATCGGCCAGCGCAGCCACGCCGCGCGAGCGCGGTGCCTCTGGGGTAGCTTGAGTCGGCGCGGTCGGGCGTGGTACGCGATGGGTATGAGCCGAACGCGCGCGGGCAAGGTCAACCTGAGCGTTCTTGCCAGCTTGCTTGCGAGCCTGGCATCGGTGGGCGCCGTCGTCACCGCCGGCCTTGTTGCCCGCCACGTTCAGGAGGAAAGCCGTCTCTTCCGGGAGAGCGTGCGCGTCGAACTGCTGTGGCATCTCACGGATCGGTGGAACTCCGCTGAGATGGGAGATATCCGGGGTGCGGCCGCGGCCGCGCTGCTCAATGGAAACGCGACTACCGAGGTGGGCGCGATCCTCAATTTCTTCGAGCAGACCGGAAGCCTCATCGAGCGCGGCGTCCTCGATGAGGAGAGCGTTGCACGCTACTTTTATTGGCCGCTCGCGAACTACTGGGCGGCGTGCACCACTTACGCGCCGCAGATTCAGCAGGACGACCCGACTACCTGGAAGTCGATTCCCGGTCTTGTCCAGCGGCTTGGCGACATCGAGGCGAGACGCAAGCGGCAAGGGGAGAAGAGAGTCGCCCCGTCGGTCGAGGAGACGAAACAGTTCCTGCGCGACGAGCAAGCTGAGAGAGAGTGCGGCGACGACACCGACGCCCAGAAAACTCCGGCCTGACGCGATCGAGCCGCCGCAAGGTCCTTAACTGACTGGCATCCGAGCCAGAGCTACTCAGGCAGCCGTGGCCGCCAACCGATCCCCCTCAAGAGGTCGCCGATGTTCTCCGGAATCCAGCTCCGACATGGTGAGCACGAGCGGTTGGGTTATCAACTTCAAAAGAATATTACGCTCACCCGAGGCTTGTCGATGGGTGTTTCCCTCGTCTGCGACCGACTCTCACGCCGGTTCCGCTGCCAGAATCGCACCGAGGTGCGCCAAATGGGGCGTGGCTGATCCGAGCGTGAACTCGCATTGCTTCACCCACAGAAAGTAGCGGTGGATGGGATAGTCGGTGTCGATGCTGATGCCGCCGTGGACGTGCAGTGCGGCGTGCCCGATGCGATGGCCGCCCTCGGCCGCCCAGTACTTGGCAGTGGCGATTTCCTTGGGCGACGGCATTTCATCCGCCAGACGGCTGGCCGCCTGCAACATGGCCAGATTCACCGCTTCGCTGTCTATGTAGGAATCACCCATGCGCTGGCCGACCGCTTGGAACATGGCGATCGGTTTGTCGAACTGTTTGCGGTTCGAGGCATACTCCGCCGTGATCCGGACCGCTTCCTGGCAGGCGCCCGAGGCGATTGCACAGAGGCCGACCGTGGTGCGATCGACGATCCACTGCAGTACCGCCGCCCCGCCCGCGATCGAGCCGAGAACGGCGTCGGGCCCGACAGCGACATCCGCCAGCTCCATCCGATATTGTGCCTCCCAGTTCATCGTCTCCTGCCGTGCCAGCGTCACCCCCGGCGCATGTGGGTCGACGAGAAAGATACCTATATCGCCGCGCGCCGTGCGCGCCGGGACCAGCACCGCGGTAGCGAACTCTGCGAGGGGGACGGTGACCTTGACGCCGCTCAGCCGCCACTGCTTCCCTTTCCGTTTCGCCATGGTCCGCGGGGCGATTGGGTCCGTGTCGAGTTCCGTGAGCGCGGCGGTGATCAAGCTCGCACCGGCGATGACGTCCGGCAGGTAGCGCTGCTGCTGTTCCGGAGACCCAAACCGCGCCAGCGGCATGGCCGCCGAGACGATCACCGGGAGAAGAGGCAGGGGCGCAACCCGGCGGCCCTGCTGCTCGAGCAGCAGGCAAATGTCCAGGAAACTGCCGCCGCTGCCACCCACGCTCTCAGGCAACGCCGCACCGAGGAATCCCGCCTTGGCAAATTCTGCCCAGAGTTCGTGGTCGTAGCGGTCGTCTGTCGACTCGATGGCCCGCAGGCGCGTCAGCGTGCAGCGATCGGTAAGAATCTGCCCGGCCAACTCGACGATGGCGCGCTGCTCATCCGTCAGCGAAAAATCCATTGTGCACTCCCAAAGCAAGTCAGGGTGTTACGTTGTTAGGTTGCTCGTTGTTAGGCGCATTGCTCTTCCCGTTGAACGTGCCGGATCGAGTGACATAATGACGTAACAACTTAGCCACCTAACAACGTGTGGTGTCACATCCGTGGTTGCACTGGCATGCCGAGACCGAACAGGGCAATGAGGTCTCGCTGCATTTCGTTGGTGCCGCCGCCAAAGGTCAGGATGTGCGTGGAACGCGCCATTAAGCCGATGCGGCCGTTGAGCGCCGCCTCGGGAGACCCCGGCCGGAGGTTTGCGGTCGGTCCGAGCACCTCCATCATCAAGCGGTAGGCCTCGGTGTAAAACTCCGTGCCGAAAACCTTGAGCGTGGATGCGTGCGCCGGGTTAAGCGGCTGATGCTGTTCCGCGCCCCAAGCGACCTTGAAGTTCATCAGCCGCAGGAACTCGATCCGGGCGTGAATGCGGGCGAGGTTCACTTGCACCCAAGGCTGATCAATCACCCGTCGCCCGTCGGCGAGTTTCGTCTGCTTGGCCCAACGTACGACGTCCTCGAAGGGTCCCTCTACCACGCCGGAGCTGCAGAGGGTCACGCGTTCATGGTTGAGCTGGTTGGTGATGAGCTTCCAACCGCCATTGAGCTTGCCGACGAGGTTGTTGGCCGGCACACGCACGTCGTCATAGAACGTCTGAAAGGTGGCCAGGTTGCCCATGTTCTTGAGAGGAACGCTGCGGTAGCCCGCGGTGCTGGTCGGGACGATCAGGATGGAGATGCCCTGGTGCTTGGGCTTTTCTGGGTCGGTGCGCACCGCCAACCAGATGTAATCGGCACCAGACGCTAGACTGGTGAATACTTTCTGGCCGTTGACGACGAAGAAATCGCCGTCGCGCACGGCGCGGGTCTTGAGCGCTGCCAGATCGGTACCAGCCTCGGGTTCCGTGTAGCCGATGGCGAAGTGGATTTCGCCCTTGAGGATCTTCGGCAGGTAGAAGGCCTTTTGTTCGTCCGACCCGAAGTGCATGATCGTGGGGGCGACGGAGTTGATCGTCAGCAACGGTACTGGCGCCCGGGCACGCATCGACTCGTCGAAAAAGATGAACTGCTCGATCGGCGTCATGCCGCGGCCGCCATATTCTCTGGGCCATCCAATGCCGAGCCAGCCATCCTCGCCCATTTGCCGGGCAATCCTGCGAGCCGTCGGGTCCACACCCTCGCCGCGGGAGAGCTCTTCGAGGATCTCGGGCGTGAGGAGCTTCTGGTAGTATTGGCGCAGTTCCTGCCGCAGCGCTTCGTGCTCTGGACTGTACGCAAGCCTCATTGGTACCTCCCTGACGTCCCCGTAGTTAATCGAATCGGGCGACCCTGTCGAGCATTGACTCCGGTCCGGCTTGTGGCATCGTGGCCGCGCAGATGACGCGTCACTGACCAACCGAGGTACGCGATGGCTCTCCGCCGCTCATGGCCGGCCAGCCTGCGACGCTGGCGGCGCTGGATTGTGACCATACTCGTGTTGCTTGCCATACGGGTGGCGCTCCCGTTTGCAGCGCGGCCGCTGCTCGCATCACAGGCGTCGAAGGCGTTGCGCGCGCAGGTCGAAATCGGTGCTGTCGAGCTGTCGCTACTTCGTTGTGGAATCGCGTTGCGCGATGTCAGCGTCCGCCCCGTCTCCGGGCCGGGCTCCGCCGCCGCGGAGCAGCCGATGATTGCCTGGAAGCGAGTTGCGGTTGCCGTACGATGGCTGCCCTTGCTGCGCAAGCACCTGCTCCTGCGCGAGGTCGTGCTCGAATCACCGCGCGTGGCGGTCGATCGCGCGGAGGACGGGACCCTGAACATCCTGGCGTTGGTGCCGCCGAGCAATGCGTCGGCGGCGGCGAGCCCAACCCCCGGCGCGCGCGGCACGCCCGAGGCAGGGCCTGCCGCGCCGGGTTCCGCTTGGCGCATTGGTGCGGATCGGTTGGCGCTCCGTGACGGCGAGCTGCGCTTCCGAGACTTCCGCGTCAAGGGCGCTGAGCCGCTGTTCGTCAATCTTCCAGAGCTCACGTTGACGGATATCGCTCTCGGCCCCGGAGTATATGCAACACCGTCGCAGCTTCATCTCGGGGCGAGCTTCGAAGGCGGTTCGGTCGATGTGCGTGCCCACCTGACCCAGCAGGACGACAGGCAGGCCCTGACCGCCGAGGTCGCGGCACAAAACATTCCGCTACACCGGGCGCCGTATTACGTACCCGCAGTCGGCTGGCGAACGCTCGACGCGTGGCTCGATTCCCAGCTTTCGTATCGCTTCGATAGCAAAGGGCAGAACGAGGTACGTGGCAGCGTTGTCATGCGCGACGTCGTGGTGCGCATGCCCGGCCTCGAGGAGCCGGCCATCGAATATCGACGGCTCAAAGTGTCGGTGGATCCGCTCGATCTGGTTGGGCGGCGGGTCCATGTGAGTGAACTTGAGGTCACAGGTGCCACGGCGTATGTTGGGCGGCCGGGCGGGCATCGATTCCCCCTGCTGAAGGCGGTCCTGGAGCGCAACGCGGCGGGCGAGTCGAAGCCAGTGAATGCGGCGGGGCCGACTACCGCGGGGACCGCCGCTGCGCCGTCACCCCCATGGCACTGGTCATTGTCAAGGATGCACGTGACCGACTCGCGCATTCGCCTGCTCAGGACACAAACGCCCTTGGATGTCGGTGTCGAGGCCACCGTGAGCGAGCTTGCGGACGATGCGGAACGCCCCGCGCCGTTGCAGCTCGCACTCCATGTCGGCAGCGGCTCCCTAACAATCGCTGGTGCCGTGCGGCTCGCCGGCCTCGGCGCTGCCGGCACCGTGCGCGTTGTCAAGTTGCCCCTGGCGGAGCTCCTGGCGGCTGTCGCGGTTTTGCCGACGGACCTGCTGCAGGCGGCCGAATTTTCATCGGAGCTCACGATCGAGGCCGGCATGGCGGTGTCGGGCAATGAGGGCGGTGCCCTCGCGCCCGGCGAGGCCCGGGTGCGCGGCCGGCTGTCGCTTTCGGGTCTCAGGGCGGGTACCCCCGGGGCAGAAGGCTTCACGCTGAGCGCCAACTCGATAGAAGTGGGCATTGCCGAGTTGAGAGCGCCCGGTGTCGTTCCTGGGGCACGAGCCCAGGCGGCCTCCACGGGTGCGCCGGGAGCAGCGGCGCCCGATCTGCTGGTACGGGGGAAGCTGTCGCTGGCAGAGTTTCTGCTCGCAGGGGCCGACGCCAAGAACTTCGCGATCGGGACCCGCTCGTTCGAACTCAACGTCAAAGAGGCGATTCTGCCTGGTATCCTGCCTGGCGCGCCTGGTGGAGGCGCGGCCGGGCCGATGCGCATCGCCCTCGGGGACCTGCGCGTCGGCGGGCCGGCCGTGCGCGTCACCCGAACGGCGGATGGCATCGTGCTCCCGAGTTTTGCCCCCACAAAAGCGCCGCCTCCGGGGAGCGCCGGGATGGCCGCCGCAGCGCAAAAGGTGGAGGGTTCCGCGGCGGGGCAACCCGGGCCGCCGCCGATCGAGGTGACGCTGGAGGCCATGCGCCTCGAAGATGGCGACCTGGGGTTGGCAGACCGCACGGTGAAGCCGTTCTTCGAAGGAAGACTGGCGCCCTTGCGGATCGAACTGCGTGGACTGCGCTGGCCTGCGCTTGCGTTCAGAGACCTGCGCGTCGCCGCGACCAGTGCCGAGCAGGGGAAGATCACCGCCACGGGCAGCCTCGATCCCACCACGGGCCACCTCGAGCTGCATACCGAGAAGATCGCCTTGCCGCCGTTTAACCCCTATGCGACGACGTTGGCTGGCTACAGCATCGGCGGCGGCAAGGCCTCCATCGCGAGCACGGTGGCGTTTAACAAAGGGGACTACGATGCGAGCAATTCGCTGACCCTGCACAACCTGGATTTGCGCGGCGCGGGTGGCGAGTCGCTGTTCCAACAGACGTTCGGCATCCCGCTGTCGATGGCGCTGGCGCTGATGCGCGATAGCAACGGCGACATCGCTCTAAATATCCCCGTGCAGATGGACGCCGAGGGTGTCAAGGTCGGGGTGGGGACCATCATCCGCGGTGCCCTGCAGCGAGCGATCATGGGCGCGCTCGCGTCACCGCTCAAGCTCATGGGAGCCGTGTTCGGAGGCGGTAAGGTGGAGTCGGTGCCGCCGACCTCCATTGCCTTCCGCCTGGGACGCAGCGAAGTTGCTGCGGGCGGCGTTGAGCAAGTCGAACAACTCGCGGCGTTGCTGGCCAGCCGTCCGGGGATTGTCGTGACGCTGGCAACGGTTTACACGCCGACGGACGTGCGCTGGCTCCGCGAGCAGGCGCTGCTAGCCGAATGGGACAAGGAGGGGTTCTTTGGAAAGATGCGAAATCTGCCACAGCGCGGCGCCCGCAATGCCATCAGCGCGGCACTGCAGGCGCGCAAACGCGATCAGGAAGGCAAGCTCGACCCGGACGACGCCGCCACCTTGGACCGCTGGCTCGACGAGCGCGCGGCGATTCCGGAGGCGCAGTTGCAGGCGCTGAGCGAAGCGCGATTGCAGGCGGTTGAACGCGTGCTGCGGGAGGAACACGGCCTCGATCCGGGCCGGATGAAGCGCGGACAGCAGCCGCCGGCAGCAGCCGGCGATGTCCCGGCGGTGCAACTCGAACTGGGGGCGGTTGGTTCTCCGTAGGGGCGGTGCAGTCACAACCGCCTGCACTCCCCTACGAGACCGTGAACACGTCCACGAACCGACCGGCGCCTACCACTCCACCGACAAACCGGCCGTCAGGAACAGGTTGTTGTGCTCGGTGCCCGGCGCGGTCTGCGCCTGGTATTCGTCGAGCAGCGAGAAACGTCCGTTGAGTACGGCGATCAAGGGGACCGTGAGGCCGAGTTCGTTGCGCAGCAGATAGTTTCCGGTGAAGTCATCGATTGCCGGCAGGTAGTCCATGCGCCAATCGGCATGGACGCCGTAGGGAAGATAATATCCAGCGAGCGCCCCGAAGGCGATGGCCGCATAGCTGTTGTCTTCACCGCCGAAATAGCGCTCGTACACCCAGGCACCACCCACGTCACCCTGCAGGAAGTTACGGCGATCCTCGTCCAGCGTTTCTTGCCAGAACACGTAGCCGATGCCAGCCTTCGGGACGCCCCGGATGCTCAACCGCTGAACGCCATCGTACGTGGCGTCACCGGAAACGTACCCGTAGACACGGGGCGTGAAGTCGTATTCACCTCGCGCCAAACCCTTGAGTTGGTCTTGCGTGATGGTCCGGTCTTCATCCTGCAGCTTCTCGGTGGCATACCGGTAACTGGCACCTAAAAGGAGGCGTGTTGGAGCCTTCGCGCGGGTCACGCCGAGTGCGAAGAGGAAACCAGTGGTATCGGTGGTAGCTTGCTGGACGTGCACCGCGGCGTCGACGTTGCCGTGCCAATAGCGCCACTGGCTGCGCAGGTCGCCCATACCCTCGGCGCCACGCATGAAAAGAATGGTCGAAATGTCGACCGGCGTGGCGCTGGCGCGCGACGTGCCCACCAGCAGCTTGCCTTGCTCAATGCCGAGCAGCCGGCCGGTGCTCTTGGCGTCTTCGCCGTGGTAGACGACGCAGCTAGCGTCGGTCGTGAGGTTCTGAATATCGGCGAAGGGAATGACCAACGTTCCCTTGCCATAAACTGTCTTGAGTTCGACCTTGCTGGCAGACAACGCCGTGATCGTCCCCTGCAGCACGGTGCCCTTGACCGTGACTTCGTCAGCCACGCTCGGCCGCGCCCACGGGAGCAGCCCGAGCACCAAGAGGATGCCGAACACCTGCCAACAATACCTTATGGGTTTCTTGTTACGGTGAGACATGCGACTCCTCCATTCTGTCGATGTGCGGTTGCGCTGACGTAGCCA
Organism: Deltaproteobacteria bacterium; assembly: GCA_017860575.1. GTDB lineage: Bacteria > Desulfobacterota > Binatia > HRBIN30 > HRBIN30 > JAGDMS01. The sequence continues at coordinate 37,522 of JAGDMS010000001.1, read as the reverse complement.
CGTGGGAGGCAGACCGAGCCACGTAAAGCGAGGCCCTTGCGCGCAGCGCTGAGTGTCACCGGCAAAATACCAGTTTCCCCCGGGAGGTCAACGAATCATCAAAGCGTACCGGCCGACCTCTGGTCGCCGGCCGAATTAGCGACGGTGAGGATGAACCGGGAGGGCGACGCTCCCGCGCAGCCGCGGACCCCAGCGCGGGTCCGGCTCGGCAGGAGCGTCGCCCTCCCGGTTGCGCGTGAGCGGCGCATTTCCTGTCCCTGGTCGTTCGCTCGAAGCGGATGAAATAAGATCGGCTGCGCGGAATGCGAAGCGTTCTAATAGGGATGACGCTGGCCTCACTGCTGGCGCGATGGTAGACAATTTCAACGCTTCGCCGAGCAACGCGTGGCCTTCAGCGAGACAAGAGAAGGAGCATCCCAACGATGGCAGACACTGTGAAGCCAGTGGAACGGGCTGCCGTGCAACACCTGGTGGCGGCCATTGATGCGCTGGTTTCCGAGGCGCTGGACGTGGCACGCGGCAAGACTGATGCCGGCAAGGGCATCGACAGCGCGCAAGTACAGTGCGAACGACTCGCCTACGCGGCAACGGAATTGGAGGCGGCGAAAACCCTGCTCGCCTTCGCAGAGACGGCGAGTGAACACGGGCAGGGCGGTGCGGTCTTGGACGCCATGACCGCGCTCTTCGCCGCCGAGGTCGCACATCGACTCGGGAGTCAGATCGATGCGCATGCTGAGGAATTTGCGCTGAGTGACGACCGCCTCAACGCGACGTTGGGGTCGGCCTCCTGCAAGGCGGTCGTGCGCAGCGCCCTGTCCGAGGCCCGTGTCCGCGCCATCGGCCGGCACGTCATCCAACACCGTGGGGTGAACCATTCCTGGCTTCCGGAAGAGATGGCGATGATGAGCCGAGACTCCGTCCGCCAGTTCGCTGAGACGGAAGTGGTGCCGCTTGCCGAACGCCTACACCGTCACGACGAACTCATTCCCGAGGACTTGATCCGCAAGATGGCCGAGTTGGGCTACTTCGGGATGTCGATTCCCGAGGAGTTTGGCGGCGCTGGCATGGGCAATCTGGTCATGATCATCACCACCGAAGAGTTGTCGCGCGGCTCGCTTGCCGGTGCCGGCAGTTTGATCACGCGGCCCGAGATCCTCACCAAGGCGCTGCTGAAGGGTGGCACGCAAGCGCAGAAGGAACTCTGGCTGCCGCGGATCGCACGCGGCGACGTGATGGTGGGAATCTCGGTGACCGAGCCGGACGTCGGCTCGGACGTCGCCTCGGTCAAGTGTCGTGCCGATGCCACGGAACTGGGCGGGCGCAAGGGTTTCGCGATCAACGGCGCCAAGGCCTGGTGCACGTTTGCAGGCCGGGCGGACGTGCTTGCCTTACTGGCGCGGACCGATCCGGATCCAAAGAAGGGGCCGCGCGGTCTGTCGCTGCTGATCGTCGAGAAAGATTCATTCCCGGGGCACACCTTCGAAATGCGACAGGCAAGCGGCGGGGTGCTCGTCGGCCGTGCGGACGCGACGCCGGGCTATCGCGGCATGCACTCGTATACCCTGAGCTTCGACAATTACTTCGTGCCGGCGGAGAATCTGGTCGGCGAAAGGGGCGGGGCGGGGAAGGGCTTTTACCTGCAGATGGGCGGATTCGCCGCCGGCCGCCTGCAAACGGGCGGCCGCGCCACCGGCCTGGCACAGGCGGCACTGGAACGGACGGCGGAGTACGCCAACGACCGCCGCCAGTTCGGCGAGCCGATCGGGAATTTCCAGCTGACGCAGCACAAGCTTGGCCGCATGGCCACGCACGTCATGGCGGCCCGACAACTGACGTACGCCGCGGCGCGGGCAATGGACGCCAATGAATCGATCGCACTCGAGCCGGCAATGGCGAAGCTGTTCGCGTCCGACGTGGCCGTGTGGGTGACGCAGGAAGGGCAGCTGCTGCATGGCGGCTGGGGCTACGCCGAAGAGTTCGCGATCTCGCGCTACGTCGTCGACGCGCTGGTGCTGCCGATCTTCGAGGGCGTCAAGCCGATCCTTGAGCTGAAAGTGATTGCGCGTAATCTGCTGGCCGGAGAGCGGTAGGGCATAGCCTCCCGCACGCGTCGTCAGTGTCTTCGCTTTGGACCACGTGCTAGAGAGCCTCGTACGATCCGAGGCCGACATGCCGCGACTCTTGTCTTCGAAAACCGCGTCGGTCTTGCTATTCGTGCCGCCCTTGGTGTTCACGGGCTGTATCGGCCCTCCCGCGCCGCTGGCCGGAACGTTTGCGCCGATTGCGGTGCGGCAAGGGCAGGAGGGCGGTCTCACCGGCCAGCGCGTGCGCTGGGGCGGCAGCATCGTGGCGGTCGCGCCCGGCAAAGATGACACCTGCTTGGAGCTTTTATCGCATCCGCTACAAAGCGACGGCCGCCCGCGCTACACGGACGCGTCCGACGGTCGCTTCATCGCCTGCGCTGCCGGCTTCTATGACCCCGAAGTCTACGCGAAGGGTCGAGAGGTCACGGTGGTCAGCGGTCTGGAGGCGGGTATTTCGGGCTTGCAATTGGAGCGCGCTCCGCGTTATGCGAGGAGCTGGGTGGGGAGGGTGCGATGGAGATGAGGGGAACGGCGCGCGAACGATTTGTGCGGATGGTGTCCGGGCCCGACGGGTCCATTGATGTGGCCGAGGGGGCCTTGCTGGTCGCCCAGGAGGAATATCCGGACATCGAAATCGATCAGTACTTGCGGCGGCTCGACGAGTTGGCGGACGCGGCGAGTCCCTCCGTCCGCGCCGGCACGTCGGCGAATGAGCAGGTGGCGCGGCTCAATCGCTTTCTCTTCGTCGAACAGGGCTTCATGGGAAACAACGATGACTACTACGACCCGCGCAACAGTTACCTGAACCAGGTGCTCGACCGGCGCACCGGCATTCCTATTTCGCTCGGCGTGGTCTACAGCGAAGTCGCGCAGCGGCTCGGCCTTCCGGTCTACGGCGTGAGTTTCCCCGGGCATTTTCTGGCCAAGTACCTGGGGGACCCGGAGATCATCATTGACCCGTACTTCGGCACGGTGATCAACGAGAAGGAATGCGCCCAACGCCTGCGGGGCATCTACGGAGCAAAGGCCCGGTTCGACCGGCGCTTGTTGCATCCGGCCAGCCCGCGCGAAATTCTGGTCCGGCTGCTCAGTAACCTGAAGCAGGTCTACGTCGACGATTCCGACTTCGTGCGGGCGTTGCACTGTGTCGACCGCATCCTGTTGCTGTCGCCGAACGAGCCACGCGAGTTGCGCGACCGCGGCATCCTCTACCAGCGTCTCGAATGCTACGCGGCGGCGCTGCGGGACTTCGAACGTTACCTGCAATTGGCCCCGGACGATGATGCCGCGTCGGTGATCCGCGAAACCCTGCCGGACCTGCACCGGCAGGCGGCGTCGTTGCAGTGAGCAGGCGCGGCCCGAGGGGTTTGCGGCGCCTACGGTGAGCGCCGTGCGTTACGGCGGTTGCTGCAAACGGCGGCGTGCCGTGTCCGCTGTTGGGCCGTCTCCGATGTGGTCGGCCATAGCCCGCACCTTCTCCCACAGCGGACGGGCCTGGTCGCGCTGACCCGCCGCATCGAACGCCGCCGCGAGCTGGTACGTCGCCCCGTAATGCGTTGGGGTATGTTGCAGGACGGCGCGGAACTCCGCGATGGCGGTCTCCGGATCGTGCTCGGTGTACAGTGCCTTCAGGCCGCGCTGCATGAGCACGGCATCATCCGGCTGCTCACCACGGGCAAGACGCTCGCGGGCTGCGAGGGCCGTCGCCGCATCGCCCTCACGCTCCGCCGTGGACAGCACCTTTTCCCACATCCGGCGCGCCTCCTCCGGCATTGCGGCGGCGTCGAGTGCCACGGCAAGCTGTCGGGTCGCGGCGGGATTCGTCGGATCTTTGCGTAGGACCCTGCGGAAGTAGGTGACCGCACGGTCCGGATCATTGCCGCCGGAGAGCGCCTGCTCGCCGGCGCGCAGTAACTCCGCAGCACTCCAGTCCGCCGTGGGCTCCAGCGCGCTCAACGCCTGCTGCGCATTCTCATCGCGTGGGTTGATGCTAAGGGAGCGCCGGTATGCCGCGATGGCCTCGTCGGCGCGCCCCAACTTCTCCAAAATTAGGCCGAGGTAGTAATGCGACAGGGCCAGGTCCGGCTGCAGGCGAACCGCCCGCTGGGCGGCACCCAGCGCTTCCGGAAGACGGCCGAGATGGGATTCCAGCACGCTGAGATTGATGTAGACGTAGGCGTAGTTCGGTGCGAGTTCCCTAGCGCGCTCGAAATAGCGGCGCGCTGAGACGAAATCGCCGCGGTGCATGAACTCCAGGCCCGCGTTCATCCACGCCCGGCCGTTGCCGGGCCCCTTCTGCGTGGCGTCGACCCACAGCCGGAGCGGATCCTGCCATTGCCAGTTGCGATGACGAGTAACGGGTATGGCCGCGACGCACAGACCGATGCAGATGGCGGCAAAGCCGGTCCGCTGGTACGGACCGAAGCAGCGGCAGGCTCGATCGAGCAGCCACATCACTAAAACCGAAAGGCCGAGCGCCGACGCAATGTACGGGCGGTGCTCGTTGACCACTTCCGCGAGCGGTGCGAAAGTCGATTCCGGCGCCAGCGTCAGAAAGAACCAGAGGGTCGCAAACGCCACCGCAGGAACCTGCCTCGACCATCGCAGAGCCGCGCCGATCCACAGCAGTATGATGCCCAGCGGCAACCATGCGCGCGTCTGCAGAAAGCTGAAGGCGTAGGGGAAGTCGTGATCGATCGACAGTGCGTCGGGCCAGAGAAACAGGCGGACGTAATACAGATAGGCCGACCATTGGCTCATGAACCAGAGTAGCGGCGTGGTGAACGGCTGTTTGCGCACCTCCACGAGCCACGGCGGAAGCAACAGATACCGATACAGCAGATAGGCAATGTCGAGGACGACCGGGAGGATAATCCACGGGGCGAGCCGCTTCCAATCCCGGAGATAGTCGATCACCCTCGGATAACGCTCACGATCCCTGTAGATGAAGTCGTAGGCGAGGATGGTGACAGGCAGGGTGACGGCAATGGCTTTGGTGAGCAGTGCCAGGGCGTGGAACAGTCCGGTGAGCACCGGTCGCCGGCGGAGAAAACAGAGGAAAGCGGTAAGATACAGTGCCGTGCACAGCAGGGCCGAGCGTGCCGACATGTAGTCGATCATCGAACTGTTGAGCGGGGCCAGGGCAAACAATAAGGCCGCTCCGGCGGCCGGGAGCCGCGCCTCCCCGCAGGCGCCGCGCTGTCCGGGGGGCCACCACACGTGATCACGGACGATGACGAACACCAGAGCACTGGTCAGAAAGTGCAGTAGCAAGCTGAGTAGGTGGTAGCTCCATGGGTGGCGCCCCGAGATGGCGTAATTGAGCGCGTATGTGATTTGCAGGATGGGCCGCAGGTCGGCGTTCTCTCGCACTGCCGTGAAGGTGAACGGATCGTAAAAGAAACTGGGAATGTTGCGCAGACTACGAATGGCCGAGTTTGCCGGAATCAAATACGCATCGTCGAATTGGAAACCGATGGTGAAGCTGTTCGAGTATGCGGCGCAGAGTCCAACGGTGAGCGCGAGCAACAATCCAACGGTGAAGCGCCGGCCGCTGATCCGACTCATGCGGGATGCAATACCGTGAGGCCCCGCCTCGTTGGTAGGGGTGACATCGGGAGATCTTGTGTCATCGATTCCGAGGCGGTGCAACGCACGCGCACGGTGCGGCACCCAGGCGCCCACCGCGAATGCAAAGGCAACGTACGAGAGCGCTAAGAGCGGCACCGTGTAGCGCGCGGTTACCAGCAACATCACCGCATGGGCCGCGACGAACGCCAGCACCGATAAGAAGAGGAGGGCCAGGTGCCAGCGCCGTGTCCTGAAGGCAAGGGCTGTTGCGATAGCGGTGGCGAGAAACAGGGGGATGTGCGGCCATCCACGCACGTAACCCGCGGCCCACCAGCGAAAGTACGATGGCAGCGGGCCGCGTGGATTCACGGCCATGACAAAGGTCTCCGACTTGGGGAATCCAAGGCGAGCGCCTTGGAAATTGGGTGCATCCTGCCCCATGGTGGTCCCATCGATGAGGAGGCGCTCCGCAAACCACGGGAGTTCGTCATAGATCGGTGGTCGGCCCTCGAACCCGCAGTTCAGCAGCCAGAGCAACGCGTACCAGATGTTGCGCAGATAGACCACCGGTTGGCGGGCAATGCTGTGCGCGACCCAGTCCTGCAGCAATCGGGACTGCGGGACGGAGCGGATGCAGTCCGTCTCCCAGCAAAAGGTGACGACAGAGTGATCGCTGATCTCACGCGCGATAGTGTGCTGGTACGCGTGCCGGGTTGCGGCGTCTTGAATGTAATCGGGATCGAGCATCCCGAACATCGCCGTCCCCCAGAAGAAGGCGAACGAGCCGCGCGCCAGGCCGTGCACGCCCCGTTTCCATTCATAGTGGACCCAGGGGCTCACGACGAGGGCGCCGCCCACAGCGACGGCACACAGGCCAGCGACGACCCCCCGCCAACCGCGTCGCATCCGCACAACCCACGCCGCAGCGTAGAACGGCACGAGCACCTGGGCGGTCGGCCGGATCAGACAGGCCGCCCCGAGAGCAGCTCCCAGCACGAGCCCCATACGCGGACGGGGCTGGCGCCGCAGAACGATCCAAGCGGCCGCTCCGATGACGCTCAGCGTGAAAGCGGTCTCCGTGAGGGCGTAGTTGCTCAACAAGAGGAACCAGGGGTCGACGCAGGTGAGTAGCCCAACGGCCAGTCCAATGGACGGCGTCGCCAGGCGGATTGCCATGGCCGTGACCAGCGCCGATATCAGGATGCCGACGGCATGCTGCGTGAGTAAAATCCCGAAGGGCCCCACCCCGAAAAGCAAAAAGACCGCGGCAAGCACGATCGGATACCCCGGCGTCCGGTATTCGTTCAGGTTGACGGTGCCGTGGCGCAGCAGGCCGATGGCACTACCGATGTATTCCATGCTGTCTGGCGTCACGATGAGAGGCAACGAGCCCATCATGAGAAAGCGTACGCACGCCGCTACCATCACCACGATCAGCACGGCCCTATTGGGGGTGAGCCAGGCACCTCCCCGGACCCTTCGGTGGCGCACTCCCGCTTGAGCAGTCGCCTCGATCACGGCTGTTTCCCGCTCGCGGTGCTGGGCCGGGACCGGCACGGTGGCGTCTTCGCGCATGGTCGTCGTTGGAACCGTTTGAGACGGCACCGCATCGGCGCACGTCTAGCATTCATCCTGCGGCACCCCAAGTCGAGACGCGGTCACGCTAGCCTCGCCAGAACAAAGCGCGTATGATTTGCGTTCTCGCAGGTTAGGGACCAGTTCGGCGATGGCGCGCGGAGAGTGCAGACTCCATGTCTCAGCAAGACGGTAAGCAACGGCTGCTGATCTTCGTCATCGCCTACTATGCCGAGTCGACGCTGCAACAGGTGCTCGACCGCATTCCGCGTGGGGTGTTTGACCAGTTCGCCTGCGAGATTCTGGTCGTCGACGACGCGTCGGAGGACCGGACGTTCGCCATCGGTCGCGAATACCAGTCGGTCCGGCCGGAGATCCCGATGACGGTGCTGCGTAACGAGTTCAACCAGGGTTACGGCGGCAATCAGAAGGTCGGCTACGCCTATGCGATCGCCGAGGGATTCGATTTTGTCGCCATGTTGCACGGCGACGGTCAATATGCACCTGAGGAACTGGCCAAACTCCTGGCCCCGCTCCGCAATGGCGAGGCGGACGCGGTCTTCGGTAGTCGGATGACGGAGCGCTTCGGCGCGCTGCGGGGTGGCATGCCGATGTACAAGTTCGTCGGCAACCGCATTCTGACTTGGATTCAAAACCGCCTGCTCGGCACGCGCCTCTCGGAATTTCACAGCGGCTATCGCATCTATGCCGTCGCCGCACTCAAAAAGATACCCTTCCGCCTCAACTCGAACGATTTCCACTTCGACACCGAGATCATCATCCAGTTGCTGAACGCCGGGGCCCGCCTCGTTGAGTTGCCGATCCCGACCTATTACGGCGGCGAGATCTGTCGCGTAAATGGACTGCGGTACGCCAAGGACGTGTTACTGGCGACGCTGCGCAGCGTCGCCCATCGCGCGGGACTGTTGTACCAACGACGGTTCGACCCCGAGCTTGACGACAACACCCACTACGACCTGAAACTGGGCTACGCGAGCAGCCACACCTACGCGCTAGCGGCCGTTCCTGCGGGCGCCCGCGTCCTCGACATCGGCTCGGGTCCGGGCGGTCTCGCAGATGAACTGGTGCAGAAGGGATGTGATGTCACCGTTGTGGATCAACACCCGCCACGGGTCGAGCACCTGCGCGTGCAGTCCATCCAGCAGGACCTCGATGCGCCGTTGCTGTTCGATGTGCGGCCGTTCGACTACCTCCTGCTGCTCGACATCATCGAACACCTGCGCGATCCCGAGCGATTCATGGCGCACCTGCGAAGCCAATTCGACTACGACACCAAGCGGTTGATCCTTACCACGCCCAACGTGGCGTTTGTGGTGCAGCGGTTGATGTTGCTGCTTGGGCAGTTCAACTACGGGAAGGCGGGCATCCTCGATCGCACCCACACCCGACTGTTCACCTTTCGCGCCATCAAGCACCTGCTACGCGACGAGGGGTTTCGCGTCACCAAGATCAAGGGGATTCCGGCCCCCTTTCCCAAGGTGCTCGGCAACGGACGATTGGGGCAGGCGGCGGTGATGCTGAATCTGGCACTGATCCATCTGAGCAAGACGTTGTTCTCCTACCAGATCTATGTCGAAGCGGAGAGCACGCCCGCGGTCGAATATGTGCTACGGCATTCGAGGGAGGCGAGCGCTTTGCGTGCGCAGACGCCGGAACGCGGTACTTCGACAAGGGCCGCACGGGTGGGCTGAGAGAGCGGTACGCTTCGCGTCAACGGCAGAGTTGGCGGCTGAGTTGTCGACCACGGTGCGGGGCGGCGACAAAATGACGACTCACGCGGGGATTGCGGCTGCCACGATGCAGGTCGTCGCGGGTGTGCTCTTCGAGCACGGGCGCGTGCTCATCTGCCAGCGGCGCGCCGACGATCACCACCCGGATCAGTGGGAGTTCCCCGGCGGAAAGGTGGAGCCGGGCGAGGACCTCGAGCAGGCATTACGGCGCGAGTTAGTCGAGGAACTCGGCATCGACGCCCGGATCGGTGCAATGCTCTGGCAGACGCAACACCAATATCCTGGACGTCAACCTGTTTGCCTGCGGTTCTTTCACGTCACCGCGTATTCGGGGAACCCCACCAACAAAGTGTTTGCGGCGATCCAGTGGGCGGCGGTCGGCACGCTCGCCCACTTCGACTTCTTGGAGGGCGACCGCGAGTTCGTCGCGCAACTCGACGCGGGTCGCGTGCGGCCACCCGGCGTAGGCAGTCCGGCAGCGTAGGGGCTGCCAGCTGCTGCTGAACACCCGCCCTCTGCGGCTGTCCATAAACGAGAAGAACATCCGTCACGAGCGCAGGGCGAACGGAATTTCCTGTTGAAATTGATACCGCAACCGCTCGGCTGCGCTGGTCGAAGCGTGCGCCCGTCGGAGCACGTCTTCGTGGGTGTGGGCAGGTTCTAATCTGGGGGCGGAGCGCCCAACGGGCGTCCGCGTCGGTCGGCGGGCGTCAGGCCGCGTTCCATCGCCGCAACGATCTCGCGCGCCGTGGCAACGGGGTCGGTGGCCTCGCGGATCGGTTGCCCGACCACGAGATAATCGGCGCCGGCGCGGATGGCCGCTTCCGGCGTCATCACGCGTTTTTGATCCTCCCAGTTGCCGCCCCGGAGCCGCACACCGGGGGTGACGATGAGGAAGCCGCGACCGGACTCCTTCCGGATGGGGGCGATCTCATGCGGTGAGGCGACGACACCGTCCATGTTGGCCTCCTTCGCCAGCCGCGCCAAACGCACCACCTGGTTCTCGATCCCTCCGGTTACACCGACGCGCTTGAGATCCTCCCGGTTCAGGCTGGTGAGCACCGTGACGGCCAGGACCTTCGGGCGTCGCAGTCCCTGGCCGCGGCAGACCTTGTTCACCTCCGCAACCGTGCGCCGCATCATCTCAAGGCTGCCAGACGCGTGGACATCAAACATCCGTACGCCCATGCGGGTCGCCTCCCCGGCGGCCTTGGCGACGGTGCGCGGAATGTCGTGGAACTTGAGATCGAGGAAGACCTCGCCGCCACGCTCGCGGATCATCTGTACGATCTGCGGGCCCGCATGCAGAAACAGCTGCTTTCCCACCTTGAACATACCGACCTCGCGGGTGAGCAGGTCGACGAATTGCAGCGCCTCGGGTACCGAGCCGACATCGAGCGCAAAGATGAGGCGCGACCGCATCCCGCCTTGGCGGATGCCGAAGGGCCAATACACGCTCATGTCGGTAGTTCCGACCGCACCAGTCCGGCGATGCGGTCGACGGCATCTACCAGCGGTAGATCCTGAGCGGACTTCTCGCCCCGCCGCTTGAACTCAACGCAATCCCGCTCGAGACTTTTCGCGCCGACCGTCACCCGCAACGGGACGCCGATCAGATCCGCGTCCTTGAACTTGATCCCCGGCCGCTCCTCGCGATCGTCCAGCAACACCTCGACGCCGGCGGCGTGCAATTTGCCGTAGAGATCCTCCGCCGTCTGCCGCATGCGCGGATCGGTCCAGGACACCGGCACGACCTGCACGTGGAACGGCGCCAGCGGCAGCGGCCAGATGATACCCTGGTCATCATGGTGCTGTTCCACCGCCGCCGCCGCGGTACGGGTGACCCCGATGCCGTAGCAGCCCATCTCGATAAGCCGTTCCTGGCCGGTGGCGTCCAGATACGTGGCTTTCAGGGCGGCGCTATACTTGGTACCGAGGTAGAAGATGTTGCCGACCTCGATGCCACGGTGTCCGCCGAAGACACCGCCGTCGCATCGTGGGCAGCCGTCGCCGGCACGGGCCAGGCGCAGATCGGCGAACTCGACGTCGGGAAAATCACGCTGCTGATCGACGTCGACAAGGTGGTGGTCCGTTTCGTTCGCACCGGTCACCGCGCCGCTCATGCCGCGCACACCGTGGTCGGCGACACAGCGGAGTCCCAAGCCGACCGGCCCGGCAAAGCCAACGGCCGCTCCGGTGGTACGCTCGACTGTGGCGGCGTCCGCCATCACCACCCATTCCGCCCCCAGCAAGCTGCGCAGCTTGGTCTCGCTCAACTCGTGGTCGCCGCGCACGAGCGCGGCGACGGTGTCGCCGGTGCTGGTCACGTAGAGCAGCGTCTTCACGAAGCGTTCGGGCGGCTCGGCGAGGAAGGCGCCGACCTCTTCAATCGTGCGCTTTTCAGGCGTGCGCACTTTCTTGAACGGCCCGGCTACCGCGGCGGCGCGAGCGGCGGCGGCCGGCCGGATCTCGGCCTTTTCCACGTTGGCGGCGTACTCGCAGCGCGTACAGCTGACGATGGCGTCTTCGCCGGAGTCGGCCAGCACCTGGAACTCGTGCGCGCGCCGGCCGCCGATGGCGCCGGTGTCGGACTCCACCTGGCGGGTGGTCAGGCCGCAACGCTGGAAAATGCGGCGATAGGTGTCCGCCATGTGCTCGTACTCACGGCGGCAGTCCTCCGCATCGGCATGGAACGAGTACGCGTCCTTCATGATGAACTCGCGCCCACGCATCAGGCCGAAGCGCGGGCGGAGCTCGTCGCGGAACTTCACCTGGATCTGATAGAGATTGATCGGCAACTCGCGGTACGAACGGATCTCCCGGCGCACGATGTCCGTCACCACCTCCTCGTGGGTCGGACCGAAGCAAAAATCGCGCTCGTAGCGATCCTTCATGCGGAGCAGTTCCTTCCCATATTGCTCCCAGCGGCCGCTCTCTTGCCACAGCTCGGCAGGACAGATCGCCGGCATCAAAATCTCCTGCGCGCCGGCACGATTCATCTCCGCGCGCACGATGTCTTCCACCTTGCGCACGACGCGGAGGCCGAGGGGCAGAAAATCGTAGATGCCGCGGGCGATCTGGCGAATCATTCCGGCGCGGACCATGAGCTTGTGGCTCACAACCTCGGCATCGGAGGGGTCCTGTTTGAGTGTGGGGATCAGTGTCCGACTGTAGCGCACGGCAATCCTTCGACGGCAGTTTGGCCGGACCTTAGTTGCAGAGGCGGATACAGTCAACAGTCGACAGTCTATAGTTGAGAGTGTGTTGCCCGGATCTGGCGACGGCTCGTTGGTACACGCCCAGCTCTCGACTGTCGGCTGCCGACCTCCCCAAGTTTGACTTGCCGGGGACCTCTGCTATACAGCCATGCCGTAGTTCATTCCGAGCTACGGGTTCAACTTTTTATGGGCTCACGAGTTGTCGCGCTGATCCCCGCCCGCTTTGAGTCCACTCGTCTCCCCGGCAAGCCACTGGCGCTCATTCAAGGGAAACCCATGATCCAACACGTGTTTGAGCGCACGCGAGCGGTGGATCTAGTGGATCGGGTGGTGGTGGCCACCGATGACGCACGCGTCGCTGAAGCCGTGCGAGGCTTCGGCGGCGAAGTGGCGATGACCAGTGCGCGGCACGAGTCTGGCACGGATCGCATCGCTGAGGTGGTGCGCGATCTGGAGGCGGAGATCGTGGTGAACGTGCAGGGCGATCTGCCGTTTCTCGAACCGGCGATGGTACACGCCGCTGTCGCGCCGATGCAGGCGGACACCATACTGCCGATGGCTACCGTCAAGATGCCGATCGAGGACGCGGCGGAAATGGCAAACCCCAACGTCGTGAAGGTGGTCACCGACCGGGACGGCTTTGCGCTCTATTTTTCGCGCAGCGCGCTGCCGTACTGGCGCGAGGCGGCGCCCCCGGGACCGCTGGGATACAAGCACCTGGGCCTGTACGCCTACCGGCGCGATTTTCTCCTGCGCTTCGCGCGCCTGGCGCCGACGCCCCTGGAGCGGGCGGAGAAGTTGGAACAATTGCGAGCACTGGAATGGGGTTTCCGGATCAAGGTGGCTGAGACGCGCGGTGCAGGGATCGAGGTGGACACGCCGCAGGACCTGGAGCGGGCCCGGGCCTGGGCGGCAGGTTGAGGGGGGTGGGTGACGATGGCGAGTAACGGGATGCGGACCAAGTTCATTTTCGTGACCGGCGGCGTGGTATCGTCGTTGGGCAAAGGCCTGGCGTCGGCATCGATTGGCGCACTGCTTGAATGCCGGGGGCTCAAGGTGACCATCTTCAAGATGGATCCCTACATCAACGTGGACCCCGGCACCATGAGCCCCTTCCAGCACGGCGAGGTATTCGTGACCGACGACGGGGCCGAGACGGACCTCGATCTCGGACACTACGAGCGCTTTCTGTCGTCGCGCATGACGCAGAAGAACAACTTCACCACCGGTCAGGTCTACGACCGCGTCATCGCCAACGAGCGCCGGGGTGAGTACCTCGGCGGCACGGTGCAGGTGATCCCCCACATCACCGACGAGATCAAGCGGCGCATTCTGGAGGCTGCCGAAGGCTACGACATCGCCATCGGCGAGGTGGGCGGCACGGTCGGCGACATCGAGAGCCTGCCGTTCCTGGAAGCCATCCGTGAGTTCCGCTGGGACCGGGGGCGCGACAACGTCCTCTACGTCCACCTGACACTGGTGCCCTTCATTAGCACCGCGGGCGAGGTGAAGACGAAGCCGACGCAGCACAGCGTCAAGGAACTCACCGGGCTGGGGATCCAGCCGGACATTCTCCTGTGCCGTACCGACCATCCCCTCGATCGCAAGATCAAGGCGAAGATTGCCCACTTCTGCAACGTCGACGAGAACGCCGTCATCACCGCCGCCGATGTGGACTGCATCTACGAAGTACCCCTGAATTTCCACGCCGAGGCCTTGGACGAGCGCCTCGTGGAAAAACTCAATATTTGGACCGGTGCTCCGAACCTGAGCAAATGGGAGAAGGTGGTGCAGACGGTCAAGCACCCGCGCGACACGGTGCGTATCGCCATGGTGGGCAAGTACGTGGAACTCACCGATTCCTACAAGAGCCTCAACGAAGCGCTGGCGCACGGCGGTATCGCCAATGACTGTAAGGTCGAGATCGTGCACATCGATTCCGAACGCATCGAGCAAGAGGGCCTGCCTGACGCCGTCGAGCACGCCGATGGCGTGCTGGTCCCCATGGGCTTCGGCCCCCGCGGCACCGAGGGCAAAATCACCGCCGTGCGCTATGCGCGCGAGGAGAAGGTGCCGTTTCTCGGCATCTGCTTCGGCATGCAGATGGCGGTCATCGAGTACGCCCGCAACGTGTGCGGACTGGAGCGGGCGAATTCCAGCGAGGTCGATGAGCACACACCGCACCCGGTCATCCACCTGATGACCGGCCAGCGGGCGGTCACGCACAAGGGTGGCACGATGCGGCTTGGAACGTACCCCTGCGTCCTGCGCGAGGATTCGCTTGCGTTTCGCGTCTACGGCAAGCGCAAGATCAACGAACGTCATCGGCATCGCTACGAGGTCAACAACGCGTATCGCGACATCCTCTCGCAGCGCGGACTGATCTTCAGCGGCCTGTCCCCTGACGAGTCGCTAGTTGAGATGATCGAACTGGGGGACCACCCGTGGTTTCTGGCCAGTCAGTTCCATCCGGAATTCAAGTCACGCCCCCTCGACTGTCACCCGATGTTCAAGGGCTTCATCAAGGCGGCCCTGCAGCGGAGGACGGAGTTACTGCGAGCGCCGTTGCTGAGCGCTGTGTCACGCTAGCATGCCGTCCGCGCGCACCGTGACAGTGGGGCCGCTGCGCCTCGGCGGCGGCCGGCCGTTCGTCTTTATCGGAGGGCCGTGTGTGATCGAAAGCCGCGACCATGCGATGCGCCACGCCGCGGCGCTGCGCGCGATCACGGAGCGGGTGGGTGTGCCGCTCGTCTACAAGTCCTCGTTCGACAAGGCCAACCGCACCGCGGGCGCCGCCTACCGCGGCCCCGGCCTGCACGACGGCCTGGAGATCCTCGCGGCGGTCCGGCGCGAAGTCGGCGTGCCGGTAATCACCGACGTACATGAGCCCAGTCAAGTGGCGGCCGTCGCCGAGGTGGCGGACGTGCTGCAAACGCCCGCGTTTCTCTGTCGGCAGACGGATTTTCTGCTGGCCGTTGCAGGCGCTGGCCGGCCCGTGAACGTCAAGAAGGGACAGTTTCTGGCTCCGTGGGACATGGGGCCCGTGCTGGGAAAACTGGCCAGTACGGGCAATCACAATCTGATGGTGACCGAGCGTGGGGTCTCGTTCGGGTACAACAACCTGGTGGCGGACATGCGGTCGCTACCTGCGCTGGCGGAATTTGGCTACCCGGTCGTCTACGATGCCGGTCACAGCGTGCAGTTGCCGGGAGGGCAGGGGACCGCCTCCGGTGGGCAGCGGCACTTCATTCGCCCGCTTGCCCGCGCCGCCGTGGCCGTCGGCGTCGATGCGGTCTTTCTCGAAGTCCACGAAAATCCCGATCAGGCGCTCAGCGATGGCCCAAACTCGTACCGTCTCGACGAACTGGAAGCGCTGCTGCGCGAACTGAAGCGGATCGATGCCCTTACCAAGGAAAGCTAGGCGCCCACCAGCGGTGCGGCGTGGCGGCGAGAGCGAAGGGCTCCGCCAGGCCCGACATGTGTTACTCACCGAAGCCAACGCCGTCATGGCGCTGGCGGATCGACTCGATGCCCGCTTCGACCGGGCGCTGGATTTGTTGGCCGGCTGTAAGGGGAAGGTCGTGGTCAGCGGCATGGGGAAGTCGGGCATCATCGGCCGCAAGATCGCGGCTACCTTCACCAGCACCGGTACACCAGCGATCTTTCTGCACGCCGGCGAGGCGGCGCACGGGGATGCGGGCGTGTTCATGAAGGGCGATGCCGTGCTGGCGCTCTCCAGCAGCGGCGAGTCGGACGAGGTCGTGCGGCTCCTGCCGCTGGTCAAGCGCCTGGAACTGCCGCTCATCGCGCTCACCGGCAACCCGACATCGACGTTGGCCAATGCGGCGGATGTGGTGCTCGATGTCGGCGTGGCGGAGGAGGCATGCCCCCTCGGTCTGTCACCGACGGCCAGCACCACGGCCGCCTTGGCGCTGGGCGACGCGTTGGCGGTGGCGCTCCTGGAACGTAAGGGCTTTGGCGCCGAAGATTTTGCCGTCCTGCACCCGGCGGGGGCCCTGGGGCGACGCTTTCTCAAAGTGGCCGACCTCATGCATGCCGGTGACGCTATCCCCAGCGTCGCCGCGTCAACCCCATTCAAGGATACGTTGCTGGAGATTACCAGCAAGCGGCTGGGGATCACGGGGGTTGTCAACGCGAAGGGAGAACTCATCGGCGTGATCACCGACGGTGACTTGCGGCGCGCCCTGGAGCGGGTGGACGATATCCGGCAGGCGACCGCCGGCGAGCTGATGACGCGCAACCCGAAGACCGTTGCGGCGACTGCGTTGGCTGCACAGGCACTGGCCATCATGGAGCGCCACAGCATCACCGCACTCTTCGTGCTCGCGCCCGAGCGCCGCACGCCAATTGGTATCGTGCATCTGCACGACCTCCTGAAGGCCGGGCTGGTGTGACGGAGTGTTTTCGCGTATCGCTTATTGCATATCGGAAATAGCCTATCGCGGATCGCGTATCGTCGCAGCAAACAGCGTACCGTCAGCGTTGACCGAGAGGTGATATGCGCTCTCAGAGGAGGACCTAAATGCCTGCGGATCCACGAATGATCCTGTTGATGAATTATTACCGTGATGCGGAACTGCGCGGGGCCAATCTGCTGCTGCGGTTGATGTCACATTTGACCGATCCGGACTCGCAAACGAAACTGTCGTTACATCTGGCTGATGAAACACGGCACTCGTGGTTGTGGACCAAGCGCATCACGGATCTGGGTGGGGACCCGTCGCCGATTGCGGACGGTTATCAGACGCGCATCGGGCTGCGGGTCGTTCCGCGCTCGGTCATTGATATCCTGGCGCTCACGGTGGTGGTGGAGGAGCGCGCGCATGAGCGCTACGTGGAACACGCGCAACGTCCCGATGTGGATGCGGACACCCTGGCGGTACTGCGCGAGGTCACCAAGGACGAGAAATGGCATATCGCGTGGATCAGGGCGAAGATGGACGAATTGGCAGCGAACACCGGCGGCGCCGACCGGGTCGAGGAAGCCCTCGAACGTTTTCGTGAAGTCGACCGACAGGTCTACGCCGAACTCCTGGCGAAGGAGCGTGCCGCCTTCGGCAGTGCGGAACCGCTGGGTTCGGTGGCCTGAAGCGTCGGCGGTGACACAGCCACGGAGCGCGGAGCGCCGCCACGGCACGCACGGCGCCGAGGCAGCGACCTCCCGTCTCTCAATCGCATGAGCCAGGCGCAGGCGCCCTCGGAACCGGCACACGTGGTCCATCGCGTCGCACTGACGGACCGGATCGAGTACGCCGTCTTTCGTGCGGCCTTTATCTTCTTTGCGGCGCTGCCGCTTACGGTGGCACTGCGCGTCGGCGCATGCATCGGGGAACTGTTGTACGTGGTCGCTGCACGCGCCCGGCGCGTTGCGCTGTTCAATCTGCAGTTGGCCTTTCCGGAGAAATCGCTTGCGGAGCGGCGGCGCATATTGCGCGCGAGCTCCCGGAACCTCGGGCGCCTGGGTGCGGAGTTCTGCCACCTGCCACGGCTGACTGCCGAGGAATTGCCTCACCTCGTGACGTTCGCAGACCGCCCGGCCTGGGAACACGCGCTCGAACGGGCCGGAAAGACCGGCATGGTCATCCTGACCGGCCACTTCGGCAACTGGGAGTTGCTGGCGTATGCCCACGGCTTACTGGGGCATCCCATCACGCTGGTGCATCGCGCGATGCGCAACAAGGTGTTCAACGAGGCCATCCGTGTCGTCCGCAGCAAGGCGGGGACGCGCGCGATCGAGAAGCGGGCGGCGGCCAAGGAGGCGCTGCGCGTGCTGAAGCAGCACGGGATCCTGGTGGTGCCGGCCGACCAGAATCAGGTCTTCAGTTTCGGTGTGTTCGTCGATTTCTTCGGGCTCGCCGCCTGCACGACGCCGGGACCGGCGCGTCTGGCGATGTTGACCGGCGCACCCATCCTCCCGGTGTTTCTCGTGCGCGAAGGGGAAAGCGGCCGGCACCGCGTCGAGATACTGCCCGATGTCGAGGTGGCATCGACCGGCAATCGGGAGGACGACATTCGCATCACGACCCAGCGCTGCACCGCCGTCCTCGAAGACATGATCCGACGCTACCCGGAGCAGTGGATCTGGTTTCACAAGCGCTGGAAGACGCGACCACCCGGCGAGCCGCGGCTGTATGCCTAGCGCGATGGCGGCGCTCACACCCTGCGGTACGTGATGTCCGTGCGGTCCCGCGCGCCGACGGTGAAATCCTCGCCGAACCAGGCGTTGGGTGCGCCCGCGATCGGAACGGTGTACGACCAGTCAAAGGCGCAGACGCGCTTGGCGATGAGCCACCGGCCGTTGCGGCGCTCGAACCGATCCACGTAGCGCAGGCCGAGCACGAAATCGCCCCGCGCGCCGTGCGGGCCCTGGCCCATCAAGTGATGGGCAACGCAATAGGTGTTCACCTGCGCCGTATCGCCGGTCAGCTCGATCAGCGGCGCGCCGATACAGTGCATGGTGGCCTCAAATCCCGGGAGTACCTCGCAGACCCACCGGGCGA
The DNA here is from genome assembly GCA_017860575.1 of Deltaproteobacteria bacterium. Classification (GTDB taxonomy): domain Bacteria; phylum Desulfobacterota; class Binatia; order HRBIN30; family HRBIN30; genus JAGDMS01. Next base: position 18,803 of record JAGDMS010000001.1, on the reverse strand, counting down.
ATTCGACAGGCGAGCCGCGGAAATTGTTGTGATCGTCATAGCCGTCCGGGTGATAGCAAGAGATGATCAGATCGGCGTCGAGTCGATCGGTGCCGCGGGCCAGCCGCTTCAGCACGTCGTGGATTTCCTCTCTGGAGATCAGTTCATCGATGGTCATCGCTTCCCTCCCGTCCGCGTCTACAGTGCCCTGCCGACGATCGCCCCGTCCAAGGTGGCATCAGATATCCGCCGGACGCCATTGGCGTCGCCGGCAAGATGGATCTCGCCCACCTGCGCCTTCAGGGAGCAATACAAGGCGTTGTCCTCCTGTCCCCCGCAGGCGATGACCACGGTGTCCACGCCGTCGATCCGCCTCTCCGCTTCCGTGAACACATTGTAGGTGACCACGGTCCGTCCGTGGATCTCCTTGACGCCGGTGTTGGGCGTGAGGGTGATGCCGTGCCGGTACAGCCGTTGGTGAATCGCGTGCTTCGTGGCGGAGTCGAGCTTCGAGCCGAAATCATAGTTCCGCCCGAGCACTTCCACCTGCTTGCCGCGTTCGGCCAAAAAGTCGGCGCAGCTCAATGACTGGATGTCGTTGTCGAGCGCAACGATGATGACGCGATCACCAACCACCGCAGCGCCATTGAGCACCGTTCTGACCTCGACTACGTTTGCTCCTTCGGCGCCGGGAAAACGGGGAAAGTACGGCGCCGACCCGGTGGCTACCACTACCGCGTCGGGTGACTCGGCCTGCACCGTTTGTGCGGTCGCTTCGGTGCCCAGGTGCACCGCCACGTTGAGCAGACGCATCTGGTGGCTGTAATACCGCACCAGGTCGAGGAAGCTCTCGCGCCCCGGGGCTTTGGCGGCGACCAACGTCTGGCCGCCCAGTTCGGCACCGCGCTCGTAAAGTGAGACCCGGTGCCCGCGCTCCGCTGCGACCCTGGCGGTCTCCAACCCGGCCGGACCGCCTCCGATGACCATGACGTGCTTTCTCACCGCCGCCGGCTGCAAGACCTCCCACCCGGGCAGGTGTTCGCGGCCCGTGGCAGGATTCATCGTACAGCTCATACCGTCCATGTGAAACCGGGCAACCTGCCCCCAGCAACCTTCATTGCAACCGATGCACGTTCTAATCTCGTCAGTGCGGCCGGTGCGCGCCTTGTTGGCGAACTCCGGGTCCGCGATGTTTGCCCGCACCATACTCACCATATCGGCATGGCCGTCGGCGAGGATCTGCTCCGCCTGCTGCGGATCGATGATGCGTCCGCGGGCAAACACGGGCACATCGACGACCGCCTTAATCGCCGCCGCGCACTGCACGAAGGAGTTCAGCGGATAGTACATCGGATCGACGACAGTGGAGGCGTACAGGTAGTTGCCGGCGCTGACATTGAGGAAGTCGAGTTTGCCGTTGTGGGTCAGCAGGGGCGCCATGGTGCGCATGTCGTCGAGGGTATAGCCGCCGGGCACGAATTCATCGCCGCTGATGCGCATGCCGACCGCAAAATCGGGCCCCACGGCCGCGCGCACCGCATTGATGACCTGGAGGGGCAGGCGCATCCGATTTTCGAGCGAGCCGCCGTATTCGTCGGTGCGCGCATTCCAGTGCGGCGACATGAATTCGTTGAGCAGATACCCGTGCGCGTTGTGCAGTTCCACTCCGTCGATCCCCGCTTGCTGTACCAGCAACGCCGCGTGCACGAAGCTGTCGATCATGCCCTTGATCTCGTCGGTGGTCATCGTATGGGCCATGAACACCTCCGCCCAACTATTCGGCCCCAGTACCGCCGACGGGGCCCATGGGGACGGAAAGCCAAAGTGGCCCATTTCGGCGCCCATGTTGCCGATCTGACACGTGATCTTTGCCCCATGGGCATGCACCGCCTCCGCCGCTCGCCGCAACCCATCGAGCATCTGCGGGTGGTAGAAGGGATTCCGTTCGGGGACCGCGTGTACCCAGTGCAACTGCATGCCGATCAGGCCCACCCCCCCGCGCGCCCGGGCCGCCCAGTAGGCGATGATGCGATCATTGGGCACAAAATCCAGGGCGTGCCCCGTGACATGTGCGCTCATGACGATACGGTTGCGCACGGTCATGGAGCCAATCTGCATGGGTGAGAAGAGACGTGGAAATTGCTCGGACATCTTGATGCTCCCCAACTCGCCTCGGTCGACGGATGGCTGCCTTGACGGTAGCCGAATGTTTTGCGCGTGTGGTCCGAGAGGCTCCACGCCTCAACCGTGCTGCGCATGATGGGCGTGGGATGGCTGGCTCGATCGCGCGCGCAGCAAGGCGCGGAGGGTCTCGGCAATCGTCTCCGCCAAGTCGCGCCTGCCGAACCGGAGTGGCGGCATCCGGATCGACTGCCTGGATCGCCTCAACCGTACAGTCCTTGTCCTCCGCACCGGTCCCGCCCGTCGTAATCACCAGGCCGTAGCCATCATCCTCCACCGCGGTGCGCAGATACGCGAAGATGAGATCCACGTCGTCACCGAGCGTGGCGCCCCGCGTCACGGAATAACCCTCGGCCTCGAGCCGCCGCGCGATGGCGGGCGTGTTCGTATCCTGGATTCGACCGGCGACGACCTCGGCACCAGTCGAAAAGACAATGGCGCGGCGGGACAGGGTGCGGCGAACCGCGGCGGCGATCTTCTCGGAATGCCGCAGCGCTTGTCGTCCCTCCGCTTCGTCCCAAGCGATCCACCCCAGCATCCCGTCGGAGGAACACCGTGTCTGCGCCGTGATGCCGACGCCAGGCAGCGCGGACAGGCGCCGCAATAGCAAGTCTTGTTTGCCGACGATGCTGTCGGCGTCGACGCGCTCCTGGAGAATGTCGAGTGCGACGGTGTCGTCGCGGACGTCGATGACCAAGACCTTCTCGCGCTCCAAAGATAACGTATCCGCCACGACCGCCGCCAGTTCGGTCAGGTTGGCGCCGCGTAGCGTGATGCGCTCGATCTTGAGCTCGGTCTTATGCAGGAGATGGTACGGCTGCATGGTCCGCGCACCCCTCGCGTGCTTCCTGCGTATCGGCAACGCCGCACACCTCCATCCGCATGTCGAGAAGTGGGGCGTCCACGATCTGGCGGCCGATATCCAAGATATCGATGTCCAGCATCCGCAACCGGTCGAGGTCCTCGAGCCGCACATTGCCGCCGAAGGCCAGGCGCACCTGGTGGCGCAGACCGAGCTGGCGCAAGGCTTGGCTGACGCGGTTGACGTCATCGGGCCGTCCCGAATCGATGTGAAGGAGATCGGCGCCCGCGCCCACCGCTTCGGCGGCCTCCTGCATAATGTCCTGGTAGCGGCCTTTGAGCTGGACGACCTTCTCGCGGTCGGCGAACCCGGCCACAGCTGCGAGGCTGCTGACGATGCCGCCGAGCATGCGGATGTAATTCTTGTCGAGATAGACGAAGGGACGGTCGGTGATCCGGCAGGAGGCGCCGCCCAGCAGCACGGCGCGACGGATGCTCTCCTTCTGTGACGCGGGCATCTTCTTCCAGGCGCCGCTGACGATCTTCGGCCGACCGCCTGCCTGGTCGACAAAGCGCCGTGCTGCGGTGGCGATCCCGGATGCCTTGGCCATGACCCCGATCAGGACGTCCTCGGCGATGGCAATTTGCTTGGCACTACCGACGAAGCGGACGATTTCGTCGCCCTGGCGCACGGGGCCGTCGGTACTGATGCGCTGCAAGCGCAGTCCCAGGCGGCACGCCTCGCTCGCCACGGCGTCGGACTCCGCCAGGATGCCATCGTCCTCGACGATGATGCAGGCCACCACCTGCTTGCCCGCCACGCTGCGGAGGATCTCGTCCCGTAAGTCGGGCACGCTGACGCGCATCGCGGTCAAGCGACGGTCGCCTCCTCGCTCGCTGGCCGAAATGACGGTGGCGGAATCTCCGGGCTCAGCCCACGCTGCTTGAGCCATTTCGGAAGCTCCGCATCGACCTTGCGGATCACCTCTGGAGCCTTGCGGATGAGGTACTCTCCCATGGAAGGGCTGCAGTTGATGTGGCCGAAACTACCGTCAAAGGCGATCAGACGGTCCGTGCCCGCGGTCTGTTTCGCCCAGTCCACGGCCTGCTCGAGCGTATCCATGGTCATCACGGCACTGACCAGGCCAGGGCTGGACGCATCCTGGTCGAACATGTCGGTGAGGTCCTGGCCGACCAGTGCCGTCGGGTAGCGCCAGGTGATTCCGGCGCATGGGATCCCGCGCCACATCTGGTTGATGACCAGGGCTCGGATCGCGGGGTTCGTCAACGCCATGATATCCGGATCGCGAATGTCCCATGCCGCGGTGGTATAGGGGTTCGTCAGGTCGAGATTGTCGCGCGTACCGTAAAGGAGCTCGCAGAACGTCAGCCCACCGGCCGGGATGTAGAAGAGCCAGCGCCCACCGTCGATGATGGGCACGCACTCATCGATGGATTCGAACAGCTTGAGCATCTTGCCGTAATCCCGCAGATGGTCGCGGATGATGTGACGATTGATCTCGTAGAGGTCGCGGTTGGCCTCGATCCCGGTGATGCCGTCCGGCGACGAGCGCAGCAAGCAGGTGAAGGCGTAGCGCTGCTGCACGAACGGCGATTCGAACACCGCCTTGTGGAGGAAATTGCCGCTGCGGTTGGGGTACATGTGCAGCAGCCCGCGGGTTTCCTGGCGGGCGTACGCCATCATGAACGCTTTGAAGGGGCGGAAGGTGTAGCGGTGCAGGTAGATCTCGCGGGCGTCATCGTAATAGGCGTGGATGAACCAGGTGGCATCGTACACCCGCTGGATGCCGTAAAACGTGCCGACCGCGGTTTCGATCGGTACCCCTTTGTCGGTCGGGCCGAAGCCGGTGGCCCGCCCCTTGCCGTAATGCGCCTCCAGTCCGAGCTGCGCGATGCCTTCCGCCGCCTCGCGATAGCCCTGCCACGAGCCGACGCGCAAGCGGATCTTTTCACAGCCTGTGCGCTCGCGCACCACGTCGCGGATGGTCTTGAGCATCTCGGCGTAAGGCCGGCCGCCCATGATGGAGAAGCCGTGCTCGCACGACGCGACATTCACGGTATCCCCGGGCCGAATCATGCTCATGTCGACGCCGGCCAGGGCACGCTCGGTCGCCTGCCGGATGGCGGGCAGATCGACCTCTTCGCGATAAATCGCCGGCACAATGTCGGGAAACAGGTCGCGCACCGCGACCGAGGCGAAGCTCGGCAGGTCGGCGGCACGTTGCGCGCGGGGTGCCGGCCCGTAGGCGGACTTGATAAAGGGTGGTGGCGGCACCGCGGGCTTGAGCATCACTCTCCTCCTTCCCGACTCTTCGTCGCCAGCGCGAGATCCTCCGCAAAGTGGTACTCGAAGCGCTCCTGGGCCGCTTTCGGAATGTCCCACATCGACAGCGTCTGGTCGTACTTCAGGAAGCCTCCGGCCTTGGTGACATCGACGCCCTTCACCTTGAGCATGCGCTGAATTGGCGGGACACAGAACTCCTGGCAGCCCTGCAGGACGCCGGTGGCAAACGAGAGTTCCTTGAAGGATCGCGCGCCCTTGATGATGGCGGCGGCGATTTCTCCCGCACTGGTGTTGGCGCACACGCACACCAGTTCGCCGGGCAACCGATGCGCCTGCGCACACAGCCCCCGCACCTGCTCGGCATCGACCTCGTTGACGTCGGTGCCGACGTAACGTGGAGTCGGTCGCGGCACCATGACGACCGCCTCGTCGTGCCAGCAGATGTCGACGCACCGCGTGCAGCCGAGGCAGTCATCGTCGACCACAGCTACTTTGTTGACGACCTTGATCGTGTCGGTCAGGCAGACCTTCTCACACAGCTTGCAACCGCTGCACTTGGCGCGGTCGACGTGAGCGATGAATTTGACCTGCAACACTCCCGGCCTCCCTTCGAGCCACCGACTCGTCCTCGACTGCCACCGGACCAGGGTTCCACGTGTTCTCGGAACGGTACGGGCACAGCCCAACGACCCTCGCTGTAACTCATTGCTTCGCCGTTCAGATGACCAGCGCGTTGCATGCTACGACACGGTCGAGTGATACGTCAATGAATCTCCGCTAATCCGTGCGTCCCGCCGGGTGCCATCTCACGGCTTGTCGGCCGCGACGACCCACATGGCGAAGAATTGATTGTGGGCACCGTAAGCGTGGCCCAGGGCCTTGCGCGCGCCGTCCACCTGGTGGGCGCCGGCCATGCCGCGCACCTGCAATGCCGCCTCGGCGAAGCGGATCATCCCGGACGCGCCGATTGGGTTCGACGACAATACCCCGCCGGAACAGTTCCAAGGGATGTCGCCGCCCTGGTCCAGGGACGTGGCGCCGGTCTCGGTGAGCTTCCAGCCCTGGCCACGATCGGCGAAACCCAGGTTCTCCAGCCACAGGGGCTCGAACCAGGAGAACGGCACGTAGACCTCCGCCACGTCGAAATCCTTGCGCGGGTTCTGGATCCCGGCCTGCTGGTACAGATCCTTGGCGCACTCCCGCGTGGCGTGGGGATACACTTCCTCGCGCCAGGGGTAGAATCCCGGCTCGGAGCGCATCGCCATGCCGTGCACCCAAGCGGGCGGCCGCACCGAGCGCTCCGCCAAATCCTCGCTGCACAGCACGAGTGCGCAAGCACCGTCCGATGAGGGACAGGTTTCCAAAAAGCGGATGGGCTCCCACAGCATTGGCGAGTCTTTCACCATTTGCAAACTGATATCTTTGATTTGTAGATGCGCCCGCGGATTGCGCAAAGCGTGCTTGCGATCTTTCAGCGCCACCATGCAGCCAACGTCCGCCGGGCAGCGATTGCGATGGATGTACTCGCGCAGGATGGGGGCGAACATGCCCCCCGCACCGGAGTTGAAGTGTGCGCGAAAAGGTAGGGACGGAGACAGCGCCCAGTGCGCGTTGGATTCGGATTGCTTTTCGAAGGTGACCGTGAGCACACGCTTGAACAGGCCGCTGGCCACATGTGTGGCCGCCACGATCGCGGTGGAGCCCCCCACGCTGCCAGCGGTGTGCACGCGCAAGACCGGCTTACCCACGCCGCCTAGCGCCTCCGCCAGGTAGATCTCCGGCATGACGACGCCTTCGAACATGTCGGGCGCCTTACCCAGGATCAGGGCGTCGATGTCACTCCACGTGCACTCCGCGTCGGCCAGTGCCTCGAGGGCCGCCTCACGCACCAGGCCCGCGAGCGAGGCATTGATCTTCGTCCGATAGCGAACTGTCTGTCCGACGCCCACGACGGCAACACGATGCGCCATGTTACTTCCCCTCCAGCACGGCGACCATGTTGTGCTGCAGGCACGGTCCGGAGGTCGCATGCGCAACCGCCCGGTCGGCGGTGCCCGCGCGAATCCGTCGTGCTGCCTCACCAAACCGATCCAGCCCGGCGCACATGAAAATGTGGCCTGCCAGCGGGCCGCCGGAAGGATTGACCACCACGTCAGGGCGGAGCCCCAAAGATTCTTGGAGGATGAGGGTCTGCGGGCTGAACGGGGCGTACAATTCCGCCAGTTCGATCTTGTCCTCACCCACGCCGGCGCGGTCGGCCGCCTGCCGCGTCGAGACGGACGTGGTCAGGTCACGCTGGCCGAGTTGGTGCACCTCCATGCGGTGATCGATGCCGCGGATGTACACCGGCCGGTCGGCGAGCGATTGCGCCACCTCGCCTGCAGCGATCACCATCGCCGAGGCGCCGTCGCTGATGGGGCAGCAGTCGTGCTTGCGTAGCGGAGGCGCCAGCATCGGTTCCGCCAACAGGGCCTCGACAGTCACCTCACCCTTCAATTGTGCGTTTGGGTTCGCCAGTGCGTGCCGGCGGCTGTCGACCACGACCTCGGCAAAGTCGCGCTGCGCATACCGGCCGGTCTGCAGCAGAAGATTGGCCTGCAGCGCTGCCAGGCTGATGCTGTCGGGCCACAGCGGCGCCAGGTAGTACGGGTCGAGTTGCTGCGACAGGATGTCGGGCAGCGAGCCGTTGGAGGCCTTGGCAAAGCCGTAAATCAGCGCCGTCCTGATGTGGCCGCTCTGGATCTTCAACCACGACTCGTAAAGTGCCCAGGCGGCATCCATCTCGACGTGCGACTCCTGCATGCACGGCGTGGCGCCGACCGCATCTAGTGCGCCGACAAACGAGAACGCCCCCCCAGCGATGTAGTCGCAGGAGCCGGAGCACACGAAATCGATGTCGGCCAGAGTCATGTGCGCGTCTGCCAGGGCTGCCTGCAGCACCGGCATGAGCATCTCGACTTCGTTGAGCCCGCGGGCCTCGCGGACCTGCGGCGACTGGGCGTACCCCATGATGGCGACGTCACGCATGGCGGCGCTCCTGCGCCAATCTGAGGCGCTCCGCCTTGAGTGTGGGGATATCCACCGTCGGTTCGCCGGTCGGCACAAAATACTCGATGTTCTCGAGACTGTAGCCCCACTCGGACGCCGGTCGCCACTTGGCACGGACGCGCATGCCGATGGCGACATCCTCGAGCGCGCAACCGCTCACGAGGTGGCTGAAGAATTGGTCCGCGCCGTCGAGCATGATGTTGGCGACGGTAAACGGCGGTTTCAATTTGCTACCGGGAATTGCCAGGTGCACGGTGGTAAAGCTGATGATCGTTCCCGTGTCCGCCAGGACGACCTCTTCGCTCGTCGGTTGTCCGCTCTCCGGGCAGGAGCCCAACGGCGGGAACAAGACCTTGCCGGTGGCGGGAGACCGGTGTCCGAGCAGGATGCCCCGCCTGAGCGCGTGCAGGAAGGGCGTAATCGCGCGCGCCGAGGTGGCGTGGTAGCGGAGGTAAATCGGTGCCTCGAACACCGCAACCGGTTCAAGATCGATATCCATCGGCTACGCCTCCTTCCTGACGGGTTCGAACCAGGCGATGTCCGTGATCGCACCGCGGCGCTCGTCCGCCCAGCGCACGCTCACGCGCAGGCCCGCGTGGATGTCGGCTTCGGAGTCAGAGACCACCATATGCAGAAACGGCGTATCGGCGCCGTCGAGTTTGACCAGGGCCCAGGCGAAGGGTTGGCGCAGGAGATGATGGCGGCGCGGGGTACGCACCCAGGTCCAGGCCACCACCGCTCCCTCCTCGGCGACGGGTGCGTAGTCGCGCAAGTCAGCGCCCGTCAGCGGGTCATACTCGGTTGGCGGGAAAAGCACGCGCCCGTCGCTGCCCCGGATGCCATACAAGCGCCGTTGCTGCAGGGCGGCGAGGAACTTGCCGATGACGGGACCGGGCGAGCGGGTGTATGTGAAGCCCAGCTCGAACTCGGCGCTCAGAATCTCGTCGGACATGAGGGGACTCCTTTACTGCTTTGAAGCTCGATGAACCAACAAGTCGATCAGACAATCCGGGTGCCGAAGCGCTACCACAGGGTGGCCAGCCGAACAAGCGATCGAATTGCCGAATTGTCGACGCTTTGACAAAATCAGGATGACCGGAAAAGGATAGTGGAATTGGCGACGGGATCCGCTCATGCTGAACCTGTCGAAGCATGGTGCTGACCCCAAATTGAGGAGAGGAAACGCATGCGTACCGAACTGTGCCGCAAGTTGGGAATCGAGTTCCCGATCTTTGCTTTCAGTCACTGCCGCGACGTTGTCGCTGCGGTGAGCAGGGCCGGGGGGTTTGGGGTTCTGGGGCTCAACGGCTTTTTGCCGGAACAATGTGAGACCGCGCTGACGTGGGTCGATGAGCATGTCGGGGACAAGCCCTACGGCATCGATATCGTCATCCCCGGCAAGTACGAGGGCAAAGGGGAAATGGATCCAGCAAAGCTGGAGCAGCAGCTGAATGCCATGATTCCCCCCGAACACCGGGCGTTCGCCGACAAGATCCTCGCGGATCATAGCGTCCCGAGGTTGCCGGAGGGGGAGAAATTGAACGTCCTGCTTGGGTGGACGGCAGCAACCGCGACGCCGCTGCTCCGCATGGGACTCAAGCACGACAAGGTCCGGCTGATTGCCAATGCGTTGGGGACGCCGCCTGCGGACATCGTGCAGGAAATCCACCAGACCGGGCGCCTGGTGGCGGCCCTGTGCGGCTCCGCCAAGCAAGCGCTGGCGCACCAGGCGGCAGGGGTGGATGTCGTCATCGCACAAGGATACGAAGGGGGCGGCCACACCGGTGAGATCGGTAGCGTCGTGCTGTGGCCGGAGGTGATCAATGCCGTGGCCCCCACCCCGGTCCTTGCGGCCGGCGGTATCGGCAGTGGCGCGCAGATCGCGGCGGCGCTGGCCATGGGGGCACAAGGCGTGTGGACCGGCTCCCTCTGGCTGACCACGCAAGAGTCGGATTTAACCCCGGTCCAAAAGGATCTGCTACTCAACGCCGGGAGTCGAGACACCGTGCGCTCGCGGTCGTTCACCGGCAAGACCGCTCGCATGCTGCGCAACGACTGGACCGAGGCATGGGAGGCGCCCGAGGCGCCCAAGCCCTTGGGAATGCCGCTCCAGGGCATGGTCACCGCAGACGCCATGGCGCGCATGCACCGCTACGCGGACAAAGCCAGAGACGTAATGTTCAACCCGGCGGGACAGATCGTTGGCCAGATCAACGCCATGCGCCCGGTCAAGGCGACCATGCGGCAATTGGTGGACGAGTACTTCGAAGCCATCGAACGGCTGCAGCGCCTCACGGGCGACGCAGCGGAATGACGGGGAAAGAAGTGGCCGCGCCTGTGGCGGGGCAATAAAGGCTGTCGCAAGATGCATGCTGCAGGGATGGAGGCGCCCGGCCAGCGAGGAATTCCTCCGGAGTTCATCGGAGCCGGTGGCGGCAGCCTTCCGCAGCTGCCGGAACCTCGAAACCAGCTCAATAAACGCCGGCGACATCGGGCGCCGGCGTGCCGCTACTTTATGTGAGCGGTAGTCCCATCTGCCTGAACATGGCAGCCGAATCGCGCGCACCGCAGCGCCGGCAGATCAGCCTGTCGCGGAACTCGAACCACTCCATCGCGACCACCTCATAGGGCCGTCCCGTCACCGGTCCACCCCGGAACGAGCGAACCGATTTGCCGCGCTCGATGTATCGCACCGCGACAATGTTGCCCTCGGCGACCAACGACTCCACCTGTAGTGTGAGGTTGAAGCAGTCGATCAGCTCTTGCCAGATTGGTTTGACCTTATCGAGACCGCCCCAGCCGAGGACGCCGGACACCACCGCGTCGGGTGTAAACTGGCGCAAAAGCGCGTCGATGTCACCGCGATTGAAGGCGTCGACGTACGCCATTACCGTCTTCTTGTTTCGGTCTGACACAGGTCCCTCCCTCGGCTGCTGCTCGATCGCGTCACGGTTTCCAGGCAGCATGCGCCGCGTGCACGCACTCAGCAACCCGCCTCGGAAATCCGGCGGGGACACCCTCGCCGCAGAGTGCAATACGCTGCCGCATCCCGTTAGGCGCAGGCCAAGGGCTCAGAGGAGCATCAGCAGCGGCAGGATCGCATTACCGAGTGTCATGAGCACGGACATCAGGGCGACGCCGATCTGCCCCATCACGTCAGCCGCACCGCCGTTGGCCACTGACGGCTGCGCCGACTCATCAGGGTCCGCCTGGGGGTGGTCGGAACGCTCGTCCGCCAGCGCCGCCAGCGCGGCGTCCTCCATCTCCGCTTGGCGCTCGTAGGAACTGCGCGTCGGTTGCTGCGCGCTACAGGCCGCCAGTGTGTGCAGGCTGGCGAGCAATGCCAGGAGGCACCGGCCCGTGCGCCACGCTCGCCGCAACAGCGGCGACGTCCTGCTGTGTAGGGGCACCGATCGTCGTGGTGCGCGGCACGGGCTGGTCACCCCGCAGCAGTACTCCTCGCCGTCCGTCTCTGCAACCCAGCCGGTGGTGGCGCGTCAGAATCTCCGCAGCGCCGCCAGCTTGACTCCATGCCCGTGAGCGCCTGCATCGGGTCTCACAGCGTGCGAATGGTCGTCCATGGGACGTTGAAGGGCTACGCCGCGGCGCGTGTGTTCGATCGCGCCGGCTGATACGTCAAAACCACAACGCCGTTGCTAGCCGTCTTGGCGGCCATGAGTGTCAGCGTGATCTGCTTACTGATCTCATCGAAGAGGCGCATGCCGGGACCCACCACGACCGGACAGATAGCGAGGCGGAGTTCATCCAGCAGCCCATTGCACAGCAGCCAGCGCACCAGCCGCGGGCTACCGGGGACCTGGATGTTCTTGCCGGGTTGCCCCTTCAACGTCGTGAGTTCCTCGCGAAGGTTGCCTCTGATCAGGGCTGCCGGTTGCCAGTCGAGGGTGTCCACGCTAGCCGACAGAACGTACTTGGGTGAGCGGTTCAGGAAGCGCGCCATTGGCAGATCGTTGCCTTGGTGTCGCCAAAACTCCGCCAGGAGCAAGTAGCTACGAGCACCGAGGAGCACGCTGTCCGCCTGCGCTATCCCGTCGGCCATCCACTCGGCCATCTCGGTATTGGTCCATTCGTGTGGCGAACTCGCGGGCGAGTCCACCACCCCATCCAGCGACATGAAAAGCCCTGCGACGATCTTTCGCATGCTAATCCGGTCCTCTTGAGCGCCGCCTCAGTAAATGCGTCCCCGTGCGGATCGTCGTGAGAGTCGGGGTCTCGGGTTAGGGCTGGGGCGGTGCGGCGGCCGAAGCGCTCTCGGTTCGGATCTGCAGGCCCACTGGCAGTGACTCGTCAAGGATGCGTGCCCGCTCCTGGGCTTCGAGGGGGACGAATTCCGTGATCAGCCGGGCGGCGCGGCGGCCTGTGGGAAGTGATTCGATACGCTGAGCAATTCGCCGGCGCAGCGACTCGTCCAAGTCGCGCTCGCGGTCGCCGACGCAGCGTGCCAATTGCGCCAACGTGAAGACCATCGACTCCGCCTTCGGCCACCCGGCGCGCAGGACGGTCTCCACCCATTGCTCGACGGTCGCCCGGGCCACCACACAGTTGAGCGGCCCGGAGAACGGGGCCCGCGCACCGAGCCGGCCCAGGGCCCACAGCTCAAGCGTCGTGGCTTTGCCCTTCACGACCAGCGGCAGCAGAGCATTGCCCAGCTCCGCCTTGATCTCCGCGGAGAGCTGCTCGCAGCTTGCCATCAGTTGCCAGAACTCGCGCAACTCCTGCGGTCCCGGCTTGGGACCACTTTTCGCTTTGCCCTTCAGCCGCGGCAGCAAGTACGGCGCAACCTCGTTGTAGAGTTGCATCTGCTGCGGGCGGGTGAGCCCCGCCGCGACCCGTTTCCACATGTTCCACCACTCCGTGCGACCCTGTGCGGCTTTCGGGAACCGGAGCCCACTCGACTTCAACTTCCACAGTTGCTGGATACGCCAATCGTCGAGCTCCGCGCCGAACCCCGGCCGCAGCAGAAAACCGCTGAGGTTGAGCCACCGGGCCTCGTGCGCCTGGCTCACGTCGCGCCGCTGCTGCCCGTCCCACAAGGCATCCCAGAGCTTGCGAATGGCGAGCAACGGCCAGGCGTCCTTGCCGGTCCCCAGCGCGTCCTCCACCGCCCGCACGATGCCGACGGGGTCGCCGTGGCTGTGCACGTCGCCACCCGGAAAGACGGCACGCACGATCTGCACAGCCGCCTCGAGTTGCGTTTCGCCGATTACCGACTCCGCTTCCGATCGTGCTTCCGGCTCGCCCTCTTCCTCGGCAACCGGCGCAGCGTGTTCGCGGAGCTGGAACTGCAGTCTCCAACGATGCTCCGTGGTCAGCGAGCGACACCAGACTTCCAGCGTGCCCACCTCGGTCAGGCGCGCGACGACATGCACCGGGATCTTGCGGGCCGCAAGCTTTTTGCCGAAGCGCAGCACGGTACGGATGGGCGGCAGTTCGGTGACGGAATCGGGCTCGGCCAGCACCAGTTGCCCGGCACGCTCCCCGGTCCGCGTGCTCGAGGCGAACAGTGGGAAACTGACGGCGCGATTCGCCAGGACATCGAGTGCCGGCTCGGTGATCTCGACCTCGTCGCCCTCGTGCATGCCCCGCGGTGCCAGGCACAAGACGGTAATGCGGGAGTCGGGCTCGGTCGCACCCTCGAGGCCCTCTGCGGCGCCGATGCCGAGATAGTACGAGCGGGCGCTGCCGCCGCCGATGCGCACACCAAGGCCGCGGCGCACCAGGCCGTAGTATGCGGCGCCCCGGGCGACGGCGAGATCCAGATCGACGCTTTCGAGGACCGCCGGCTCGCGGCCGCTCCAATGCCGGATTAAGGCACGCAGCCGATCACGGATGATCGCTGGTTTGAGCGCTCCGCCGTTGAAGAGAATGGCGTCGGGCCATGCATCGGCGTGGCCCGACGGCTCCTCCGTGCCGGCTACAGTGTCCGATCGATGCTGCTGGAGAAAGGCGGCGAGATGCCGTGAGACCTCCGCCTCGCTCGCGAACGGCAAACCCCATTCCTGCAAGCCAGCGCGAGCCAGGCGCCGCGGTAACGCATCGGACGGGGTGAGGGGGAAGAACCCTTCGAGGACGAGCCCTTCGACCTCGTCGCGTGTCACTTGGGTGCTAACGACACCGCCCACCACCGTGCGGCCACGACCAACGAGACGAACGGGGACGTCGGCGGGGGGCTCCGGCCCCAGCAATGTCTCCTTGGCGGTGCGGCAGAGGCTCGTCAGTGCGTGCCAGCGCTGACTGTCCAGCTTCGTCCCCAGCCGGGGCTCGAGCAGCCGAGCCAGTGCAACGTCGATGTTGTCGCCGCCGAGCAACAGGTGATCGCCAACGGCAACGCGATCGAGGCTCACGCGACCGTCGTCATGTCGGACGGCGATCAGACTGAAGTCGGTGGTGCCGCCCCCGATGTCGACGACGAGAATCCGGTGTAGGCCGGCGAGCTGATCGAGTGCGGTCTCGTGGTGATGGACCCAGGCGTAAACGGCCGCTTGCGGCTCTTCCAGCAGGACCACCCGCGCCAGCCCAGCGCGATGCGCCGCCTCGACGGTCAGTTCGCGCGCCACTTCGTCGAACGAGGCTGGAACGGTGAGGATGACGTCTTGCGCCTCGAGCGGGGCGTTCGGAAACTCCTGCCTCCACACCTCGCGGAAATGCAGCAGGTACCGGGCCGAGGCTTCGACGGGGGAGAGTTTCGGTACATCTGCGGGTGCGCTCCATGGGAGAATTGCGGCCTTACGATCGACGCCGCCGTGGCACAACCACGACTTCGCCGAAGAAACCAATCGCCCGGGAACGCGGGCGCCCTGCAACCGGGCAAATTCACCAACGGCGTACGTCCGCGCCTGGTCCCAGGCCAGCCCGAGACTACCGGGCGCCACATCGTGCTCACCACCAATGTAGAGAAAGGATGGGAGCGTCGCGCGCTCCGCGACCGAGCCCTCGGACACGAGCTGGGGAATCATCAGCTGCTGCACTTGGCGCGACCCATCGGACGTGTCCACGTACGCCGCCGCCGAGTTGGTCGTACCAAGGTCGATGCCGATGATGTAACGTTTCATTGGAGGGCGTGGGGGCGTGAGGGCTTGGGCGCTTGGGGGTCGGAGCGCATCTTCACTGACCCCCGACACCTGGACCCTGACCCCTGAGATTGAATTCCAGCTTCCAGCGGCGCGTGCCATCGCGACTGACGCACCACAACTCGAGGACGCCCACTTCGGTGACCCGGGCTTCCAGGCGCACCGGGACGGCGGTGCCTTCCTGGCCTTCCCATTCCAGCGTGGTTTCGATCGGCGCCAACTCGGTGATGTCGTCATCCCACGATTCGACGAGCGTCCCCACCTGGTCGTCGCGACGTGTCGCGGACGTCAGGAAGCGGAACTCAGCGGGCTCGCCGACCACCAGGCCGAACTCCTGCCCCGGCAGGAGCACTTCGCTGTCTTCCTCCAGACCCTGCGGCACGACGCACAGCGCCTTGATGGGCGGGCGGAGGCCGGGAACCGCGGGCATCGCCGTCTCGATGCCGACATAATACGCGCGTGCCGTGCCGCCGCGGATCCGGACACCGCGGCCGCGCCGCGCCAATCCGTAGTACGCCGCGCCGCGCGCGACCGCGTGCTCGGGATCGCCACCAGCGAGCAAACGAACCGGCTGCGCGGCATCGAACCAACCGTCCAGCACCTGGAGCAGGCGTTCGCGCAGCCCGGCGGCGCGCGTGACACCGCCATTGAAGAGCACCGCCGTCGGATGCGCCGCAGTGGCGGCTCCGGCTTCCGCAACCGCGCCGCGATGACGGTTGAGGAACTGTGCCAGATGACGCGTAACCGCCGGATCCGTGGCGTAGGGGAGGCCGATCTCCTGCAGCGCGGTACGGCGCTGCGCCTGTGGACGGTCGCTCAGTTCCGCGTACGGGAAGAAACCATCGAGGAGGATCCGATCGACCTCCTGGCGCTCGATGTCGGTGCGCACGGTTCCGCCAACCAGCTTGCGGCCCCGGCCGAGAATCGAAACCGGATGCTTCGTGTCGGTACCGCCGAGCAAACGCTCCTTGGCTTCGCGGCAACTCATGGTGAGGCCACGGAACTGCCAGGGGTCGAGTTGCGTCTTGGCATCGGCGAGGCGGGTGCGGACGGCGTAGGCGAGGGCGAGATCCATGTTGTCGCCGCCCAGGAGGATGTGATCGCCGACGGCGACCCGGTCGAGCACCAGGCTGCCCTGTTCCTGGCGCACGGCAATCAACGTGAAGTCAGTGGTGCCGCCGCCGACGTCGCAGACCAGCACCAGGTCACCGACGTGCACGGCTTCGCGCCAGCGGTCACCGTTGGCGTCGATCCAGGCGTAGAAGGCCGCCTGCGGCTCTTCGAGCAACGTGAGGTGGGACAGCCCGGCCTCATGCGCCGCTCGTACCGTCAGCTCGCGCGCCACCGCGTCGAACGACGCGGGCACGGTGAGCAGCACTTCCTGCCGTTCCAGCGGCGCATCGGGAAAGGCGGCGTTCCAGGCGTTGCGGATATGGGACAGATACGCCGTCGATACGGCAACGGGCGAGAGCTTGGCGACGTCCTCCGGACTTCCCCACGGCAGGATCGGGGCGGCGCGATCGACACCCGCATACGACAGCCAGGATTTCGCCGAGGCCACCAGCCGGGCAGGCACTTCGGCGCCACGCCTGTGGGCAAAGTGTCCCACGACGTACTGCGGTGCCTCGCCCCACGGCAACCGCATAGCCCCGGCTGGAAACTCTCCCGCGGCGGGAATGTACAAAAACGAGGGAAGCTGCGGCCGCGCCTCGACGGTCCCGACCGCCGTCGACTGCGGAATGGCGAAGACCTCGATCGGCCCCGGGACCTCCTGCCTGACGTCGCTGAAGGCCACGACGCTGTTCGTGGTGCCCAGGTCGATGCCGACGACAAACTGCGGGTGTCGGGTGTCACGGTTCGGGGACGGGTGCTTCAACAAACTCTCTCCGTGCGATGCCGCCAATTGCTGCTTGCAAGCGCATTCATAGTCTGACCCTGAGCCCTAACCCCTGACGCCCAACCCCGATCAAGCGATTTCCACCTCCGCCGGGGCGATGATCGCCGGGTCGACTGCGGCGGATGTCTCCGGCAACGTAACCTTCGTGGCGCGCCAGCCGCTGTGCTGCAACGTGCCGCGGAACGGGGGGGTGCCGGTGACGTTGCCGGTGAGCCGCACCGCAGCGGGATCGAAGCCGGCCTCGACCACGACCTCGCTGCCGTCCTCGCCGGCGAGGATGTGCTGCAGTTGCACGTGCTCGTTCAGCACCTTCCGGCAGCCAGCATGGATGGCCCGCACAGCGGCACCGACCTGCTCGTCGCTGTAGGAGTCGATGTCCTCGCTGACGAAGTCGACCAAGCGTCCCTCCTGCTGCAGCAGGCCGAGCAGGCGCAAGGCAAACGCGGGGGAGGGTGGCGTTGGAACCGCCGCCCGCGCTTCACCGCGCGTGACGGCTCCGACCGGGCGCGCCGCCGCGAGCCGCCGGGCGGCGAGAAATGCGCTGACACCGCCGGCCACAAGCGGGGCGGCGATGAAATAGAGCAGGGCAGGGAGGTGCTGCCTCGCCAACGCCGCAAGGTCGGTGTCATGCGGGGCGCCACTCGCCCCCCAGACGTAGGCAAGCGCACCGATGTTGCTCGCTGCCAGGACGACGGCAACCACAACGATGGCCACCACCAGTGCCGCGCTCCCGCTTGGGCGCTCCTGCATAACTTCCTCCCCCATACAGACTGTACTCGCCGGGAGTCCGGTATAGCCAAGCGTGCCCGAATGCTCCAGTGCTGATCAAATGAAAGCGCCAATCGGAGGCGGCGGGGCGCCGCGAGCGGAATACCGACCGAATGTGCTGGACCGGGATTGAGATTGACCCGACATTGGGGACATCATGGAAGAATAGGAGGGTTTGCCATGGCTGAAGATCGAGACCCGAATCTGTCGCGCCGGCGCTTCATCCAGACGGCGGGTGCCGCCGGAATTGCGGTGACACTGGCAGGGTGCAGTAGCGCCGTGCGCGCCAAGGAGACCACGCCCGCGAAACGCGGGAGCGTGCGGTTCGGGATCCAAACGCCACCACAGCAGGTGACGTACCAGGACATCGTCGACACCTGGAAGGAGGCCGACGACCTCGGCTTCGATTCGCTCTTCGCCTTTGACCATTTCATGCCGATCTTCAGCGACATCACGGGGCCGTGCCTCGAAGGCTGGACCTTGTTGGCCGCGCTGGCCGCTCAGACACGGCAGGCGCACCTGGGGCTGCTCGTGACCGGCAATACCTACCGGTATCCCGCCGTGCTGGCGAAGATGGTGGCCACCGTCGACCAGGTGAGCAACGGACGGCTGATCGTCGGCATCGGTGCCGGGTGGTTTGAGCCGGAGCACGTTGCCTACGGCATCCCCTTCTACACTCCCGGCGGTCGTGCCCGCCGTCTCGGTGAGTCCGTGCAGGTGCTGAAGTTGCTAT